>NZ_JBHVUS010000001.1:224897-564636 GCF_042884005.1 Kitasatospora sp. NPDC058162
CGCCCGGACCACGGCACCGAGCAGGACAGGGCCGCCGCGACCGCGCTACTGGCCGACATGCTCCAGGCCGCAGCTCAGCACGGCATCACCCTCGACGCCTTCGACTGGGTCACCGACCTGCCCGGCACGTGCTACCGCGCCGTGGCCAGGCACCGCGACCTTGCCGACCGTGTCGCTGCCGCCGCCGAGCGTCGCCCGGACCACGGCACCGAGCAGGACAGGGCCGCCGCGACCGCGCTACTGGCCGACATGCTCCAGGCCGCAGCTCAGCACGGCATCACCCTCGACACTTTCGACTGGGTCACCGACCTGCCCGGCACGTGCTACCGCGCCGTCCTCCGGCACCGCGATCTTGCCGACCGCGTTGATGAGGCCGCACAACGCCGTCCCGGCCCAGGCACCGCGGAGCAGAAAGCCGCCGCGACCGCGCTGCTCGCCGACATGCTCCAGGCCGCAGCTCAGCACGGCATCACCCTCGACGCTTTCGACTGGGTCACCGACCTGCCCGGGAGCTGCTACGCCGCCGTCGTCTCCCCTCTGCGCGCACAGGCCACCCAGTGGGCCACAGCCGGCTGACCCACGACAAGCCGGATCACTCCTACCGTTCTCGCCGCCCGGTAGACGCCCCGCGCGGTCGGCGGCGCCCCGGCCGCCCCGCGCAGCTCACGAACCGAACCGCTTGACCCCTTCACTCCATGTGACCAGCTCGGATCCCAGCGGATTTCACTCGCATAAGGCACCCGGGAGTCCGCAGGTCGACCGGTGGCTGCGGCTTCCTCCGAGCCCGTGATCCGTCTGTCCGCCCCGGGCCGTCTCCGATGACTTCGGCACCAGCTCTTCCAATCCCGCCTCCCTGCACAGTCCCGCCGGGCACTTCGGGCGCGCGGCGGCGGCTCGGGGGGTTGCCGCCGCGCAGCGCGCGACTACCTCACTCACCGGCGCCGCAAAATCTATCTGCGCCGAAGTAGACATTGCTCGCGGGCGAGTCTAACGTTTCTCTCGTAGACAGCAGTCGGCGATACCGGCCAGCCACGAACTGGCCGGATTGTTGGACCGAAGTTCGCAGTTCGGTCCGGCAGTGAAGTTCCGAAGCCAGGCAGGTGCAGGACGGCCACGGGACTGGCTGCCGGACCGGGCGGCCCGCAGGCATCAGGGGCCGCCACCAGCGGTATCGAGCAGTACACAGTTCGGTGAGTGCAGGACCGGCAGTCGCAAGACAGGCACGGTCTCGGCAAAGGCGCCCAGACTGCGGGCGCGCGTGCCGAGGGGTCCGGGCAGTGGGGTTCCAGGCCACCGCAGACGCGGGGCGGCCGGCGGGCCCCTGCTGCCGGACCAGGTGGGCCTACACGGCCACCGACCAGCAGTACGCAGTTCAGCAGGTGCAGTACCAGCAGTACGAAAGTGACAGTCCAGTACAGAGGATGAACGGAGGGCGCAAACGCCATCAGGATCGCCCGGCCCGTGAACACTCGCCCGGGCGGACACCGCAGACCCCAAGGCAAGGACGGTGGTTTCCGGTCACGCATACGCGATCCCCGCACGCCCCTACTCCGGGCCAGTGCGGAAGTAGAAGGACCGGCCCAGCCCGGTAGATGGTGTTGTTCCCCTTCGGGGCCCCGGAGCCGACACGGCCCCGGGGCCCCTCGACGCGTTCTCCCCGAGAACCAGAGAGGTGCAGTGACTACAACGGCCAGCCCCGACACACCCGGCAAGCTCGACGACGACGACTACCCCGCCTACACCATGGGACGCGCCGCCGAGATGACCGGCACCACCCCCGGCTTCCTACGAGCCCTCGGCGAACACCGCCTCATCACCCCCCTACGCTCCGACGGCGGCCACCGCCGCTACTCCCGCTACCAGCTACGCATCGCCATGCGAGCCCGCGACCTCGTCGACCAGGGCACCCCCATCGAAGCCGCCTGCCGCATCGTCATCCTTGAAGACCAACTCGAAGAAGCCCTGCGCCTCAACGAACAACTCCGCCTCTCCCAACAGCGCCAAGAGCCCACCGCCGACACCTGACCCGCCCTCCAGGCCGACGAGACCGGCCTGCGGTGAGCGGCAGGTGCTCACCGCGGGCCGCCCTGGGAGCGAGACCCCGACCCCTTCCAGGTCGGGTCGCGGCAGGAGCACGTCACCCTGCCCTAGGTGTATTGACCACGAGCGTTGTTGACAGTGAGCGGCGGGATGGTGGTCGCCGGGGAAGCGTCGGCCACGAGTGGCCGGCGGGGCTGTGAATACCATGGGGGTGGATCGTTCCCGCCCTCTCCCGGTGGTCGCTGCTCCAGCGTTACGGATGACGGCTGGTGGGCGGTGCGAGGGGTGTCTCGCCGGGCACCGGCCACTGGACGTTGCTCGTCCTGTCAGGGGAGCCTTCGGTCGGGCTCGGGGATACGGTCGGTAGCCCAGCTGGCCAGGATGCGCAGCGCGTCTTCGGAGTCGCTACCCGGCTCGGCGCCGTAGGCGAACAGGATGAGGCCGTCGGCGGGCAGGTCGAGGGATTCGTAGGCGAGCTGAAGCGTGCCGACCACGGGGTGGTGGATGACTTTGGCGCCCTGGTGGTACTGGCGGACGTCGTGGCCGGCCCAACGGGTACGGAAATCCTCGCTGCGGGTGGACAGCTCACCGATGAGGTCGGTGAGGTCCTTGTCGTAGGGGTCGCGGCCGGCCTGGGCGTGCAGGAGAGCGACCAGGTTGTCCGCGGCACTCTCCCAGTCGACCCAGAACTGGCGGGAGCGAGCGTCCAGGAATATGAACCGGCCGTGGTTGGGGGTGGCGCCCCCGGCGGCTTCGATCATGGGGGCGTACAGCGCGCGGCCCAGGCTGTTGGCGGCCAGGACGTCACCGCGGCCGTTCAGGATGAACGCCGGGCAGGCCATGGAGTCCAGGAAGTGCTGCAGGTTCGGCCGCACCGCGGCAGCGGGCCGGCGTCGGCGCCGACGTCCTGGACCGGCGGCGCGGGCGAGGTCCTCCAGATGGGTGCGGTCGTCCTCGCTCAGCCGCAGCGCCCGGGCGAGGGCGTCAAGGACCTGGTCCGATACTCCGGACAGGTCACCGCGCTCCAGCCGCGCGTAGTACTCGACGCTGACCCCGGCAAGCTGCGCGACCTCGGAGCGCCGCAGTCCCGGCACGCGACGGGGGCCGTGGGCGGGCAGCCCCACCTGCTGCGGGCTGATCCTGGCGCGGCGGGAGGTCAGGAACTCCCGGGTCTCGGCTGCATTGTCCACGGTTTCCAGATTAGGGCGACATCCCGGAGCCATGCCGGATGGAGGGGTGCCCTGCCAGTACACCCTTCAGCAGTGGCTTCTTATCGACCCGAAAGTTACGTTCTCATAGCCGAAGGAAATACCAGACGATCTCACCACGAAAGAGAAAGAGATACTGTCATGGCGGATATTTCGGAGATGGTCAAGGGTCTGGCGAAGGGCCTCAGCAGCCCGGTGCGTGCGCCGGTCCTGCACACGCCGGACGAGTACGGGATGGCGTACGAGGACGTCACGTTCCCGTCCCTGGACGGCACCCCGCTGGAGGCGTGGTGGATCCCCTGCCCGGGCTCGGACAAGCTGGTCATCGCCAACCACCCGATGCCCATGAACCGCTACGGCTTCCCCTCGCACCTGCCCCCGTGGCAGTTCGTCCCCGGCAACACCGTCGAGGTCAACTACATGCGGGAGTACCAGCACCTGCACGAGGCCGGCTACAACGTGCTGACCTACGACGCCCGCAACCACGGCCAGAGCGGCGACGCCAACGGCTTCATCTTCACCTGGGGCCAGTTCGAGTCCCGCGACGTGGCCGGCTCGCTGCGGTACGCCAGGTCCCGCCCCGACGCGGCCACCATGAAGGTGGGCCTGCTCAGCCGCTGCATGGGCGCCAACGCCACGTTCATGGCGATGGCCCGGCACCCGGAGCTCTTCGCGGACGTGCACGCCCTGGTCGCCATCCAGCCGATCTCGATGCGCGCGATGGTCGAGCGCAACCTGGAGGCGATGGGGATCGCGGACCAGTTCGAGGCCGTCGACCGGGAGGTGGAGCTAAACCTCAGCTTCACCATCGACGAGGTGTCGCCGATCGAGTACGCCAAGAGCTGCCAGGTGCCCACCTTCATCACCCAGGTGCGGGACGACGCACTGACCAAGCCCTCCGACGTGCAGGCGATCTTCGACGCCGTCCCCGTCGGCGACAAGAAGCTGTTCTGGATCGAGGGCAGCACCCGGCGCTGGGACGGCTACAACTACTTCTCCGAGCACCCCGAGCAGCTGGTCGAGTGGTTCGACAAGCACATGAACTGAACCCACGTCACCCTCGGGCCGCCCAAACGGCCCGAGGGTGACGCGCAACGGCGCACGCCTCCACCACCGCTACAGCAGCGACGCCAGCTCCCGATTTCGCACGTCTCGTCCGCGGCCCTCACGAGACCCCCGAGGCGCGGCCAGGGGGCGGCCGAGGGCGGCGGCATTGCCCAGCCCACACATCACCGCAGAGGTCTTCTTGCCCCACCCCAACGCCCGGCTGACCGTCCACGGCAGACGGCTCCTCGTCGACCGAGTCCGAGCCGGCAGGCCCGTCGCCCACGTGGCCGACGAGATGGGCATCTCCCGAGCAACAGCCCACAAGTGGGTCCGCCGCTGGAAAGCCGAAGGCGACGCCGGCCTGCACGACCGCTCCAGTCGGCCGCGGACCATTCCCCACCGCACCCCCGCCGATACCGAGACCCGCATCTGCGAGCTGCGGCGTGAGCGAAAGCTCGGCCCAGCAAGGATCGGCCCAATTCTGGGACTGCCCGCCTCGACCGTCCACCGAGTCCTGACCCGCAACAACCTGAACCGTCTGAGCTGGCTGGACCGACCGACCGGCCAGGTCATCCGCCGCTATGAGCGATCACGCCCGGGTGAACTGGTCCACGTCGACATCAAGAAGCTCGGCAACATCCCCGATGGCGGCGGGCATCGGATCATGCCCCGCCAGCAGGCCGCCAGCAACCGGCAAGCCACAACGGACGCCCGCAGGGGCGGCAGCCCCGTAATCGGTTACAGCTTCGTCCATACGGCCGTCGACGACCACTCCCGACTCGCCTACAGCGAGGTCCTGACCGACGAGCGCCAGGAGACCGCCGCCGCTTTCTGGGGGCGTGCCAACGCCTTCTTCTCCGCGTACGGCATCAACGTCGAGCGGGTCCTCACCGACAACGGCTCCTGCTACAGGTCCAGGCTGTTCGCGCAGACCTTGAGTGACGCCGGCGTCATCCACAAACGCACCCGCCCCTACCGCCCGCAAACAAACGGCAAGGTCGAACGCCTCAACCGCACCCTGCTCGACGAATGGGCCTACGTACGCCCGTACTCCAGCAATGCCGAACGCACCGACGCCCTGGCGGACTTCATCCACACCTACAACCACCACCGCGGCCACACCGCTCTCGGCGGCCAGCCGCCCATCAGCCGAGTCAACAACCCTGCGGGTCAATACACCTAGGCAGCCAGATCCTCCATGCCTTGGAGCGCCTGAAGCTCTCCGCTCTCTTCGCCCCGCCCACCGACGCCCCAGCCGCACGCCGCACCCGCACGGCCCACCCGTCTGGATCTCCCCCGGGCGAAGATCCTGCAGGGCGACTTCGGACTGCCCCACACCGGCGGCAGGTACCGCATCGCCATGGAGGACATCAGACGAGTCCGGCGCGGTCGCGGCCACCCGTGCCGCCGTGGCCGACGGCACCACCGCCAGCGGGTACGTGCGGGACGTGGTCGAGAAGGTGACCCCCAGCGTGCCGGCCGCCCGCGCGGCCGGGCACACCGAGGACGCGGACTTCATCGCCGAGCACATACGGCACACCGTGGACCTGCTGCTGGACCGCTCCCGCGCGCTCGCCGAAGCGGTCCTGGCGGGCCGGGTCCGCCGTGGTCGGGCTGTCCTACCGGCTCACCGACGGCACCGCCCACGTGGTCACCGCCCGCAGCCTTGACCCGCCTGCCGACGAGGTGGCATGACCCGGCTGTTCAGCGTTCCTCAAGGTCCGGGACGACCTTGCGCAGTTGGCCGGCGCTGATCGCGCCGGCGCGCAGGAGCACGGGCGCCGTGCCGGTGATGTCCACGATCGAGGACGGCACGGCTGCGGGCGTTGGGCCTGCGTCCAGGTAGACGGCCACCGAGTCGGTGAGCATGCCCTGTGCGGCACCGCAGTCCTGCGGGGACGGGTGCCCGGTCAGGTTGGCACTGGAAACGACCAGCAGCCCGGTCTCCGCGAGCAGATCGAGGGCGACCGGGTGGGCGGGCATCCTCACCGCCACGGTGCCGTTCGTCTCGCCGAGGTCCCACTCCAGGGAAGGCTTGTGGCGGGCGACCAGGGTCAGCCCGCCCGGCCAGAACGCCTCCACGAGGTCCCGCGCGCGCCGCGGCAGGCCGTCGACCAGAAGGTCCAGACCGTGTGGGGAGCCGACCAGCACCGGGGAACGCATCTGCCGCCCCCGGCCCTTGACCCCGAGCAGCCGCGCGACGGCCCCAGGGCCGAAGGCGTCGGCACCCACGCCGTAGACGGTGTCGGTGGGCAGCACGACAAGCTCACCCCGACGCACCGCCGAAACGGCCTCGTGCAAACCCCTGGCGCGCTCGAAGGAATCCGCGCAGTCGAAACGACGCGACACCGCAGCTCTCCAACCCGGCAGGATGCCCGCCCCTTTTCCTCCCGCGCCGCAGAACCCGGCACGGCCCACGCCGGCCACGCTACTTGGCACCCGGATGCCCTCTCAGAACGGGTGAGCCGCCGACTGTCCGGCGGCTCACCCTGCTTCGTGCTTCCCGCCGAACCGGTGCGGGGGCAGCGTCCGGACGCGCCTGCGGCATCACAGCGGGGCCTGCACTGTGGTGCCGTCACGGGTCATCCCCGGCTCAGCGCAATCTGCGTGAGCTCCGCCCGCGCCCCAGGCGCACGCCCCCGAGCACCAGGGCGGCGACGAACAGCACGGCGCCGATCACGAGCAGCCACAGCAGGCCCTTCACCAAGGCGCCGACGAAGCCGAACACCACGGCGATGAGCAGAATGACCAGGAACACGGCCATGACGGTGCTCCTTTCCGTCGTCAGTCGGTGCGCTTCAGGGCGCCCTTTGCCCGGTCGGCCGCGGCTTGCGCTGCGTCCTTGACGTCGTCGGCGGCCTGCCTGACCTTCGACTCCACCTGGTCGGCCTGGCCCTCGCCCTTGAGCTCCTCGTCACCGGTGAGCTCGCCGGCCTTCTCCTTCACCTTGCCGGCCAGTTCTTGCGCCTTGTTCGACAGGTCACTCATCGGTTCCTCCAGTCGTCCACCGGGCGGCGCATCAGCACCACTCGTTCGTCACCTTTTACCGATATTCGCTCTGTCATGCGCGTGGTACGGATCTTCGGCCGTCCTGGCTGGCACAGGGGTCAGGCGGCGGCGGGGGTGAGGTCGGCGCGGCCGAACAGGAGCGCGTAGCCGCGGGGGAGGTAGGCGAGGAGGCGGTCGGTGAGCTCCTCGCCGGCGAGGTCGGTGAGTGCGGCAAGGACGCAGGAGGCGTCCCAGCGGGCGCCGGCGAGGGTGGTGTTCAGGTTGCGGGCGAGGGCTTCGACGAAGGCGGGGGCGGTGACCGGTTCGGTCAGGGGGATCGGGGCGACGAGGGCGGCACGGGCGCGTTCGGGCAGGGCCGCGGCCAGGTCGCAGCGTTCGTCGCCGGTGAGCTGGGAGCCGAGTATGCCGAGAACGGCGTCGAGGATGTGTTCGGCTTCCCGGTCGCTGTCGTAGCGGCCGAGGTCGCGGACCCGCTGGACGAGGTGGTGCCAGGTCATGTCGAGTGCCTTCCGTACGTGGCAGGCCGCTTTTGGGGCGGCAGGCGTGGGTCAGGGCCGCCGGCCGGGCTGGGGCCGGCCGAAGAGGACGTCGTAGCCGGGCGGCAGCTGGAACAGGATGCGCTCCATGAGGTCGTCGCCCGCGGCGTCGGCGGCCGTGGACAGCACGGCGCCGATGTCCCACACGGCGGTGGTTTCGGTGGCGCCCTCGATCCAGGCGGCGGTTGCGCGCACGAACCGTTCCGCGGTGAGCGGTTCGGCGGCCTGCAGCGGGTTGAGCAGGACCAGGGCGAGGGTCTCGGGCAGCCTGGCCGCGAGTTCGGCACGGACCTGTCCGACCAGGTGTGCGCCGAGCAGGGCGAGCACGACACGGGCCGCGCGCTCGGCCTCTTGGGCGGTGGTGTACTCGCCGCGTTCCCGGACGCGCTCCAAGAACGCCTCCCATCGCAGGGTCACCTCGTATCTCCCTCCATCCGGGCGGGCGCGGCACGCGCCCGCGGTCAGGGTTCGACGATCAGCCGCCGGTTCAGGCCGGTGAGCCTGAGCAGGCGCAGCACCCGGGAGCCGGCCCCGCGCAGGATCAGGCGGGCGCCGAGGCGGTCGGCCTGATTCTGGGCGTGCACCAGCGCACCCAGGCCCGCACAGTCCATGAACTCCACACCGGCCAGGTCGAGCACCACCTCGCGGTCCGTCCGGAGTGCGGCGCTCAGGCTGCGTCGCAGTTCGGGGGCGGTGGCGAGGTCGAGGTCACCGCGGGCGGTCACCAGGGCGGCCGCCGTGTGGAGGGTGTGCATGACGTTCTCGCTGTCGGTTCGGCCTGCACAGCACTCGGCGTGCTCGGGGGGCGGGTCCGGGTGGGGCCCGGGGGTGGGCTGTCCCGCACGGTGGGGGGAGCCGCGCGGGACAGCGCCGCTTGCGTGGGGTCAGGCCTGGATCTGCTTGCGCTCGCTGCGGTGGCTGATCGCGATCTTGCGGGGCTTGGCCTTCTCGGCGACCGGGATCTTCAGCGTCAGCACCCCGGCGTCGTAGTCGGCGCTGATCCCCTCGGGGTCGAGCGTGTCGGACAGCATGACCTGGCGGGAGAACACGCCGAGCGGACGCTCGGACAGCTCCCACTTCACGTCCTCACCCTCGTGGCGCGGACGGCGCTCGGCCTTGACGGTCAGCATGTTCCGCTCGACATCGATGTCGATCGCCTGCGGGTCCACCCCGGGCAGGTCGAAGGAGATCACGTACTCGTCGCCCACGCGGCAGGCGTCCAGCGGCATCGGGGCCGGACGCGACCAGGTGCCGTTCGTGCCCAGGAACTGCTGGGTCAGACGGTCCAGCTCGCGGAACGGGTCAGTGCGCATCAGCATCGCGAAACACCTCCATTGGATATGGGTTGCCAGTGCGCTTCACCTGAATCCGTTCTAGCATGTCATCCATCCGATGACAACTTCCTGAGCCATCCAGAGGATGACGCCCGGTGCGCGAGGCACCCGCCCCGCCGACCCCCACCCGGACCGCGCGATCCGACTCGACACCCCCGACCGCCCACACCGAAGAACTCCGGCATGACAACGACCAGCGACGTACCTGATCACGCCACCGCTGAGCAACGCTGGCAGCGGCTCCAGGATCAGCTCGACCAGGTCGCCGACCGCACCCGCGCCGAGATCGACACCGCCATCGCCTCGATCGACGCCTGCCTCGCCCGACTCGCGGCCCTCCGCCAGCACCTCACCGACCGCCCGTGACACCCGAAGTAGGAGCCGCACACCCTCCACCGTTCGGAACCCGCCTGATGGTTGCCGGCGGCAGCACGCACGAGTCCGTGAGGTGCGGCGGTACCGAGTTCGCCCCTTCCGGTCGGCACGGCGGTGATGCTGTCATCGCCAAGCGCCCACGACAGACGCACGGCAGGTTCGCCCTCGCACAGGACCAGCCCCCTGGGCTCCAACCGCGCCGGAGCCGTCAGTGGTCGCCGAAGAAGATCTCCCTGACCTCGCGCCCGCGTAGTAGACGAGGACGTAGCCAGCCAGCGGGTCTGCCCGCCAGAGGCCGTCGAGCGAGTTGAGCAGCCAGGCCGATCAGCACGGCGGCCAGCAGACCGTCGGTCAGGGCACCCGGCCCTCGGTCCTGAGTGCTCGCCCAGGCCGAACGCACCGAACGTGGTGGTCGTCGCGGCGCTCCAGCCCGTGGAGGCCCCGGAGCCGTAGGCACTCCCCCAGCCGATAGGCGCTGTACGGGCTCTCCGCACGGCCGTAGATGCCGCGCTGCATGCCGCCGTTCGTCATCGACGGCATCCTGGTCAGGCCAATCAAGGGCTGCCTGCCCGCAGCCGCTCGATCGCGAGGGCCTCACACCGGGCGGCGAGGTGCTCGAGTTCCAGGCCCACCATCTGGTCGTACGCTCGCAGTACCGCGAGGAGCAGGTGGCCGATGACACCGGACTCGATCCACTCGTCCCACCGCCGGCGGATCGTGGTCGCCGAACAGGCCCGGTCAGCGACCCTCTCGTAGCCCATCCCCGAGACCAGCGCCAGGACAAGCCGGCCGAACACGACCGCGTCCGCGATCCGCGGGTTGTGGCACCCCAGCGGGTGCGAATCGGGCCGGGCAGGGATCAGCCTCAGGAACTCCTCACGGATCGGGTCGATGATGGACGCGGGCACGACGGACACCAACCCCCCAGATGATCACATAGCGTAGGCAACTCCATGATCATCAAACCTGCCTCCGTCGTGCCACCCTCTCCGTTTTGGCGTACTGGCCGACGCTCTACACGATGAAGCGGTGGATGGCGTCGTTGGCGTGGTCCTGGAACGACGGGTTGGCCAAGTCGGGGAAGATGTCCGCCTGGTCGACCAGGGGGCCCTTCAGCTTGTTGGCCGCGCTGGCGTAGAACACGCCGCTGGACAGGGTCGGGTCGGTGACACCGTCGACCAGTCGCTTCGCGCCGACCTCAAGCTTGTGGGAGATCCCCAGGGCGGGCAGGACGTACTTGGACGCCATGCGCAGCGGTAGGGCGATGTCGTTGGAGGCTTGGGTGCCGGTGGTGGCGCCGGGGCTCACGGTGATGAAGCGGCGGTCGGGGTGCTGGCGGGCCAGGTAGGCCATCCAGAGGGCCCCGATGTACTTGGCCTGCCCGAAGGCGAGGTTGAAGTCGGTCTTTCCGTCGGCGAAGTAGCTGCCGTCGATGACGGTGGCGAGTTCGTCGGCAGAGGTCGAGGCGAAGGACGGCCGCTTCATCCGCAGCATCGGCAGTCCCCTGGCTGCTTCGCTTCCGGCGAGGACCGCGACCTCGCCGAGCCGCCCCTCGGCCAGGAGTCCTTCGAGGAGCGCGACGTGGCCCAGAACGTTCGTCGCGAAGACCTTGGTGACCCCGTCGGCGGTCAACTCCATCGACCGCGGGCCGATGACGCCGGCGTTCATGACCAATGCGTCGACGGTTCCGTCGATGGCCGCAAGGCCGGCTCGGACCGAGCCGAGATCGGCGACATCCATGACGACGATGTCGAAGATGCGCCGGCCGGTTGCGGCTTCGAGGTCGGCCTTTGCCGTTGTCGCCCGGTCTCGGTTGCGGCATGCCAGGTAGATGCGGGCCGTCTCCGGTCGCAGGGCCAGTTGCCGGGCCACGTCCTTGCCGATCCCGACGTTGGCGCCCGTGATCATCACGGTCTTTCCCGGGAGTGTGCTCATCGGGATTACCTCTCGTCTTCTGTGGGGCTGTTCAGGTGGGACGGCTCATGCTGCTTCGCGGGGCCGGTGCTGCGGTGGCGAGTCACGCGGCCCGCAAAGTGGGTTGCGCAACTCAGTCTGATCCCGGCCAGACTGGGCTGTCAAACTCAGAATCGCTACCATGGGTCCATGGCGAACAAGACGAACGACCGGCCGCGGCTCACCGCGAAGGGCGAGCGCGTCCGGGGCCGAATCGTGGAGGGGGCTGCGGCCTTGATCCACGAGCGCGGGGTCGCGGGTACCACCCTGGAAGACGTCAAGGGGGCAGCGGAGGTCAGCGGCTCGCAGCTCTACCACTACTTCCCCGACAAGAACGAGCTCCTCCAGGCGGTCATCGACCACCAGGCCGACACCCTCGTCCACCACAATCGGGAGGCGCTCAGCGGTGAAGACGGAGTCGCAGCCTGGCGGGACATGCTGATCGCCGGCGTGAAGCACAGCCAGGCAAAGGGCGGCTGCCCACTCGGTTCGCTCGGCGGTCAACTCGCCGAGAGCGATCCCGAGGCCCGAGCCCTCATCGCCGCCGGATTCGAGCGATGGTCAGCTGCCATCAGCGAAGGACTCCGGTCGCTTCACACCGACGGGAAGCTCGCACCCGGCATCGACCCGGACGACCTCGCCACCACCATGCTCGCCACCCTGCAAGGCGGACTGCTACTCGCCCAGGTACAACGGAGCACGCGACCCTTGGAAGTTGCGCTCGACACCGTCCTCGCCCTTGCCATCCGGACCTGAGACCCGAAGACCGGTAGCCGGCTGTACTCCGCCATGGGCCACTGAACGATGCGTCGCAAGGCCGCCAGGGCCGCCTCCGCGCGCCATCCGACGACTCTGACCGAGTCCCGCTTCCTGTGCAGTTCCTCAGGCTCATCGTCGCGTTGAGGCGGAGCGGCACGGCCCCCGCCGAGCGGCGGCGATGCGGTCCTCTACCTGAGGCACGGACGTCATCACCGTCCGTAGCCTGGTCCGACGACCCTGGCATACCCACCGGTAAGACACCCGCCCGCGCAGCCCCCCGAATCCGATAGCCCAGGTCAACGCCTACTGGCGGACGCTCTTATGCCTGCGGCGTTATCTTGCCCCCCACCTATACGCCTCGCCAAGCAGCCCCGAACCTGTCAAGGGCCACATGCTCCAGCCCGCCGAAACCGAACTGACACCGGACGGCACCTCTGACGTCGGCGACTCGCCCCCCGAACACGGGCCGGGGATCGTCAGCGACCGCCCGGATTGCCGACCAGTACGCGGCTTCCCAGATGCTCGCTGCGGACTCGGTCTCCGGCGGATGCAGAGACTGGAGGAGGTCCAGAAGAAAGGCAAGCGAGGCATCCGGCAAGGGCGCCGGTCGGCTGGCCGCAGGGACACTACCCCGGCTCACACACCCGACGGAAGGCAGCCGGAGGCGCTACGGCCGAATTCCTGGAAGTAACTTCCATCAATCGGCCATCAATTGGAGATGTCCGCGGACTCATGCTTAAGGTGCCAGTCACTGCCACCAGTGGCACGCTGCGTAGCCGACCGGCCGCGGCATGCCGACCATGCCCAGCCTCGGCGAACGTCTTGGGTATCAGGGCGCGACCGATACAGCACTCGACAAGCTGCGCGAGATGGCATCAACTTGTGCTAGGTGGCTGCCTGTTCCACGGGCAGGAGCCCCAGCAGAGCGAAGATCGCGTCCCGTTTCTCCGCGCACCATTCGGGCGACAAAGCGAGTTGCTCCTCGACCCAGGCATCGATCAACTCGTTCAGGTCATCATCGTATGTGCCCATGCCGCGACTCTACGAGATCAAGCGAGCTCCTACACGCGGTCCGGCGGTAGAGCTCGCCTTGTACGACCGAGACCTGCAACGTCTCTGAGCGGATCGAGTAGTGGCCCCACCCAGCCTGATCCGCCTGCCACAAGGGCTAGCCTGGTCAAACCTCAGCGAAGGCCGCCGGGCGTCGCTCCTGTACGGCGGGCCTCGAGATAGCCGGTCCAGTCACGGCCACCGCGCTTGCCCCAGTAGACCGCCGTGCTGATGTGCAGGTCCAGCAGTTCACTGACTACCGGCGCTGGGAGGTCCTGGACAAGGGAGAGGACGGCGGTGTTGCGGGCTGCCCGGACCTCGATGCCGTGGGCGACAAGCCGTTCACCGAGCCGGTGGGCGCTGACTGGGCGGCCGGGCAGTGCTCCTGGGAACAGCCACTGCTGGGGCAAAGCCTCGATGTGGTGCCGGGCGAGGTAACGGGGACGGGTGGCCGCCTGGGTAGTCAGCAGTCGGGCGATGGCCGGCGGCAAAGGGGCCGGCTGGCCGCCGAAGGTGATGAACGCCTGGTCACCGTCCTGGGTGAAGTCCTGCACAGGCAGTCGGGCGATGCGGGTCAGCTTGGCGCCGAAGAGCAGCAGCAGCGCACCGGCGGCCCGCACGTCATCGGGCAGGCCCTGATCGTGGACACACCGGTGCAGCAGCTCCACTTGGAGGTCCTCGTCGAGGAAGACGACCGCCTGGCTGTTGGGCATCGCGGGAACGCTGAGTTCGCCACTGAGCTTGTGGCGTGCGGTCCAGCGCAGGAAGTCACGCAGCCGTAGGCGGGTGGTCGCCCCTTCGGTGAGCCAGCGGTCGACGTCGTGCTGGCCGGCTCGGTCGAGGGTGAGGGATTGCTCGTCGAGCCAGCGCAGGAAGGCGAGTGCGGAGCGGGCTTGGTCGCGGGCGTAGTTGACGCTGGAGTCGGTGAGGCCGTGGGTGTCGGCGCGATGGCGGAGGCGGCGCAGGATCAGCCAGGTGGTGTAGGGCTGTAGCAGGTGGCGGTGCTCAAGGGAGGCGTCGGCGAGGAGGCGGTGCATCCAGGTTTCGGCGCGGGCGAGGCGCTCGTTGCGTTCGGGCAGGATCTGGTGGGTGACGAGGAGCTGGCGCAGGTGGACGGCGGCGGTGCGGCGGGGGAAGGCGTCGAGGAGTTCGTGGGTGGGCTGGTGTCCGCTGCCGAGCAGTTGGCGCAGGAGGGCGGCGGAGCTGTCGGAGCGTTGGAGCCATTGGAGGACGTGGTCGGGGCGCTCGCTGGCTTCAAGGCCGGCGATCAGCGAGGCGAGGAGGGGACTGGTACCGAAGTGGCGCCGCAGTTCGTCGGCGCTCTGGCAGCGGGAGCATGCGCCGGGTCGTCCGGGGCTGTCGGGTCCGCCGCATCGCGGGCAGGCGTAGCGGCGGTCAACTCCGCTGCAGGGTCCGCACCGTGGTGATCCGTCCGGGGTGGCGCCGATCATGGGCTGGTGGTCGCCGCAGGCTGGGCATGGTTGGGGGTGTTTGCGGATGAAGCCGTAGCAGGAGCTGCAGACTGGGCCGATGGGCCAGCGGGTCTTCACGTCGCGGATCTTGGTGCACCGGGCGCAGGCGGCCTGGGGGCGTGGGGCGCACGACAGGCACAGGTAGGTGCCGGTGCGTACTCCTCGGCAGGTTCGGATCTTGCCGCAGCGCGAGCAGGGCTTTCGGGGGCCGTTGTAGCAGCTGGCGCACAGGTCCGGGTGGGAGCCGCTGGCCTTGATGACGATCTGGCGCTCTTGGTGGCAGCCGCCGCAGGTGCGTGGGCTGCGGCTGTAACAGCCTTGGCAGAGCGGGCCGTCGGCCGTGTGGGCCTTGACGGGACGGTCCCGGCCGCAGCCCGAGCAGGGTGTGGTGGGGCGCTGGTAGCAGGTGTCGCACAGGGCGGTTGCATCGGCCTGGCGGGCGACGACCGGGCGTAGGCGTCCGCACTGGTCGCAGGTCTCGCTCGAGCGGGCGGACGCACAGGGCCGGCAGATCCAGGAGCCGTCCTCACGACGGCCGGTCAGCGCTCGGGGCAGGGAGCAGTCCGCACATCCCGGGACCACGGCCTCAATAGCGCCGGCGGCGCGGAGCTCGACCAGCAGTCGTAACGCCGTTTTCGGAAGCCGCGGGTCACCTGCGGTGAGCCAGTCGTGGTGGTCTTTCAGGTAGGCGAGGGTGGAGCGGCCGGTGCGCGGCACCACCGCACTGACCACCACCTGCGCCACAACCCGCTCGTCGAGCAACGGAAGCTCGGTGCCGACGATTTGCAGCACCTCGTCGCGAGCCTCGGTGCCGTTCACGTCTGGCCAGGGCGGCGGATCGTGGTCCTGCGTGCCATTGGCCCCGGCGCGGCAGGTTCCACCCCGCCGCCGGTGCCGCTCTTGCGCACCTGCTCGTCGACGACAACCACTTCGATCAGGTCCTGGACCCCGCAGCCCAGAATGTCGCACAGCGCGGCCAGGGTGTCCATCGACAGCCGTTGCGGCGGCTGGGTAACAAGACGGAATACCTGCTCACGGGAGAGGTGCACACCGCGCTCGGCCAGCTTCGGCACCAGGTCCGCAGTCTGGAACATCTCTCGCTGAGCCATCAACTGCCGCAGGTGCCAACGGAAGCCCATCTTCCTGATCACGTACCCACCTCCCACAACCCGGCGTGCCGCTCCTTGAGGGCACGCTGCACCAAACGAGTGCGGTAGTCGTCGGACACGCCCGTGTAGATCGCGGTCGTGGAAGCGTACTCGTGGCCCACCTGCTCCTGCACGAATCGCTCCGGATAGTCGAACTCCACCAGGTGCGTGACGTAGGAGTGCCGCAGGCAGTGCAGGTCCAGTTCCTCCGGGAGCCCGGCCAGGCATCGGGCTGTCTCGAACGCCTCGTCCAGACGCCGCAGCGAGAGCCTGCCCACCCGCTCGGTCATCCACAGCGCCGGATGCCTGCCTGGCGCGAATGCAGGCCGCACCTCCTGCAGGTAGTACTCCAGGGCCTCCACGATCCAGTCGAACTCCGGGACGGTAAGCACCGTGCGGCGCTTCGGCGGTCCGCCTCGGGACGCTTTCCCGTAGCGCACGAAAAGCGCGCCCAGGCGCCCGTACTGCGGGGCCTTGGGGTTGCGCCGAAGGTCCGGGAGATCCAGGCAGCATGTCTCCCGGCGCCGAAGCCCGAAGGCGTACACCGTCTTCAACGCGACCGCGTCCCGCAGCGCGGCCAGAGCACCCTTGCGCCGGCGGGCCCGGATCTCCTCCACCCGTCCGTCCGCCGCGTCGAACAGCGCCTGCACCTCGTCGTAGGTCAGCGGGCGGCGTCGGGGGCTGCCCTCGTAGTCGCTGGTGTGGCTGACGGTGTTCCACTCGTGCAGGATCTGTGCCGGCACAGTCCCGAAGAGATCCAGACACCGAGCTGGCCACCCGTACCGGCCATCGGTGGCATAGCCGCAGAACAGTCGCAGCGCGTCCTGGTAGCTCTGCCCCGTCGACACAGCCAGACCCTGACGGCGCGATCGAAGGCTGTCGATGAACGCCTCCGCCTCCAACGGCGTCCACTGCCACGGGTACTCGTTGGTGAACTCCGCGAACCGCCGAACCAGCCGCAGCCGCGGCGCGATCGTCTGCTCGACATCCAGAAACCGGGCCCGCTGCTGCAGCGCCCAGCCCTCCAGCATCGCCTCGAAGGCGGCCGGCTCCGGGTCGAGATAGGCAACCCCGGAGGCCAGCACCAGATGGGCCGAGCCCGGCAGGTCCAGCACTCTGTTCACGTTGCATCTAACGCAACATCGTTGCATCGGTTACGCCCGCCCCACCAGGAACGCCAACCGGGGGACCGGCCTCAGTCGATCCCCCGGTAAAGTCGCAGCTCACGACCATGCGCAGCACATGCCGGATGTTGCATCCGATGCAATACCGCGCATTAATCCAGGTAAATGCCCTCGAAAGTGCCGTCGAAGCCGGGGGCCACCCGCGCGGCATCGGTGGTGTCATGGCGGCACGGATGTCGGCGTTCTCGGCGCGGACGTGGCTGCGGGTGGGTCCGGCCGGGCGGACGGTGTCCAGGGCGTCGCACTGCACGAGCTGTCGGTGCACTACGAGCTCGACGACGCCGGCCGGGCGATCGACCCGGCCGCGCTGCCGACCGCCGAACGGCAGGCCAGGTTCTTCACGGACGTGGCCCGCGCCTTCGACCAGTGGGGCAAGTACGAGCAGTGCTATCGGGCCCTGCTCGCCGCCGAGGAGACGGCCCCGCAAGAGGTGCGGCGGGGTGCCGTCCGTAACCTCGCCATCGGTCTGCTGCGGTACGACCGCCGGCTTCCGGGAGTGCGCGACTTCGCCGCTCGGGCAGGTGTGCAGCTGATCTGACCCGTAGCCGGACTACGGGCCGTAGTCCGACTACGGATCGCGGCGACGAACCGGCAGTTCACTGGGACAGTCAACCCGTCCCAGGCTGCGGAGGTTCCCGCCATGCCGACGCCCAGCACCTCCTCGTTCTCCACCGGCCCCCGGCACGCCGCGCCCTCGAACCGCGACCGGTTCGGTGTCTTCCTGTCGGCCTCCTGGGCCGCCCTGCACGTGCCCGTGCTCGTCCTGTTGGGCGTCGCTGTGCAGCACCAAGGTAGTGCAGGAGGAACCGGCCGGGCTTGGCGAACGACTCGAGTGTGAGGCAGGAGCTGTTGGCCGGCCCGGTGCGGACGATCCAGATGGCGTCCGCTGCACGGGTGGGGAGGAGAGTGGGGTCTGTTAGCGCTAACAGTTGGCGATTGCGAGCGAGGGCGGACCGGGACCCCAAGGGGGTGAGCGGCGCACGTCAAGCGGCTCCCCGCTCTCGCCACCCGCCGATATGGCGCCGAGGCATCCGGCACGGGCAACATCGGTGGCCTGTCGCACCTCTGGACGGGGTCCGGGCGCCGGGGCTATAAACGTGACACCTGTCGAAAGGTCGGATTTCGCGGTCTTCGCGCCCCGGCGACCCTTCGACGCCACCTCCACCGCCCGCCACCCGCCCTGCCGGCCCGACACCCTTCGAAGCACGTTGTTAGCGCTAACAGATCAGCGTCGATCTCCTCCCCCACCCGGAAGGACCAGATCCAGCGATGTCTTCCCCTCCCCTGAACCGCCGCAGCCTGCTCAAGGCGACCGGCGTCCTGGCGCTCGCGCCGACCGTCGGTCTCGGCCTCGCCCCGGCCGCCGCCAAAGCCGCCGAGGCCGCCGAGGCCGCCGGCTCCTCGACGCAGCCGTTCGACCTCGGCCAGGTCCGGCTCACCGCCGGCCGGTTGCGCGACAACCAGGACCGCACCCTGGCGTACCTGCGCTTCGTCGACGTCGACCGTCTGTTGTACAACTTCCGCGCGAACCACCGGCTGTCCACCAACGCCGCTACCGCGAACGGCGGTTGGGACGCCCCGTCGTTCCCGTTCCGCACCCACGTGCAGGGGCACTTCCTCAGCGCCTGGGCCCAGGCCTACGCGGGAACGGGTGACACCATCTGCCGCGACAAGGCCACCTACATGGTGGCCGAGTTGGCCAAGTGCCAGGCGAACAACGCCGTCCCGGGGTTCTCCCCCGGCTACCTCTCGGGCTTCCCCGAGAACGACTTCGCCCAGCTGGAGTCAGGCTCGCTCAGAAACGGCAACGTGCCCTACTACTGCGTCCACAAGACCATGGCCGGCCTGCTCGACGTGTGGCGCCTGATGGGCAGCACCCAGGCCCGGGACGTGCTGCTGGCCATGGCCGGCTGGGTCGACCGGCGCACCGGCAGCCTCACCCAGGGCCAGATGCAGGCGCTCATGGGCACCGAGTTCGGCGGCATGAACGAGATCCTGGCCGACCTCAACCTGCAGACCGGGGACGCACGCTGGCTGACGGTCGCCCAGCGCTTCGACCACGCCGCCGTGTTCGACCCGCTGGCCGCCGGCCAGGACCAGCTGAACGGCCTGCACGCCAACACCCAGGTGCCGAAGTGGATCGGAGCCGTCCGCGAGTACCGGGCCGGCGGGACGGCGCGCTACCACACCATCGCCTCCCAGGCCTGGTCCATCTGCACCAGCAGGCACACCTACGCCATCGGCGGCAACAGCCAGGCCGAGCACTTCCGCGCTCCCGACGCGATCGCCTCCCAGCTGACCAACGACAACTGCGAGCTCTGCAACTCGTACAACATGCTCAAACTCACCCGTGAGCTCTGGCAGTTGGACCCGACCCAGGCCGGGTACTTCGACTTCTACGAGCGCGCCCTGCTCAACCACGTGGTCGGCGCGCAGAACCCGGCCGACCCGCACGGGCACGTCACCTACTTCACCCCGCTGCAGGCCGGCAGCCGCCGCGGTGTCGGCCCGGCCTGGGGCGGCGGCACCTGGAGCACCGACTACGACTCCTTCTGGTGCTGCCAGGGCACCGGCATGGAGTCCAACACCAAACTGGCGGACTCCGTCTACTTCCGCGACGGCACCACCCTGATCGTCAACCTGTTCGTGCCCACGGTCCTCACCTGGGCCGAGCGCGGCCTCACGGTCAGCCAGAGCACCTCGTACCCCGCGGACGACACCACCACGCTCACGGTCACCGGCAGCGCCGGCGACACCTGGTCGATGCGCATCCGCATTCCGGCCTGGACATCCGGTGCCACCGTGAGCGTCAACGGCACAGTGCAGAACATCGCCACCACGCCGGGCAGTTACGCCACCGTCACCCGCTCCTGGGCCTCCGGCGACACGGTGACCGTCAAGCTGCCCATGCAGGTCACGCTCCGAGCCGCCAACGACAACCCGGACGTCACCGCGGTCACCTACGGCCCGGTCGTGCTGTGCGGCAACTACGGCAGCACCGCCCTCGCCTCGCTCCCGGTCCTCGACCCGGCGTCGATCGCCAGGACGGGCACCACGGGCCTCTCCTTCACGGCGACCGCCAACGGGTCGCCCGTCGACCTCGGCCCGTTCCACGACGCGCAGGGCTTCAACTACTCCGTCTACTGGAACACCAGGGGCACCACCGGATTCCGCCTGCTCAACGCGGGCAGCGGGCTCGTGCTCGGCGTGCAGAACATGTCCACCGCGGACGGCGGGCCCGCCCTGCAGTGGGGCGACAACGGCACCGCCGACCACGACTGGGGGCTCGTGGTCGACGGCTCCGCGCTGCGGCTGCGCAACGCCAACAGCGGCAAGGTCCTGGGCGTGCAGAACATGTCCACCGCCGACGACGCCCCGGTGCTCCAGTGGTCGGACAACGGCACCGCCGACCACCGCTGGACCGTCGTCGAGACGGCCGACGGCTCGCACGGCCTGCAGAACGCCAACAGCGCCAAGCTGCTCGGCATCGCCGGCGCCTCCACCTCCCAGGGCGCCTTCGCCGTGCAGGTCCCGGACACCAGCTCGGCCACCAGCCGTTGGTGGTTCGTCCCGACCGGAACCCGGCGCATCCAGAACGTGGGCAGCGGACTCCTGCTCGGCGTGCTCACCATGTCGACCGCCGACGGCGCTCAGGTGATCCAGTGGGGCGACACCGGCACCGCGGACCACCTGTGGACCGCGGTGGTCGACTCCGGAGGCTACCTGCGGCTCACGAACTCCAACAGCGGCAAGGTGCTCGCCGTGGAGGGCGGCGGCACGGCCAACGGCTCCAGGATCGTCCAGTGGACCGACAACGGGGCGGCGGACCACCGGTGGCGCCTGCGACACGGCGGCGGCGACACCTTCCGCATCCAGTCCGCCGTCAGCGGCCGTGTCCTCGGCGTCTCCGGGGCGTCGACCTCCCAGGGAGCCCAGGTCGTCCTGTGGGACGACAACGGTACGTCCGACCACCTGTGGCGCTTCCGCTGACCGGGTGATCGCCATGGACCGGGCAGCTGTTCCGCCCTGCCACCCACCGGGCTACCTGCGGGCCCCACCCCACCGGAAGGTACTGGCACCTCAGAGATGGCCCTCATCACCCCGGTCGACGTCGTCCAAGGTCTCGCCGAACCGCTCCAGCGCCTCCTCCGGCCCGCAGCCGAAGGCGCGGCCGATGTACTCCCAGGTCATCATGTTGCTGCGGGCCTTGCGGCCGGCCAGCAGCGCAGTCGAACCGGCGGCGCGCTCGAACCGGGCGGCCGCACGGGCGGCGGCGTACGGCCTGCTCTCCGCCAGGTCGCAGATCTGATCCACCAACGCCGCGACCAGTTCCTCGACCTCGCGCGGCACCACGCCCTCGGCCTGGTCGACGTGCCACTCCCAGTCCGCGAACGGCCCGGTGGCCTCACCCACCGCCTCGGTCGCCTCGTCGTCACCGAAGTCCAGCAGGTGCAGCCGCTCCCCCCGCCAACCGCAGCTGCAACCGCCCCGCACCGCAACGGCCCGAGGGCCGTCCGCACCGTTGTAGAGCCACCAGGTGGTGCGCCCGTCCGGCACCGGCGCCGGCTCGCTGCCGTCCGCCAACACCGCCGCCGGGAAACCCTGGTGGCGCCCGCTCTCGTCAAACCATGGCATGCCGTGTCCCTCACGTCCCTGGAGTACAGCACCAGAATTCTCAGCCTGTGACGCAGTGTCAAGGCTTCGCGACAACCGGTGCGATTCGCAGCTCAAGGAGGCGCTCCAGCCGTCGCACGCCGGATCGAGGGTGCTCAGGCAGCTCGGTGAGCCCGGGCCGCCGTCGCCACCCTCCTCGACGGCTGCACGGCCGCCGGCCTGGTCCGCGCCGACTTCCGCGCCGGCGACCTCGCCGCCGCCCTCGAAGGCATCGCCCTCACCGCGGCGGGCACCGAGAACCGGCCGCAGGCCGAGCGCCTGCTCGGCCTCGCCCTGGACGGCCTCACCGTCCGGCGGTGAGGCCCCGGGCAACCGACGTCAGTCCAGCGAGGGCCACTCCAGGAAGTGGCCCAGTAGCGCCCGGTCGCCCTCCACCCGCAGGCCCTCCCACGGGAGGCGGACGTACAGGGCGAGCAGCAGCTCGCTCGCCGTACCGTGCAGGGCGGCGTCGGTGGCGGCGCCATCGGCGTCGGCGCCGAGCGGGCGGACACCCCGGTGGCCGAGCTCCAGCAGCCAGGACGGCCCCTCGGCGGTGTGCAGCCCGATCCGGGCGGCGGGGTGCGGCCAGGCGCCGCTGGAGCCGAGGGTCACCGCGACGAACTCGGCGATGCCGTCCAGGGCCACTGCCGTGGGGACCGGCTGCGGAGCGCCGACGGCCGCCTGGGCGTCGTAGGCGTGCACGGCGGCCTCCTGGACCTGGTGGCGGGCCACCGCGGCCGCCGTCCGGGGCGCCGCGGTCGACTCCCACCAGGCCCAACAGCCCGCGTCCGGGCCGGACTTGCGCAGGGCGGCGACCAGGTCGCCGGTGGCCTCGGCCAGCCGCACCGGCGGTGCGGTGTCCGCCGGCGGCTCCGTGCCCGGTCCGGCGGACACCGCGACCGACCAGAAGTGCTGGACCTCGGTGAGGTGTTCGGCCAGCTGCCGCAGCGACCAGTCCGGGCAGCCGGGCACTCGGACCTCGGGATCCGGCGCCCCGGCGACCGCCGCGCCCAGCGCCGTCGAGCGCTCCTCGATCAGGGCCAACAGGTCTTCGAAGGAGGGTGTCTGAGTCACCGACCCGTTCTATCAGACCCGGCGCAGCCCGGCCGCGGCCCGACCCAGCCACAGGCCCGCCAGGCCCTGCACCGCGGCGAGCAGCAGCGTGACGCCGATCAGCAGCCAGCCCAGCGCCGGCAGCCCGGCCAGCGCCGCCGTGGTGCGCGCGGTGCCGACCACCGGCTCGCCGTCGGCCGCCCGCCGGAGCAGCGGCACGGCCCAACCCGCCGTGCCGGCGAGGACGGTGATCGCCGACGCGGCCCGCAGACCGGCCCGCCCCGGGCTCCCCCTCCAGGCGGTGAGCAGCCCGAGTCCGAGGCCGACGGCGAAGGGGGCGAACCACCACTGGACCACGGTCGCGAGGGTCACCGCCAGGGAGCCGCCGACGGTGAGCGCGGCGTACCGGCGCCACCGCCCGCCGGGCCGGTCCCGCCCGGACTCCGCGGCCGGTCCTGCGGCACCGGCCCTCCGCTCCCTCGCCGCTCCCGACTCCGCCGCCACTCCCGACTCCGCCGCCGTCCGGGAGACCCGGTCCACGTCCCTCACAGTTCCTCCTCCAGGGTCCACACCGCGACGGACGGGGCGTCGTCCTCGGCCGTCCGGAGCGGGCGCAGCCGCCCGTTCCACCAGTCCGCACCGAAGGTGCGGTACCAGGGGGACTCCGGGTTCTCGCTCTGCCCGCCGGGGTAGATCGCGCGGGCGTCCGCCCGGCCGTCCCCGGTCCAGGCGACGACCATCCGCCAACTGGGCCCGAACGAGGAGTTCAGGCCGCCCTCGGCGGCGTTGACGGTGAACCGGTCGCCGCCGGCCGGGGTCGGTCCGTCCCCCAGGGCGGAGACGTCGAGCATCGAGGGGATCTCCCGGGTGTGCACCCGCCCCCACCGCCACGCGGCAGGGTCGTCGCCGAGCTTGGCGGTCAGTTCGGTGACCGCCCGGGTGAAGGCGGTGCGCATGGCGGCGGGTGCGTCGCCCGGGGGGCCGCCGGGCGGGGTGAAGGCCGGGTTGCCGGGGTCTTGCAGGGTCCAGGTCTGGAGGTCCTGGTCGAGGCTCCCACGGCTCGGGGTGATGTCCAGCTTCGGGCTGTCCTTGTCGACGGGCACCTTGGCCTCGTTCCACCAGGGCTGGAAGACCACCGACAGGTAGTCGCTCCAGAAGGTCCACCAGATGGTGGCACCGGCCGCGGAGGTGTCCATCCGGTGGTCCCAGCCGGCGAGTTGGTCGAGCGCCGCCTGCTGGACCCGGTCGAGCGCGGTGCCCTGGAGGGCGGTGCGCAGCGCTGGGACCAGCTGGGCGGCGAGCGGGTCGGTGACGTCGCCCTGGAGCGCGGCGAAGTCGTCGGCGGTCAGCGGGGCGCCGCGGGTCTCCAGCGCCTGGTAGATCCGCTGGGCGCGGTACCCGGCGTCGTAGGCGGCCATCGTGGTGCCGACGTAGTACGGGTAGTCGCCGGTGACGGGGCGCTGGTTCGCCGTGGCGACGACGTGCCCGGCGGGGTTGTGCACCTGGGGCAGGGCGGCCACCGGGATGGTGCCGGAGATGTCGTACTCCCCCGTGCCGGGCAGCGGGAACCACGGCTGCCCGGCCTTGACCTGCGGGAAGTACCCGGCGGCCTGGACGCCGATGTTGCCCTGGTCGTCGGCGTAGGTGAAGTTGAGCGTGGGGGCCCGCCAGCCGGCCAGGGCGGCGCGGAAGCCGTCCTGCCCGGCCGCCTTGTTGATGGCGAGGACCGCCGCGAGCGAGGCGGAGGGGTAGTTGCCCATCCAGGACACCGAGGTGGTCTGCCCGGCCTGGTTCATCACCGGCCCGTGCACCGTCAGGTCGACGGTGAGCGGCACCGGGCTGCCGCCGCGGACCGGGATGGTGTAGTGCACCTGTTCCATCCGGCGCCAGGCGCCCTGCCAGTAGTACTCGCCGGGGCGCTGCGGGTCGGTCCGTTCGACGTAGAAGAGCGTCGACTGGTTCTGCACGTCCGTCATCGTCCAGGAGAGGTGGGCGTTGCGGCCGATCAGGATCCCGGGCAGGGCGACCAGGCTCGCACCGGTCACGGTGTTGCCGGGCGAGGACAGCGCCATCTGGTACCAGAAGGAGGGCAGCGTCAGCTGGAGGTGCGGGTCACCGGCCAGGATCGACCTGGCGCCTGCCACGGCGGGGCCGTTGGCGGCCCAGGCGTTGCTGTGGGAGTAGACGTCGATGCCGGTGGCGGGCAGTCTGCGGAACCGGTCGAGGATGTCCGCCGCCGCGGTGACCGTCCCGGCGGCGGCCGACGGGACGGGGGCGGCCGGGACCCCGGCGTTGTCCGGGACCGCCGCGTCGTCCGGGACCGCCGCGTTGGCGTTCCCCGCGGCGGGCAGCGGGTCCAGCCCGAGCGAGCGGTACGGTCCGGTGTCGTACGGCCGTTGGTCGTTGGTCGGCAGCACCGGGAACCAGTCCATGGTCCGCTGCTCGCCGAGCGAGTCGCGCAGCAGCGCGTACGCCAGCGGGCCGGTGCCGTAGCTCATGTTCTGGGTCAGCAGGGCCTGCACGGAGAGGCTGTCCACCGGCGTCCAGTCGGCGGGGTGGACGCCGGCCAGGGCGAACACGGCGGGCCAGTCGCCGTTCCGCCGGCGCTCCTCCAGCTGGGCGTTGACCCCCCGGCTGTAGGCGGTCAGCGCGCGTCCGGCGGGGCTGTCGGGCGCGGTGGCGGCCCACTCGGCCTGTGCCGTGCGGAGCAGGCCGCTCTGCAGCTGGAAGGTGTCGCTCTCCACCGCTGCGGGGCCGGTCAGTTCGGCGAGCCGCCCCTGGGCCATCCGGCGTTCGAGGTCCAGCTGGGTGACCCGGAACCGCGCGTGCAGGTAGCCCTGGGCGGCGAACCCGTCCTCGTCGGAGCCCGCGTGGACGGCGGGCACCCCGTCGGCGTCGAAGGAGACCGTCACCGGCCCGTGCAGCCCCGGCAGGTGCAGGGTCTCGGTGCGTACCGGCCGGGCGTCGGCGGCGGCGTTCCAGACGCCCGCGCCCGGGTCCAGGGCGGTGCCGAGGGCGGGCAGCGGCCCGGCGCCGAGGGCCAGGAAGGACAGCAGCAGGGCGCCGGCGACGGCCGCGGAGAGGACGTTCAGGGCCTTGGGTACGGGCTTCATCCGGCGCTCCGGTGGCTGGGGGTGACGGGCAGCCGGTCGACGGCGACCATGCGCAGTTCGCTGGTGTAGCGCCGGTCCTGGGCGTCGGGCAGCCAGTGCCCCTCGTCGTCGGGCAGGGCCTCGGTGAGCGTGACGGCGGCGCCGGGGGCCTCCTCGACGCTGCGCCGGATGCCCTTGGCGAGCAAGTTCACCAGCGGCAGCGAGCCGAAGTCGACCAGCACGGGCTTGAGTTCGACCGGCAGCTTGACGAAGGCGCGCTCCGGGACGCCGTGCCGGGCGGCCCAGGCGCGGGCGGCCGCGAAGCGCTCGCCCTCGTCCTTGCGGAGGGCCCAGTCGGCCGCCGCCGGGTCGACCGTCCAGGACTCGCGGCAGAGCACCAGCCGGTCCAGGGTGACGCGCGGGCGGTGCGGCGCGGCGGGCAGCGGGCGGAAGGCGTTGGCGACGCTCGCGGTGAGCAGTTCGCCGATCACCTCCAGCAGGTCGAGGGGGTGTTCCCGGCCGCGCACCCGCACCACCAGGCGTGCACCGTCGAGGAGGACGTCCAGGTCGCCGCCGGCCAGCGGGGCGACCGGCGGGTCGAGGGCGGCCTCACCGGCGCACCAGTAGGTGAACTCCGGTGAGAGCAGGGCCGTCGGGGGCGACAGCCGGGAGGTGACGAAGGCGGAGCCGCGGCGCGGCACGGCGTAGACGCGCCGGCCCCGGGCGTCCGCCGCGGCCGCGGCCAGCAGCCGTTCGGGCTCGTCGTGCTGCGCGACGAACATCCGGCTCTCCAGGGTGTTGACCGCGAGGTGGAGCTCCCCGAGGACGAGCAGGAAGTCGCCGCGGTCGACCGCCCCGGCGTCCGCGGCGGCGATCATCAGGTCCGGGGAGTGCTGGACGGCGTTGGCCCAGCGGGCCGGCTCGGGCGGGAAGAGCGCGGCCGCCTCCCGGGCGACCGCCTCGACCGCCACGCCGTGGTGGCGGACGCCGTCCGGCACCCGCAGCAGCTCCAGCCAGCGCCGCTGGAACTCCGCGACGACCCCGGCGACCAGCGGCGGCAGTTCGCGCGCGGTGGCGGTCAGCAGCTCGGGGGTGGCCTCGGCGAGCAGCCGGGGCAGCGGCACCGTGCCGTCGTCCGCCGCGCCGGCACGGGCCCGGGCGGTGGTGAACAGCCGGTGGAACAGCTCGTGGTAGCGGTCGGCGACCCGGGCGGTCAGCCAGCGCGCGCTGTCCAGCACCACTCCCAGCGGGGCGGCGGCCGCGTCCAGCACCTGTCGGCCGAGCCGGACCCGGACGTCGCGCACGGTGTCCTGGTAGACCAGGGTGCGTCCGGCGTAGGTCTGGCCGGGGCGGCGTTCGGCGGCGACGCCGGTGTGCCGGACGAACGTCTCGCGCAGCGCGTCGGTCGCCGACATCAGCTTCTCCGGGTCCCCGGCGGCCGCGTCGACGGCGTCCCGCGCCGCGATCAGCTCGTCCAACGGCGCCAGGGCCGCGGCGCGGGTCACCGGGTCGCCGATCGCCTCCAGCCGTTCCCGCAGCAGCCGTTCGGGCCACGCGTGCACCGGGCCGAGCAGGTCCAGCTCCACCGCGCCCAGCTGCCGCAGGCGCAGCAGCGCGGCGTGGGCGGTGGCCCGGTCGCCGAGGACCTCGGGGCGGCCCGCCAGCGCGAGCACCTCCCGCAGGGTCCGGACGCCGTCGCAGAGCCGGAGCAGCCGGGCCTCCGGGACGGGCAGCCGGATCGGCTTGCGCAGCGGCAGCCGCAGCACCCGGCCGGCGAGGCCGCAGGAGGGGGCAAGCCTCGGCCGCAGCCAGGGCTGGACGTCGGCGCGGTCGCCGAGGGCGGTGGCGAGCGCGTCGACGGCCCAGACCTCGAAGTAGGTGGTCCGTCGGCGCAGCAGCCGCGGTCCGGGGTCCGCGGTGAGCCCGGGGACGGACCGGTCCAGGTGCGCCCAGCCGACCGGGCCGAAGAAACCGACCGTCTCGTTCTTGCGGGTGTAGCGCTGGAGGTAGCGGGCGATGGTCAGTTCGTGGCTGCGGCCGCGGAAGTTGCGCGGTTCACCGCGGGCCGCCTTGTCCAGACAGACCGCGACGAGGTTCGGGTTCTGCCAGGTGACCGCCTCCCGGAAGGCGGGCTGGGCGGCGGTGTGCCGGATCGCCGCGCCCAGCCGCTCGGTGGCCTCCCGGTGGACCTGCCGGTAGTGCCCGGCGGCCTCGGGCGAGTCGCCCGCGCGGTCGGCAGCCGCGGCGAGTTCGCCGTCGCGGAGCCGGTCCAGCTCGTCGGCGGGGAAGCCGGCGCTGCGCAGGGCGACGTCCTGCCAGAGGGCCCAGGCGGTGCCGTCCAGCGGCACCAGGTGGCGGTCGGTCGGCGCGCTCCGGTCGCTCGGTGCGCTCTGGTCGGTCATCGCGGCACGTCCGTTCGTGGTTCGGGGCTGGCGGCTCGGGGGCGGGAGGGACCAGGTGGGACCGGTCGGGACCGGCGGGGAGGGCGGGGAGGGCGGGGAGGGCCCCGCCGGTCAGGCCCGCCCGGAGGCCCGCCCGGCCCGCGGGTGCGGCGGGGCGGGGTCGGAGGGCGCCGGCAGGGCGTCCGGCAGTTCGGTGTCGACGCGGCGCAGCCGGGGGTGCAGGTAGCCGGCGCCCGCGGCGGCCACCACGACCAGCCCGCAGAGCAGCAGCAGCGCGGCCATCGGTGCACCCGGCCGATCGCCGACCAGCGCGGCCGCCAGGTGGGCGGCCCCGCCCCCGCCGGAGACCAGCGGGGTCATCACGTGGTCGGTGACCGGCCCGGCCAGCAGGTAGGCGAGCGGCAGCGGGACGGTCGCGACCATGTTCTCCAGGGCGATTACCCGTCCCTGGAGCTCCGGGTCGACCTTGGCCTGCCAGAGGCTGCGGTTGCTGGCGTTGATCAGCGCCGAGCAGCACAGGAAGCCGAACGCCGCGGCGGCCACCCACACCACCGAGGCGCGCAGCGCGCCGACTGTCAGCGCCGCGCCGAGGACGGCGGAGAAGCCGAGCACCCCGTGCACGCGGTGGCGCGGCCCGCCCCACAGGGTCATCACCACGCTGCCGACCACCATGCCGATCCCGCCGACCGCGAGCACCGTGCCCAGCCCGTCGGTGCCCGCGAAGCCGAGCACCAGGGGGGTGATCAGGACGTCGACGAAGCCGACGGCGAAGTTCAGCACGGCGTAGAAGGCCAGCAGCGCGACCAGGCCGGGACGGGCGGCGATCCAGCGCCGGGCCTGGGCGCCCGCGGACCGCGGGTCGGCCGGTGCCTCCCCGCCCCGGTCGGCGGCCGGGCGACGCGGCGGCCGGGGGATGCGGACGGTGAGCACGGAGAGCAGCGCGAGCACGAAGCTCGCGCAGTCCGCGAGGATCAGCGTCCGCAGTCCGAGCGCCCCGATCAGCAGCCCGCCGGCCAGCGGGCCGATGATCTGGGCGACGGACTGGGCGAGCATCACCAGCCCGTTGGCCCGGCCCAGGTGCCGCTGCGGGACGAGCAGCCCGACGGTGGCACCGAAGGCGGGCAGTTGGAGTGCGCCCAGGACCGAGCTGACCGCGGTGGTGAGGTACACGTGCCACGGGCGGAGTTGGTCGGTCGCCGCGAGCGCGGCCAGGGCCAGGGTGCAGAGGATCCCGCCGGTGGCGGCGGCGATCAGCGGCACCCGCCGGTCGAGCCGGTCGGCCAGGGCCCCGGTGAACGGCGAGACCAGGATGGCGGGCAGGAAGACGAGCAGGTAGACCAGGCCGAGTCCGGTGACCGAGCCGGTCCGCTGGTACACCCACACGCCCAGCGCGAAGCTGGTGAGTGCGGAACCGACCAGCGAGACCGACTGGCCGGCCCACAGCCGCAGGAACGTCGTCATCTCAGAAGATCACCCGGTGCGAGCTGGCCAGCCGGGCTTCGCGGGAGCGCCGCAGGTCGCGCGAGACGTTGAGCCGCTTGAGCCAGCGGTCCTTGCCGTCGAACCGGGCGCGGAAGGGGTTGCGGCCGTGCACGGCGCGCAGGTTGTCGACGAAGAGGCAGTCGCCGGGGCGCAGCACGACGTCCTCCAGGGCGGCGTCGATCGCCCCGACCATGGCCTCGAAGGCCTTCCGGGCGGTCGGTTCGAGGTCGTCCGCGGCCATGAAGTACGGGTCGAGGCACATGTACGGCGCGTTGCGGTCGCCGGTCAGCAGCGGCACCCTCGGCGGGTTCTCGTTGAGGGCGGTGATGCGCCGGTAGCCGGCGTCGACGAGGGCCGCGCGGGCCGGGTCCTCGTCCTGGTCGTCGCCGCGGTTCTTGGGCAGGTGCGACTCGTCCGGGCGGATCGTGTAGTGCGGGGCGAACAGGGTGTCGAGGTCGAGGTCGGCCCAGCGGATCCGGGCGGCGTCGGCCAGGGTGGTGGCGACCGCGTCGGGGTTGCGCAGGCACATCAGGGCGACGTAGTCGCCCTTGAAGGGGTGGAAGGCGTCCTCGGTGTGCCACCAGAGGACCTGCTCGCTGCCCGAGCCGAGCTGCTCCTGCTCGTGACCCTTGATCGGCATGACGTCGTGCATCAGCAGGCCGTCCTGCTGGGTCGACCAGGCGAACAGGTCGCCGAGCAGGCTGGCGCACAGGAGGAAGAAGACCTCCTGGCGCAGCGTGGGCGACGGCACCGCGGTCGCCGAGCGGCGCCAGTGCGCGGGAGTGTCGCCGATCCGGTCGTCGTCGACCGGGAAGCCGGACAGGACGCAGGCCCCGGAGGGCTCGTCCAGCCGGAACTCGGCCAGGAACTCCCGGACGGAGCGGGGCAGTTCGTGGGCGAGGAGGGGGGCGACCCGGGCGAGCTCCGGGGCCTCGACGGAGTCGTGGTCGGTCAGTACCCGGTCGATGAGCGGGTTGATCGCCGCGATGTCGCCGGCCGACAGGGTCATGGTGTGCATGGCCGTCCGTGTGCCTTTCTGTGTGTCGCGTGGCCGCGTCGGGTGCGGGCCGGGGGTCACCAGCGGTCCTCGATGACCCGGGCGAGCTCGGCGGCCTGGTGTTTGACGAAGTAGTGGCCGCCGGGCACGACGGCCAGGTCCACCGCGGGGCTGAACCGCTCCCATTCCCGGTGGCGCCGCCGGTGGTTGCGGGTCTCGGGGTCGGACTCGCCGGCCACGAATGTGATCGGGGCGCGCAGCCGGGCCGTGTCGGGCTCGGCCTGGCGCCGGGTGAACCACTCGCGAGCGGTGCGGCCGTCGTGCCGGAAGGCGGTCATCACGTGGGCGAGCTCCTCGCCGTCGATGAGCTCCTCGAACCCGCCGAGCGACTGCAGGTAGCGCATCACCTGTTCGTCGCTCTCCCGGCGCCGGAACGGCACCAGGCGCACCAGGTCGACGCCGAGCAACTGCCGGGACGGGAAGGGGAACGACCCGCCGAGGAACACCCGGTCGACCGGGCGGCCGGCCCGTTCCAGCCGGGCGGCCAGCTCGACGGTGAGCGCGACGCCGATGCAGTGCCCGTACAGCGCCAGCGGTCCGCTGACGGTGCGCAGGATCTCCTCGGCGGCCTCCTCGGCGATGGACTCCAGCGGCTGGAGCGGTTCGGGGGCTCCCAGGTCGTGGCCGGGCAGCCGCACCGCCCGGACGTCGGTGCCGTCCGGCAGCTGCCGGGCCAGCGGGTGGAAGGCGATGGCGTTGCCGCCGCCGTACGGCACGCCGACGAGGGTCCGCCGGGGCCGGTCGCGGCGCGGGGTGAGCCGCAGCAGCCGGTCGCGGCGGGCGGACTCCTCCTCGGCGTGCTCCAGCGCGGCGGCGAGGGTGCGCGCGGTGGGGTGCCGGAACAGCAGCTCCACGCTGGCGCCGGGGAGTTCGCGCACCGCGCGGATGGCGTGGAAGGAGTCGCCGCCCAGCTCGAAGAAGTCGTCGTCGGGGTGGACGCCGGGTACGTCCAGGACGCGGGCGAGGACTTCACCGATGCGACGCTGGAGCGCGGTCGCCTCCCCCGCCTCGCCCGCCTCCCCCGCCTCGCCCGGCAGTGCCCGGGGCCGGCGGATCGGGGCGGTCCGGTCGGGCGCGGGCAGGGCGGCCCGGTCGAGCTTGCCGTTGGCGGTCACCGGCAGCGCGTCGAGCAGCACGACCGCGGACGGGACGAGGGCGGCGGGCAGCAGCCGGGCGAGGTGGTCGCGCAGCTCGGCGGGGGTCGGGCGCGGCTCACCCGGCACGGCGTACCCGATCAGGCGCGGCTCGCCCCCCTCGCCGTCGGCGCCGGGGTCGGTGCGCGCGATGACCGCGGCCGCGGTGACCCCGGGGTGCCGGGTGAGGGCGTGCTCCACCTCGCCGGGTTCGATCCGCACCCCGCGGACCTTGACCTGGTGGTCGAGCCGCCCCAGGTACTGCAGGGTGCCGTCGGGCAGCCGTCGGGCCAGGTCGCCGCTGCGGTAGATCCGCTCCGGCGGTCGGCCGGTGCCCGGGTCGGCGGTGAGGCCCTCGACGGTGTGGAAGCGGTCGGCGGTGAGCTCCGGGAGGTTCAGGTAGCCGGGGGCCAACTGCACGCCCGCGATGCACAGTTCGCCCGGCACGCCGACCGGCACCGGCCGGCCGTGCCGGTCCAGCAGGTGGATCCGGGTGTTGGCGACGGGGCGCCCGATCGGGACGGCGCCGCCCGGGCCGGGCGTGCAGCAGTCCCACCAGGTGACGTCGACGGCCGCCTCGGTCGGTCCGTACAGGTTCCGCAGGGCGGTCTTGGGCAGCAGGTCGAGGAAGCGCTCGCGCAGCTGTGGCGCCAGCGCCTCGCCGCTGCAGAACACCTGCCGCAGGCCGGGCAGTTCGTCGGCGCCCGGTTCGGCGAGGAAGTGCCGGAGCATGGACGGGACGAAGTGGGCGACGGTGACGCCCTCCTGCGCGATGGTGCGCACCAGGTACCCGGGGTCGCGGTGGCCGCCCGGGCGGGCGAGCACCAGTTGGGCGCCGGTGAGCAGGGGCCAGAAGAACTCCCACACCGACACGTCGAAGTCGTACGGGGTCTTCTGCAGCACCCGGTCCCGCGGGCCCACCGGGAAGGCCTCCTGCATCCAGAGCAGCCGGTTGCGGATGGCGCGGTGCGGGATCGGCACGCCCTTGGGGGTGCCGGTGGAGCCGGAGGTGTAGATCACGTACGCGGGGTCCGCCCCGGTGGGCGGGGCGGGGTCCGGTGCCGCTCCGGGGGTGGCGGCGGGCAGGTCGCCGGCCATCGGGAGGACGGGGCAGGAGGCGTCGAGCGCGCCGTCGGCGATCGCCAGGACGGGCCGGGCGTCCGCGAGGATCCGGCGCAGCCGCTCCGGCGGGGCCTGCGGGTCCAGCGGGAGGTAGGCGGCGCCGGACTTGAGGACGGCGAGCAGGCTGACCACCAGCTCGGGCGAGCGTTCGCCGCACACCGCGACCACGGTGCCCGGGCGCGCGCCGGCCGCTCGCAGCGCCCGAGCCCGTTCCTCGGCGCGGGCGTCGAGCTCGGCGTAGTGCAGCCGTTCCTCGCCGGAGCGCACGGCGACGGCCTCCGGGGTGCGCCGGGCCTGTTCCTCGACCAGCCCGTGCAGGGTGTCCGGGCCGGGGTAGCTGCGCGCGGTGTCGTTCCAGCCGGTCTGCTGCCGGCGGTACTCGGCCTCGGTGATCAGCCGGAGGTCGGCCGTGGTGCCGTCCTCGTGCATCGTCAACTGCTCAAGTACGGTCGCCAGTTGGGCGGCCAGCTGGGTGATCGTGGCGGCTTCGTGGCGCTCCGGGTGGTACTGCAGCCGCAGGGTCAGCTCCGGTTCGAGGGAGGCGAGCAGGGTGAGCGGCTCGCTGGTCTTCTCCACCGAGCTGTCGGTGGTGATCCGCAGGGTGCTCACCCCGAGCCGGACGTCGGCGGGCACCGGGTAGCTCTCGAACACCACGATGCTGTCGTAGAGCGGCCGCCCGCCCGGAACACCGGCCCACCGCCGGATCTGCGCCAGTGAGCTGAACTCGTACTCCCGCGCGGCGGCCTGGCGCTCCTGCACCTCGCGCAGCCAGGCGCCGACCGGTTCCGCGCCGTCCGGGACCGGGATCCGCAGCGGGACGGTGTTGATGAACAGTCCCACCATCGACTCGACCCCGGGCAGCGCGGCCGGGCGGCCGGAGGTGGTCATCCCGAAGACCGCTTCCGCGGCGCCCGAGTGCCGGGCGAGCAGCAGCGCCCAGGCGGCCTGGACGACGCTGTTCAGCGTGACCCGCTGCCGGGCCGCGAGCTGCTGCAGGGCTCCGGTCAGTTCCGCGGACAACCGCAGCTGCTCGACCTCGACCCGTACCGGTGCGCCCGGCCCGGAGCGCTCCGGCGCGGCGGGCGCCGGCGCCCCGGCCAACGCGCCGCGCCAGAACCGTTCGGCGTCGGCCTCGGGCCGGCGCTGGAGCCAGTCGATGTACCGCGCGTAGGCGGGCACCGGGGGCAGCGCGGTGCGGGCGCCGGGCCGCTCCAGTTCGGCGTAGCGGACGAAGATCTCCCGCAGCACCAGCGGCACCGACCAGCCGTCGAGCAGGATCATGTGGTGGGTCCAGACGAACTGGAACTCCTCGTCGGCGAGCCGCACCAGGGTCAGCCGCAGCAGCGGCGCGGCGGTCAGGTCGAACCCGGCGGCCCGGTCGTCGCGCAGGCAGCGGTCGAGCCGTTCGCGCTGCTCGGCGGGCGCCAGCCCACGCCAGTCGAGCACCTCCAGGTCGGTGGTGGCGGTGCGGTGCACCACCTGGAGCGGCTTCTCCAGTTCGTCCCAGTGGAAGGAGGAGCGCAGGGCGGCGTGCCGGGCGATGACGTCCCGCCAGGCCTGGGCGAGCCGCTGCGGCTCCAGCGCGCCGTGCAGCCGGTAACTGCGCTGCGCCAGGTACATCTCCGGGTCGGTGCCGGCCAGGCTGTGGAACAGCAGGCCCTGCTGGAGCGGCGAGAGCTCGTAGATGTCCTCGATGGCCTCGTTGGTGTTCACCGGTCCTCCTCGGGGCGGCTGGCGAGCCGGCTCATGAAGGCGTCCAGGGCGGACTGGCTCAGCCGGGACTGCGGGAAGTCTGAGGGGGTGAACCCGCCCCGGGCGCCGCGGCAGTGCTCGATCAGGGCGGTGAGTTCGTCCAGGTAGTCCCGGGCGAGCCGCTCGACCGTGGTGGCGCGGTGCACCCGCTGCCCGTACGTCCAGGAGACCTGCAGCCGGCCGTCGCGGATCTGCGCGGCGACCTCCAGCAGGTGCGGCCGGCGCCCGCGCGGGTCGGCGGCGGCGCCGGTGCCCTCGGCCGCCGGGGCGAGCGGCGCGTCGGGCTGGACGAGCTGGTCGAACTGGCCGAAGTAGCTGAACGCGATCTCCGCGGCGGGCCGGTCGGCCAGTGCGCCGCGCTGCCGCAGGACGGTGTGGCCCAGGCCCGCGTCGGGGACGGAGCGCAGCCGTTCCTTGACCCGCTTGATCAGCTCCTCCGGTCCCTCCCCGGCGCGGACCTCCAGCGCGACGGGGTGCACCGCGGTGAACCAGCCGACGGTGCGGGCGAGGTCGACGCCGGGGAGCGTGGACTGGCGCCCGTGGCCCTCCAGTTCCACCAGGTGCGCGGCGGCACCGGTCCAGCGGTGCAGGGCCCGGGCCAGCGCCGTCAGCAGCAGTTCGTCGATCCGGGTGCGGTAGGCCGCGGGGGCCTCGCGCAGCAGCGCCTCGGTCCGCTCGGCGTCCAGTTCGGTGGCGTGGGTGGCCGCCAGGGCGACGGTGTCCTCGCCCCGGGCCCGGTCGAAGTCGACCGGGAGGGGGTCGGGGGCGGTGTCCAGCAGCTCCCGCCAGTGCCCGGCCTGCGCGGTCAGGGCGGCGGATCCGGCGTACTCCTCCAGCCGGCGTGCCCAGTCCGGCACCGAGGTGGTCTTCGGCGGGAGCCGGACCGGTGCACCGGTGCGCAGCGCCTCGCAGATCGCCGCGAAGTCCTCCAGCAGGATCCGCCAGGACACCGCGTCGACCACCAGGTGGTGGGCGGCGACCAGCAGGCGCGGCGGCTCCGCGCCGCCGAGCCGGAACAGCGCGGCGCGCACCAGCGGACCGACGGCGAGGTCGAGGCCGCGCTGGACGGCGCCGGCCAGGTCGGCCAGCTCCTCGGCGCGGCGTCCGGCCGGGACCGCGGAGAGGTCGTGCACCTCCAAGGGCACGCCCCGGCCCGGTTCGCCCCGGTCGGGGTCGGCGATCCACGAGCGCCCCGGGCCCGGGCCGTGCGGCCCGTCGTCGGCGGCGAAGCGCTGGCGCAGCCCGTCGTGGTGCTCCAGCAGGCGGTCGAGGGCCTGCCGCAGCAGGTCCTCGCCGTACGGGCGGCGCAGTTCGAGCAGCACCGCCATGTTCCAGTGCTGCGGGGCGGGCAGCCGCCGGTCGAAGAACCACTGCTGGAGCGGCAGCAGCGGGGTCGGTCCGCTGACCGGGGTCAGGTCGCCGGTGTCCGGGTCGCCGGTGCCCACGGTCGGGGCCAGCTGGTGGATCGTCGGGTGCCGGAAGACGTCCATCGCGCCGATCCGCAGCCCGGCGGCCTGGGCCCGGGCGGCGATCTGGATGCTGAGGATGGAGTCGCCGCCGATCTCGAAGAAGTTGTCGTGCACGCCGACCCGGTCGACGCCGATCACCTCGGCCCAGATCCGGGCGAGGGTCTGCTCGATGCCCTCGGCGGGGGCGGTGAACTCCTCGGTCAGCTGCGGCCGGGCCCCGTCGGGGGCGGGCAGGGCAGCACGGTCCAGCTTGCCGTGCGCGGTGGTCGGCAGGGCGTCGAGCAGGACGAAGGCGGACGGGACGAGCGGGGCGGGAAGCGCGTCCTCCAGGAAGCGGCGCAGCTCCCCGGTGCCGGGCTCGCGGCCGGCCGGCGGCACCAGGTAGGCGACCAGCCGGCGGTCGCCGGGGGTGTCCTCGCGGGCCACCACGGCGACGTCCCGCACGTCCGGGTGGCGGGCCAGCGCGGCCTCGATCTCGGCGGGCTCGATCCGGTGGCCGCGGACCTTGACCTGGGTGTCCAGGCGGCCGAGGAACTGCAGATCGCCGGTGTCCAGTCGGCGCACCAGGTCCCCGGTGCGGTAGAGGCGGGCGGTGGCGGGGCCGAACGGGTCGGGCAGGAAGCGCTGTTCGGTCAGCTCCGGGCGGTTGAGGTAACCACGGGCCACGCTCGCCCCGCCGATGTACAGCTCGCCGGGCACTCCGGGCGGGACGGGGCGCTGCCGCGCGTCCAGCACGTGGACGGTCATGTTGGGCCACGGGCGGCCGATCGGCAGGTTCTGCGCCAGCCGCTCGTCCAGGCCGTCGTCGGGGGTGTCGGCCGGAGCACCGTCAGGGCCCGCCGCCAGTGGCGGCACCCGGTAGGCGGTCGTGGTGACGGTGGTCTCGGTCAGCCCGAAGACGTGCACCAGCTCGACACCCGTGCGGCGCCAGGCCCGCAGCCGGTCGGGCAGGATCCGTTCGCCGCCGACGATCACCAGCCGCAGGCTGGGCGGCAGGACCGTCCGCTCCTCGGCGAGGGTGTGCACCCACTCGTGCCAGAGCGAGGTGGGCAGTTCGAAGGCGGTCAGCCGCTGGGTCTCGATCAGCCGGACCAGTTCCCCGCCGCCGAGGACGCGTTCGGGCACCATCACCAGCGTCGCCCCGGCCAGCCAGGTCGGGAACAGCTCCTCGACCAGCACATCGAACCCGGGCGAGGCGAACTGGAGGACCCGGTCGGTGGCGGTCAGCCCGAAGGCCTCGACCGCGCCCAGCGCGTAGTTGACCAGGGCCCGGTGCTCGGTGAGCGCGCCCTTGGGGCGGCCGGTGGAGCCGGAGGTGTAGATGACGTAGGCGAGGTCCGTCGGGTCGGCCTCGTCGGGCCGCGGGCCGGCCGGGTCGGCTTCCGGCCGGGGCCGCTCGACGTCCAGGACGAGCAGCCGCGGGGCTCCGCGCCCGTCCGCCGCCAGGGCGGGCAGGACCTGTCCGGCAAGCTGCTCGCGCAGCGCCGAGGTCGTCACCAGGACGCCCACCGCCGCGTCCTGGAGCATGAACGCCACCCGGTCCGCCGGGTAGTCCGGGTCGAGCGGGACGTACGCCCCGCCCGCCTTGAGCACCGCGAGGACGGCCTCCGGCAGGGCGAAGGAGCGGTCCACAAGGATGCCGACCAGGACGCCCGGGCGGACGCCGAGGGCGCGCAGCTCCGCCGCCAGGAGGTCGGCCCGGGCGTTCAGCTCGGCGTAGCTCAGCGCCTCGGTTCCGAGCACCACGGCCTCGGCGTCCGGGGTGGCCGCCGCGCGTTCCTCGAAGAGCCGGTGGACGGTGGTGTCGGGCACCGGCACGGCGGTGTCGTTCCACGCCTCCAGCCGGTGGCGGTCCGCCGCGGCGAGGATCCGCAGCTCGTCGACGGCGGCCCGGGGCCGCTCGGTGACCTGTTCCAGCACGCTGCGCCAGCCGGCGGCCAGCCGGGCGACCGTCTCCCCCGTGAACAGGTCGGTGTTGTACTCCCAGGTGGCGAGCAGCCCGCCGTCGGCGGGGGTGATGGTCACCACCAGGTCGAAGTGCACGACGTCCTGGGGCACCGGGCGGACGGCCAGGCGCAGTCCGGCGTACTCCAGCGGACGCCGGGTGGTGTTGTCGTAGTTGAGCACGGCGCGGACGATCGGCAGCTGCGCCGGGTCCCGCTCGCCCGCGAGTTCCTGGACCAGTTTCTCGAACGGCAGCTCCTGGTGCTCGAAACCGCCGAGGACGGCCTCCTTCACCCGCGCCAGCAGCCGGTCGAAGGGCAGGTCCCCGGAGACGTCCGCGCGCAGCGCGACGGTGTTGACGAAGCAGGCGATCAGCGCCTCGGTCTCCGGCGGAGTGCGGTTGGCGATGGTCGAGCCGAGGACCAGCTCCTGCTGCCCGGTCCAGCGGTGCAGCAGCGCCGCGAAGGCGGCGAGCATCGTCATGAAGACGGTCGCGCCCTCCCGGTCGGCGAGCTCCTTGATCCGGGTGGCGAGCTCCTCGGGCAGCGCGACCTCGTGGGTGGCGCCGTCCGCGCCCGGGCCGTCGGGCGGGGTGAAGTCGGTCGGCAGGACGAGCGGGGGCGGGGGGTCGCCGAGGTGCGCGCGCCAGTGGTCGAGCTGTTCGGCGAGCCGTTCACCCTGCAGGTGCTCGCGCTGCCAGAGGGCGAAGTCCGCGTACTGGATGGGTAGTTCGTGCAGCGGTGAGGGCTGTCCGGCGCTGCGCGCCGCGTACAGCGCGCCGACCTCGCGGACCAGCACGCCGATCGCCCAGGCGTCCATCGCGATGTGGTGGATGGTGAGCAGCAGCAGGTGCCGCTGCTCACCCAGGCGCACCAGGACGACCCGGAGCATCTGGTCGCGCCCGAGGTCGAAGCCGCGCCGGCTCTCAGCGCGGGCCAGCTCGGCGACGATCCGCTCCTGCTCCTCCGGCGGGAGGCCGCCGAGGTCGCGCACCGGCATGGGCACCGGTGCCGGCGGCAGGACGCGCTGGCGCGCGGTGCCCTCGTGGGCCTCGATCACGGTGCGCAGCGCCTCGTGCCGGGCCAGGACGTCGGTGAAGGTGTCCCGCAGGGCCGCGAGGTCGAGCACGCCGTCCACCTCGATCACGCAGGGCGGGTTGTACGGGCTGCCCAGCTGGCTGAGGATCCAGGCCCGTTGCTGGGTCCAGGAGAGCGGGACGGGCGCGTCCCGGTCCGCCCGGGGGGTGATCGGGTCGGGCGCGCGGCCGGGGGTGCTCCGTAGCTTGAGCTGTTCCTCCAGCCTGGCTCGCTTGTCGGCGGGGAGCGCGGCGATCCGCGCCTGGAGGTCGCTCACAGTGCCCCCACCAGGCCCTCGCCGGCCCGGCGGACGAAGGCGGTGAGGTGCTCGACCTCCATGCCCTGGCCCATCAGGTAGGGGATCGACCAGAAGTCGAACATGTACCCGGGCATGATCAGGGAGCTGTCGATGGTCCGGTACATGTGCTCGACCGCGGCGCAGGCCTGTTCGGCGTCCATGGTGTCGTGCCGCCAGTGGTAGCCGGTGCCCCTCAGGCCGTACTTGTCCGCCTGCTGGGCGATGGGCACGGCCGGGTAGTGGTAGTACATCTCGGCCCGGTAGAAGGTCGGGGCGGTGTCCGCGATGAAGTCCATGGTGCGGGCGACGGAGTCCGCGGTCTCGCCCGGGAATCCGACGATCAGGGACGCGAAGGTGAGGATCCCGCGTTCGGTGAGGGCGCCGATTCCGCGCCGGTACTTCTCCGAACTCGCCGATTTGTTCATGTTCTTGAGGATCCGGTCGTCGCCTGACTCCAGGCCCAGGAAGACGCCTTTGCAGCCGCTCTCGGCCATCAGGTCGAAGGCTTCCGCGTCGGAGTTCGCGCACCGGAAGAACGAGAACCAGTTGAAGTCGAAGCGGTTCTTGATCATCATGCGGAGCAGCTTCTTGAAGCGCGGGAACGGCACGTTGAAGGTGTCGTCGATGAACACCACGTTCTTCACGCCGACTTCGGCGAAGTGCCGCAGCTGCGCTTCCACGTGCTCGATCGAATTGAGGCTCAACGGCCCCCCCAGCTGGGGGTACTGGCAGAAGGCGCAGGCATAGGCGCAGCTGCGCGCGGTGCGCAGCTGGACGGTGGGCGCGTAGAACCCCGGGTCGAACAGCGACCAGTCGACGACGCTGTCCTCGATGGGATTGTCCTCGACCACCCGGCCGGTGCGGGTGAAGTCGTGCCCGTTCGTGGTGTAGGCCAGGTTCGGCACCAGGGCGAGGCCGGCCCGGCCGGTGCGCAGCGCGCGCAGCGCCTGGGCGAGGGTGGACTCGCCCTGGGAGTCGCAGACGTAGATGTCGGCGCCGATCTCGCGGTAGACGAAGTCCTGGGCCTCGGCGTCGTAGCCGTTGTGGATGTTGAGGATGTGCGGTCCACCGATGATCACCGGGATGTCGGGGTCGTGCTCGCGGACGAACCCGACGATCTCGGTCAGCGCGGCGTTGTCGACGTAGAAGGTGCTGGTGATCGCCACCGCGCGGGGGCGGCGGGCGAGCAGCTCGACCAGGCGGTCGCGCTCCCAGGTGAAGAAGTTGACCTCCTCGGTGACCAGTCCGGCCCTGGTCAGGGCGGTCTTGAGGTGGCCGATGGCCAGGCTCGGCAGCTTGCACACGTGCAGGTCGCCGGGTTCCCCCCGGCTGTCCGGCAGCAGCCGGTTGAGCATGTCGTAGTAGGTCATCCGCCGCCCGTCCAGGACGGTGGAGTTGGCCTTGAGGACACGGTAGGCGATCGATTCCTCGCCCATCGCGCGCAGGCTTGCCTCGTAGTCGTCGAAGTCGAGTTCGTGCGGGCCGATCAGGATGCAGTCCAGGTCGCCGGCAGCGTTCATGACGGCAGCCCCTTTCGCGTGTCCGGGCAGGCGTGGAGGTGGGACAGGGCAGGGCGGTGCGGCGTGGCGCGCGGAGAAGTGGTGCGGGCGCGCGGAGAGGTGACGGCGGTGGCGACGGGTTCAGCCGGCGGCCAGGGCGGCGGCGCGCTTGCCGTCCCCGGGGCGGTAGTCGTCCAGGGCCCGTCCGAGCAGGTCCAGACCCCGGCGCAGTTCGTCGGCGGGTGCTCCGAAGCCCAGCCGGGCGTGGCCCTGGTGGCCGAAGCACGTGCCGGGGACCAGCAGGATGCGGTGCTCGTGGGCCAGCCAGCGGCAGAAGTCCTCGACGTCCGCCACCTCGCGCAGGTGCACGAAGGAGCTGACCCCGCCGGCGGGCGGCACCCAGGCGACCTGCCCGGGGCGCTCGGCGATCCAGTCGGCGAGTACCGCGCGGTTCGCCGCGGCGAGCTCGCGACGCCGTCCGACCAGGGCGTCGCCGTTGCGGACGACCCGTTCGGCGACCAGCTCGACCATCGGCGACAGGTGCAGCGAGACGTAGTCGCGCACCCGGGCGCAGCGGTCGAGGACCTCCGGCGCGGCCAGGCACCAGCCGACCCGCAGGCCGGGCAGGCCGTAGGCCTTGGACAGCGTCCCGAAGCTGACGGTCCGCTCGTACCAGCCACCCGGGTCGGGCAACGGGCCCGCGTCGTAGGTGAGTTCGGTGAAGGCTCCGTCCCAGACCAGGTAGCAGCCGGAGCGGGCCGCGATGTCGACCAGTTCGCGCTGTTCCTGCGGGGCGAGGGTGGAACCGGTGGGATTGCACGGGAAGTTGACCACGATCATCCGGGTGCGCCCGGTGACCAGTGCGCGCAGTTCGTCCAGGTCGGGCCGGAAACCCCGGTCGAAGCGCAGGTGCCAGCGCCTCAGGGTGCAGCCGAGGGCGGTGGCGACGCCGTGCAGCTGCTGGTAGGCGGGGTCGAGCACGACCACCTCGTCGCCGGCGCGCAGCAGCGCGCACATCGACAGGAAGATCGCCTCGCTGGAGCCGTGGGTGACCATCACCCGGTCGACCGCGCCGCCGGCGAACCGGTCGGCCACGGCGCGGCGCACGTCGGGGCCGCCGAAGGTCCAGCTGTCCTCGAAGCCGACCCCGTCCATGTCGTCGTGGGTCAGGCCGGTCAGTGCCCGGACCTCGGCGAAGGTGTAGGGATGGACGCCGCTGCTGCCGAGGTCGAACTCGGTCGCGAAGTAGTAGCGGCGCATCCATTCTTCGAGCAGTGCTTCATCCACTTGCATGTCCACTCCCCCCTGTCGAACAACAGGATTGTTGGTAACACGCACGGAAATAGCCCCCCCCTGAAGCGAGGACAGATTCGTCCCCGTGAGTCAGGTGGGTGATTGAGCGGCCAGGCTAACCATGTTGTTCGAGGTCATGCAATAGTCCGAGGATCTTCCGCCTCGGCGGCACCTCTGCTTCAATGGCACCGGCGGCCCCCCTCGGAACGGTCGAGGAACGCTCGTGCCAGTCCACGGATTTGACGGTGGATAACCTTCGTCGGCGATGTTCCGGCCATTGTTCACCCCTCCGTCCTCACGCCCTGCCGGACATTCGCCGGCAAAAACCGTCACCCATCGAGCAGCGCTCCCGGCGAACCGGTGCGACATCTCTCGTAACGGTCCCCCCGGGCGTCTCGGTTCATCGCTGCGCCACCGGCCCCCCTCGGCAGGGAGGAACTGTCAGTGAAACCCGTCCGCCTTCCGGCACCCGACGCCGACCACCCGTCCCTCGTCTCGGTGCTCCGCGGCCGCGCCCGGGAACACCCCGACCGGGTGGCCTACACCTTCCTCACGGACGACGGCGTCGAGCAGCGGAGCCTCGACCACGCCGCGCTCGACCGTGCGGCGCGGACGATCGGGCACGCGCTGCAGCGACTGGACGCCGAGGGGCAGCGGGCGATCCTGCTGTACCCGCCGGGTCTGGACTACCTCGCCGCCTACTTCGGTTGCCTGTACGCCGGCACCGTCGCCGTCCCCGCCTACCCGCCGGACCCGACCCGGCTGGAGCGCAGCCTGCCCCGGCTGCTCGCGGTGTTGGAGGACGCCCGGCCCGTCGCCGTGCTCACCGTCGCCGCCCTCGCCGACGCCGTGCCGGCGCTGCTGTCCTCGGTACCGCGGCTGTCCGGGCTGACGGTCGTCGCCACCGACGCGCTGGCCCCCGAGGGGGCCGACGCCTGGCGCGACCCGGAGGTCACGGCGGACACCACCGCCATGCTGCAGTACACCTCCGGCTCCACCGCCGACCCGCGCGGAGTGGTGCTCACCCACGGGAACCTGCTGCGGAACTCGGCCGTGATCCGCGCGGACTTCGGCGTGGACGCCGACAGCCGCGGCGTCATCTGGCTGCCGCCGTACCACGACATGGGGCTCATCGGCGGCATCCTCCAGCCGCTGTACACCGGCTTCCCGGTCACCCTGATGTCCCCGGTCGCCTTCCTCAAGCGCCCGTTGACCTGGCTGGAGGCGCTGTCGCGCACCGGCGGCACGGTCAGCGGCGGGCCCAACTTCGCCTACGAGCTGTGCGTGCGCAAGACCACCCCGGAGCAGCGCGCCGCACTCGACCTGAGCCGGTGGCGGGTCGCCTTCAACGGCGCCGAACCCATCCGGGCCGAGACCCTGCGCCGGTTCGCCGACGCCTTCGCGGTCGCGGGCTTCCGGCCGGAGGCCTTCCACCCCTGTTACGGGCTGGCCGAGGCGACCCTGATGGTCACCGGCGGCGTCCCCTGGTCCGGTACGACCGGCCGGTTCTTCGACCGGACGGCGCTGCGCGCGGGCACCGCCCTCGCCCGTCCGGACGGGCCGGCGAGCGGTGGACCGACCGCCGGACCGAACGACGATCCGGTGGAGCTGGTGTCCTGCGGGCGGGTCGCCCCCGGCCACCGGGTCGCCGTGGTCGACCCGGACACCGCCCTCCCGGTCGGCCCCGGCGGCATCGGCGAACTCTGGCTCAGCGGACCCAGCCTGGCGGGCGGCTACTGGGGCGACCCGGACCGCGCCGGCGAGGTCTTCGGCCGGCGCCTGCCCGGCGAGGACACCGACTACCTGCGCACCGGCGACCTCGGCTTCCTGCACGAGGGCGAGTTGTACGTCACCGGACGGATCAAGGACGTCATCATCGTACGAGGGCAGAACCACTACCCGCACGACCTCGAACTCACCGCGGAGGACGGCTGCCCGCACCTGCGCCCCGGCTGCGGAGCGGCCTTCACCGTCCGGCACCCCGACGGGGCGGACCCCCGGCTGGTGCTCGCCCACGAGGTCCGCGACCCGGGGGCGGCGGACGCCGCGCGGATCGGCGCCGCCGTCCGCGCCGCGGTCGCCCGGGACCACTCGGTCACCGTGCACACCGTGGTGCTGGTGCCGCCGGGCGGACTGCCCAAGACGTCCAGCGGCAAGATTCAGCGCGCCGCCTGCGCCGCCCAGTTCGCCGCCGGCACCCTCCCCGAGGTGGGCCGGAGCGAGCTCGACGCCGCCGGCCCGGCGGTCGCCGACCGGGTCGACCCCGACGCGCTGCGCGCCGCCGCGCCGCAGGTGCGCCGGCGCGCCCTGGAGGACTTCCTGCGGCAGGAGGTCGCCACCGCCTGCGGGCTCGCGCCCGCCGCCGTGGACACCTCCGCCCCACTGCTGAGCCTGGGCGTCGACTCGCTGGCCGTGGTCGACATCCAGCAGGCGATCGGGCAGCGGCTGGGCGTTCCGGTCACCGTGCCGCAGCTCGCCGACGCGGGCAGCCTGACCCAACTCGCCGCCCTGCTCGGCTCCCTGCTCGCCGGCGAGGCCGGGGACGCCGGCGCCGAACCCGTCGACGGACCGCTCTCGTACGGGCAGCGCGCCCTCTGGTTCCTCCAGCAGCTGGAACCCGACAGCACCGCCCACCACATCACGGCGGCCCTGCGCCTGCACGGCCCCTTCGACCCCGACGCCTTCCGCCGCGCCCTGGACGCCCTGGTGGCCCGACACGACGCGCTGCGGACCACCTTTCCCGCCCCCGACGGCCAGCCGGTCCAGCGCACCGGCCCGGCCGACCGCACCGAGCTGCGGGTCCACGACGCCGCCGGCCGCTCCGAAGCCGACCTCACCGCGCTCCTGGACCGCGCCGCCGACGAGCCCTTCGACCTCGCCCACGGTCCGCTGCTGCGCATCGACCTCTTCCGGCTCGCCCCGCAGGAGACCGTGCTGCTCCTGGCGACCCACCACATCACCACCGACTTCTGGTCGATGTCCAAGCTCGTCGCCGACCTGGAGGCGCTCTACACCGAGCACACCGGCGGCCCGGCCGCGGCCCTCGAACCGCTGCCCGCCACCTACCGGGACTTCGTCGCCCGCCAGCACCGCACCGTCGAGGGCGCCGCCGGCGAACGCTCCCGCCGCTACTGGGCCGAGGAACTCGCCGATGCCTCCCCGCGGCTGCGGCTGCCCCGCCACCACCGGCCCGCCGACGCCGAGCGGCCCGGACCGGGCACCGTCCGGGCCCGGCTGGCCCCGGAGCTGACGGCCCGGCTGCGCGCCCGGGCGGGGGCCGAGGGCGTCACCGTCTCGATGCTGCTGCTCTCCGCCTACCAGGCCCTGCTGCACCGCTACACCGGCCAGGACGACCTACTCGTCGGCATGCCGACCGCGGGCCGCGCCCACCAGGACTTCGAGCACGTGGTCGGCTACTGCACCAACCCCGTGGTGATCCGCAGCCGCCTCGCGGCGGACACCTCGGTACGGGAGTTCGTCGCCGCCACCCGCACCCGGGTCCTCAACGCCCTGGAGCACCAGGAGCACCCGCTGCACCTGCTGGCGGAGGACCAGCGGCAGCGCGACCCGTTCCGGGCCATGTTCGTCTTCAACCGGCCCCCGCTGCGCGGCCGCGGCGAACTCGCCGTCCTGATGGCCGGCCACACCGGGATCCGGCGCGCCTTCGGGCCGCTCACCGCGGAGGCCGTCCCGCTGGACCGCACCCGGACCCCGGTCGACCTGGAACTGACCGTGGTCGAGGCCGGCGACGAGCTGCTGACCCAGCTCCGCCACCGCACCGAGGTCCTCGGCGCCGGCACCGCCACCGCCCTGCTGGAGCAGCTGGAGCGGCTGCTCGGCCAGATCGCGGCGGACCCCGCGCTGTCCGTCGGCGGGCTGCGGTTGCTGGACGAGCCGGGCGAGCGGGCGCTGCTGGCCGGCCACGGCACCCGCCGCGACTACGACCTGGGCACCAACGCCGTCCAGCTGTTCGAACGGCAGGTCGAGCTGCGGCCGGACGCGCTCGCGGTCCTGGGCGACGAGGGCGAGGTCAGCTACGCCCAGCTGAACGCCCGGGCCGACACCGTCGCCCGGCAGCTGCGCGCCCGCGGCGTCGACGGGCGGAGCCTGGTCGGGATCCTCCTCGACCGCTCCCCCGCCCAGATCGCCGCCGTCCTCGGGGTCCTCAAGGCCGGCGCCGCCTACGTGCCGGTCGACGCCGCCAACCCGCGCGAGCGGGTCGCCGAGGTGCTCACCGGGGCGGGCGTGCGCGTCGTCCTGAGCCAGCACCGGCTGGCGCCCCGGCTGCCCCAGGGAGTGGACGCCGTACTGGTCGACGGCGAACAGCCGCCGCTCGACCCGGCCGACCCCGCCGGCCCCCACCCGGCCGCCGGACCGGACGACCTCGCCTACCTGATCCACACCTCCGGTTCCACCGGCGCCCCGAAGGCCGTCCAGATCGAACACCGCGGCCTCACCAACTACACCCGCTTCGCCGTCGAGCACTTCGGCCTGCGACCGGGCGACCGGGTCCTGCAGTTCGCCTCGCTGGCCTTCGACACCAGCGCCGAGGAGATCTTCCCGACCCTGGCCGCGGGCGCCACCCTGGTGCTGCGCAACGACTGGATGCTCAGCTCCCCCGACGCCTTCCTGCGCCAGTGCGACCGCTGGCGGGTGAGCGTGCTGGACCTGCCCACCGCCTACTGGCACGAGCTCGCCGACGGCGTCGCGGGCGGTGCCGCCGCCCCGGGCGGGGACCTGCGGCTGGTGATCATCGGCGGCGAGCGGGCCCGCCCCGAACGGGTGGACGCCTGGCTGCGGCACGTACCGGCCGGCGTCCGCACGGTCAACAGCTACGGCCCGACCGAGACCACCATCGTGGCGACCGTCCAGGACCTCATCCGGCCGGCCGGCGAGGGCGACGTCCCGATCGGCCGCCCGGTGGCCAACGTCCGCGCCTACGTGCTCGACCCGGCCGGGCGCCCGGTGCCCGCCGGCGCCGTCGGCGAGCTGTACGTCGCGGGCCCGGGCGTCGCCCGCGGCTACCTCGGCCACCCCGAGCTCACCGAGGAGCGCTTCCGGCCCGACCCCTTCACCGAGGACGACCGGGGCGCGCGGATGTACCGCACCGGGGACCTCGCCTCCTGGGCGCCGGACGGCACCCTGACCTTCGTCGGCCGCGCCGACCGGCAGCTCAAGCTCAACGGCTACCGGGTGGAGCCCGCCGAGATCGAGGCCCTGCTGCTCGCTGCGGACCCGGCCGTCGCCGAGGCCCTGGTCCTGCCCCACCCCGACGGCAACCGGCTGATCGCCTACCTGACCGGCGTCGCCGGCGCCGCCCCCGACCCCGACCGGCTGCGCGCGGCGCTGCGCGACCGGCTCCCCGGCTACCTGGTACCGGCCGCGGTCACGGTGCTGCCCTCCTTCCCGCGGTCCGCGAGCGGCAAGGTCGACCGGGGCCAGCTGCCCCCGCCGCAGACCCGCACCGGCGAGGGGACCGCACCACGCACGCCCACCGAGCAGGCCCTGGCCGGGATCGTCGCCGAGGTCCTCGGGCTCACCGCGATCGGCGTCCACGACGACTTCTTCACCCACGGCGGCCACTCCCTGCTGGCCACCAAGGTGATCGCCCGGGTCCGGGACCACTTCGGCACGGACCTCCCGCTCCGGGCCTTCTTCGAGCACCCCACGGTGGCGGAACTCGCGGAGCAGATCCCCACCGGTCCGCTCGACACCCGCCGGCCCGCACAACTGCCCATCCCCCGGGTGTCGCGCGACCGCCCGCTGCCGCTGTCCTTCGTCCAGGAGCGGATCTGGCTGCTGCAGCGGCTGGCACCGGAGTCCACCGTCTACAACGTGCCCCGGGCGCTGCGCATCCGCGGGGAGTTCGACCGGGACGTGGTCGAGCAGGTGCTGGCCGACCTGGAGCAGCGGCACGAGATCCTGCACACCGCCTACCCCGACATCGACGGCACCCCGATGCAGGTGGTGCACGAGCCGCGCGGCATCCCGCTCGGCGGCGTGGACCTCGAAGGCCTGCCCGAGGCCGAGCAGGAGGAGCGGGTCCGGGAACTGATCCTGGCCGCCGGACGGGAACCCTTCGACATCGAACACGGCCCGACCATCCGGGTCACCCTGGTCCGGCTCGGCCCCGCCGACCACGTCCTGGTCGTCATCGAGCACCACCTCATCCACGACGGCTGGGCCCAGGGCGTCTTCCTGCGCGACTTCCTGGAGCTGTACGAGGTCCGCACCAGTGGCCGCGCCGCCCGGCTGCCGGAACTCCCGGTGCAGTTCGCCGACTTCGCGGCCTGGCAGCGCGAGGTGGTGAGCGGCGCGGAACTGGACCGGCTGCTGGACTTCTGGACGACGGAGCTCGACGGCGCGCCCCAGGTCCTCGAACTGCCCACCGACCGGCCGCACGAAGCCGCCCTCACCTTCTCGGGGCGGCTGGAGAACCTCGTCATCGACGGCGAACTCGCGCTCGCCCTGCGCCGGGTGGGACAGGAACGGCGGGCGACGCTGTTCATGATGATGGCCACCGCGTTCTCCGCGCTGATGAGCCACTACAGCGGCCAGCCCGACCTCCTGGTCGGGGTCGGCATGGCCAACCGGACGCGGCCGGAGACCGAGAACCTCCTCGGCATGATGATCAACACCCTGCTGCTGCGGGTCGACACCACCGACGACCCCACGTTCGCCGAACTGCTGGAGCGGGTCCGCGAGCGGAGCCTGCGGATGTACGCCCACCAGGACATGCCGTTCGAGAAGCTGGTCGAGCACCTCAAGCCCGAGCGCAGCCTCTCCCGGATGCCGCTCTGCCAGGTGATGTTCAGCTTCCTGGACACCCCGATGCCCGCCCTGGAGGTCCCCGGCCTGACCTTCGAGGTCGTGGACGCCCACAACCGCACCGCCAAGTTCGACTTCAACATCGTGGTGCGCCCGCACGCCGAGCAGCGTCCGGGCGAGGTCTCCGCCGAGGAGGACAGCCGGATCACGGTGATGACGGAGTACAACTCCGACGTCTTCGACCTGCGGACCGTCCAGCGGCTGCACCGGCACCTGCGCGCCGTCCTGGAACTGGCGGTCACCGACCCGGACCGCCCGCTGTCCGCCGCACTGGCCGGCGCCCTGCTGGTCGACCCCGCCGACCGCGCCGACACCGACGACACCGACGACACCGGCGACGCCGTCAGCGCCGTCCCGGGCCTTCCGGCCCCCGAGGCCCTCACCGGTCCCGGTCTCGACCTGGACCTGGACCTGGACCTCGGCTTCGAGGACGACGAGGACGACGAGGACGGCGACTGGGAGACCGAGTACGTCGCCCCGCGCACCCCGCTGGAGCAGCGGCTCACCGACGTCTGGGCCGAGTACCTCCCGGTCGAACGGGTCGGGGTGAACGACGACTTCTTCGACCTCGGCGGCCACTCCCTGCTCGCCAACCAGGTGCTGGCCAGGCTGCGGCGCGAGTTCGGCGTCCAGCTCCCGCTGCGCCGGCTGTTCGAGGCGCCGACCGTCGCGACGCTGGCGGTGCTCGTCCTGGAGGAGCAGGCGGCCGGCGTCGACGGACCCGAACTCGCGGCCATCCTCGCGGAGCTGGAGGACTGACCCCGCCCGCCGTCCCGCCAGGGGCGCGCCGGTGTTGCCACCGGCGCGCCCGGGCCCCCGAACCCGTGGAGCGTGACACATGTGCGGCATCGTCGGATACGCGCACCTGAACGGCGGCCGACCCGCCGACCGGGCCGTCCTGGAACGGATGGCCGGCACCCTGGTCCACCGCGGCCCCGACTCCGACGGCTACTTCCTGGCCGACCACGTCGGCATGGCGACCCGCCGGCTGAGCATCGTCGACCCGGCCACCGGTGACCAGCCGATCGCCACCCCGGACGGCGACGTCACGGTCTGCTGCAACGGCGAGGTGTTCAACCACGCCGAGCTGCGCGCCCGGTTGAAGGCCGCCGGACACGCCTTCCGGACCGGCGGCGACGTGGAGGTGCTGGTCCACCTGTACGAGGAGCACGGCACCGGCCTGGTGCAGCACCTCAACGGCCAGTTCAGCTTCGCGCTCTACGACCGGGCCCGGCGGCGCCTGGTGCTGGCCCGCGACCACGTCGGCATCACCCCGCTGCACTACGCGGTGACCGGCGGCACCCTGGTCTTCGGCTCGGAGGTCAAGGCCCTGCTGGCCCACCCGCTGGTCCGCCGGGAGGTCGACCCGGGCGGCCTCGACCAGGTCATGCTGCTGCCCGGCCTGGTCAGCCCGCGCACCATGTTCGCCGGGATCGCCACCCTGCCCCCGGGGCACCTGCTGGTGGTCGAGGACGGCCGGATCGACGTCCGCCGCTACTGGGACCTCGACTACCCGCAGGCCGCCGAGCTCTCCCCGGCCGCCGCGGCCGGGGACGAGGAACGGTTCGGCCGGCTGGAGCAGGCCCTCCGGCGGTCGGTGGAGCTGCGGATGCGGGCGGACGTCCCGCACGCCTACTACCTCAGCGGCGGACTCGATTCCTCGCTGGTGGCGGGGATCGCCGCGAAGTCCGCCGCCGAGCGGCTGCGCACCTTCTCCGTCACCTTCCCCGACGCCCGGATGTCCGAGCAGCCGTACCAGCGGATGGTGGCCCGCAGCCTCGACTCCGAGCACCACGAGGTGCCGGTCACCCCCGACCACCTGCTCGACCAGTTGCGCGAGGTGGTCCGGCACAGCGAGTGCCCGCTCAAGGAGAGCTACAACGTCGCCTCGGTCCGGCTCTCCGCGGCCGTCCGGGCCCGCGGCGCCAAGGTGGTGCTCAGCGGCGAGGGCGCGGACGAACTGTTCGCCGGATACGTCGGGTACAAGTTCGACAAGCAGACCGCCGCCCGGGCGACCCGCTCCCGGCGCCGGACCGCCGCCGGACGGCAACCGCTCACCGCCGAACAGCGGCTGAACCAGCGGCTGTGGGGCAACCCACTGCTCTCCTACGGCCAACGGCTCGGCGAACTCGCGGCGGCACGGGCGGAGTTGTACTCGCCGGAGCTGCGCTCCCGGCTGCCCGACTTCGACTGCCTGGCCCGGCCGCTGGTCGACCTCGACCAGCTCCGGGGGCGGCACGTCCTGCACCAGCGGTCCTACCTGGACTTCAAGCTCCGGCTCGCCGACCACCTGCTGGGCGACCACGGCGACCGGGTCGCCATGGCGAACTCGGTCGAGGCGCGCTACCCGTTCCTGGACCGCGACGTCATCGACTGCGCCCGCGCCCTGCACCCGGACCTCGTGCTGCACGGCTTCCAGGAGAAGTACCCGCTCAAACGGATCGCCGAGCGGTACGTGCCCTCGGAGATCGTCAACCGGGAGAAGTTCGCCTTCCACGCCAACCCCAGTGCCGACCTGCTCCGCGCCGACCGGTCCTGGATCGACGACTACCTGGCACCCGCGCGGATCCGGCGCGAGGGCTACTTCGACCCCGCGGCCGTCCGGGAACTGCGCGCCCGCTACGCCGGCCGCGAGGTCGGCCTGAACACGCTCTTCGAGGACGACCTGCTGATGGTGGTCGTCACGCACGGCATCTTCCTCGAAACCTTCGACCTGCCCGCACTGTCCTAGAGTCCTACGTCCCGAGGGAGCACGCAGATGGATCGGATCGGAGTGGTCGGCGCCGGCACGATGGGCACCGGTGTCTCCCAACTGTTCGCCGAGGGCGGCCACCAGGTCGTCCTGGTGGACATCGACCGGCACGCGCTCGACCGCTCGCGCACGGCCATCGTCGAGGATCTCCGGCTGGCGCCGCTGGTGCGCCCGCACGACGTCCCGGCGGACCCGGAGGCGGTGCTGGAACGCATCACGTTCAGCACCGAGCCGAAGGACCTCGCCGAGGCGGACTTCGTGGTCGAGAACATCGTCGAGCGCTGGGACGCCAAGCGCGAGCTCTACCGGGAGCTGGACCGGATCTGCCGCCCGGAGGCGCTGTTCGGCGTCAACACCTCGGCGATCCCGATCACCCGGGTCGCCTCGGTGACCGGCCGGGCCGGCCAGGTGGTCGGCACCCACTTCATGAACCCGGCCCACCTCAAGCCGACCGTCGAGGTGATCCGGGCCCACCACACCACCGACGCCACCCTGGAGCGCACCGCGGAACTGCTCCGCGGCGTGCGCCGCAAGCACATCGTGGTCGCCGACTCCCCCGGCTTCGTCACCAACCGGGTGGCGATGCTCACCCTCAACGAGGCGATCTTCCTGCTGCACGAGAACGTCGCCTCGGTGACCGAGATCGACCGCCTGTTCAAGGAGTGCTTCGGCCACCCCATGGGTCCGCTGGCGACCGCGGACCTGATCGGGCTGGACACCGTCCTGCTCTCCCTCGACGTGCTGTACGAGAACTTCAACGACCCCAAGTACCGGCCCTGCCCGCTGCTGCGCCGGATGGTCGACGCGGGCCTGCACGGCCGCAAGACCGGCCAGGGCTTCCACAGCTACGAGGTGCCCGGCGGGCCCGCGCCCACCGACTCCGCGGCGACCGCCGCCACCCGACCGACCGACGCGTGAGGAGAACGCAGATGAGCGACACCGCCAAGGACACCGTCCGGCAGTTCGTCCTACGGCACACCGACGGGGTCCCGGTCGAGGACGACGAGGACCTCTTCGACGCCGGGTTCGTCAACTCGCTGTTCGCCGTCCAGCTGGTGATGTGGATCGAGCGCACCTTCGCGCTGACCGTCCGCCGCGAGGAACTGCTGCTGGACGAGCTGCGCACCGTGGACGGCATCACCGCCTTCGTCCGGGCCCGGACCACCAGCACCAGGGATGCGGCATGGACTTCGAACTGACCGACGGGCAGCGCGCCCTCCAGTCGGCCACCACCGCCTTCGCCCGCGAGCGGCTGGGCCGCGACACCGCGGGCGACGACCGCGAGGAACGCTTCCCGCGCGCGGACTGGCAGCGCTGCGCACGCCACGGAGTGCTCGGCTGGCCGGTGCCCGCCGAGTACGGCGGCAGCGGGCTGGACCCGCTCAGCACGATGATCGCCCTGGAGGCGCTCGGCTACGGCTGCCGGGACAACGGCCTGGTGTTCGCCATCAACAACCACCTCTGGGGCTGCGCGGTCTACCTGCTGGAACACGGCAGCGAGGAGCAGAAGAAGCGCTTCCTGCCGGCGATGTGCTCCGGGGACCTGATCGGCGCCCAGGCGCTGTCCGAGCCCGAGGCCGGCTCGGACGTCCTGGCGCTGACCACCCGGGCGCGCCGCGAGGGCGACCGGTACGTCCTCGACGGCGAGAAGTGGTTCATCAGCAACGGCCCGGTGGCGGACCTGTTCGTGGTGTTCGCCCGGACCGGCGACGAGGGCGCGCCGGAGGACCGGCTGTCCGCCTTCCTGGTGCCCGCGGACCTGCCGGGGGTGCGGACCGTCCGGCAGCTCAGCAAGCTGGGCCTGCGCTCCACCCCGATGGGCGTCGTCGCCTTCGAGGGCGTCTCCGTCCCGGCCGCCAACCTGCTCGGCACCGAGGGGGCCGGCTACCAGATCTTCCTCTCCAGCATCGAGTGGGAGCGCTCCTTCATGTTCGCCGGGCACGTCGGCGCGATGCAGCGGCTGCTGGAGACCTCCGTCGACCACGTCACCAGCCGCCGCCAGTTCGGCCGGCAGATCGGCTCCTTCCAGGGCGTCGCGCACGAGATCGCGGACATGCGGATCCGGCTGGAGCTGGCACGGCTGATGCTCTACAAGGTGGGCTGGCTCAAGAGCCGGGGACGGATGGCACTGCTGGAGGCCACCATCACGAAGATCGTCGCCAGCGAGGGCCTGGCCCGGACGGCGATGGCCGCCCTGGAAGTGCACGGCGCCCGCGGCTACCTGGCCGACTGGCAGCTCGAACGCGAACTGCGGGACGCCCTCGGCGGACCGATCTACGCCGGCGCCAACGGCATCCACCGCGGCGTCCTCGCCGAGCTCATGGGCCTGACCGGCAGCCTCTCCGGCACCGTCCCCGCCCGACGCCCGCGCCCCACCCGGCCGACGGACGCGGCGGCCGCCGCGACGGCCGGCCCGACCGACGGAGGGCGACCGTGACCACCTTCCTGCTACCGCTGGACCCGCCCCTCGACGGCTCCCAGGCGGGCGAACTGGCCCGCCGCGTCTTCTTCGTCGCCGAGTCCATCCTCGACTTCCGGCTGGTCGGCGAGGACCGGATCACCGGGATCGAGGTGACCGCCACGGCCGGCGCCGACCCGGCCGAACTCACCCGCAAGCTCGCCGTGGTGGTCGCCAACGACCTGGCCCGGCAGGAGGCCTTCACGCCCAAGGTGGTCTGGCGGCTGGACACCGACGGCACCCCCTCCGACGTCTTCGACGAGCTCACCGCGGCGGGCGCGGCCATCCCCGCGGGCGCCGGGCAGGTCGCCTTCGGCGAACCCCTGCTCTCCCTCACCGACTACCTGGACCAGCGCGTCCGGGCCCTGGTGGCCGCCGAGTTCGACGCCACCGAGTACCGCTACCCGACGCTGATCGCCACCGACGTGATGCGGCGCAGCGGCTACTTCTCGTCCTTCCCCCAGCTGATGATGTTCGTGTCCCGGCTGCACTCCGACGTCGACGTCTACCAGGACTTCCTGAACGGCCTCTCGGCCGGCACCGAACTGACGGACCTGCTGCGCGCGGGCGCCGCCACCGTGGACCACTGCCTCCCGCCCACGATGTGCTACCACTCCTTCGCCCAGCTCGCCGACGCACCGCTGCCCGCCGAATCGTCGGTGCTGACCTCGCGCGGCAAGTCCTTCCGCTTCGAGTCCCGCTACGAGCGGTCGCTGGAGCGCCTGTGGGACTTCACCATCCGCGAGATCGTCTTCCTCGGCCCGCGCCGCACGGTGCTGGCGCAGCGCGCCCGGCTGATGGAGCTGACCTTCGGGCTGATGGCGGAACTCGGCCTGGGCGGGCGGTGCGAGGTCGCGAGCGACCCGTTCTTCATCAACACCGACACCGCCGACCAGGTGTGGAACCAGCGGTTCCTGGAGTTGAAGTACGAGCTGCGCCTGCCGCTGGAGGGCGAACGGGACGTGGCGGTCTGCTCGTTCAACTTCCACGACCGTTTCTTCGGCAAGGCGTTCGGCATCGGCGCGGGCGACGGCGCCGGCCCGGTGCACACCGCCTGCGCCGGGTTCGGGCTCGAACGCCTGGCGTACGCCTTCCTCTGCCGGCACGGCGTCGACCCGACGGGCTGGCCCGAGCAGGTCCGCCGGGCGGTCGGCTCGTGACCCCCGCCCGGGGCGGCGGCCCGCGGCTGCTGACGATCTCGGCGGCGACGCCGGAGGAGCTCGAACGGGAGACCGACCGGATCGCCGAGGAGCTCGACGCGCTGGCGCCCGGGCACGGAACGGGTGCGGACGGAACTGGTGCGGACGGCCTGACCGCGCTGTCCCGGCGACTGCGGCGGCGGCCCGCCCTGGAACACCGCCGCGCCCTGGTGACCACCGACCCGGCCAGGGCCGCCCACCACCTGCGCGAGCGCGACCCCCGGCAGCTCGTCACGGCGCGGGCCGACCCGGACCGCCCGGTGGTGTACCTGGCCGCCGGGGTCGGCGACCACCACCTCGGCATGACCGCCGGCCTGCAACGCCGACTGCCGGTCTACGCCGCGCACCTGCGGACATGCCTGCGCGAACTCGACCGGGAACTGGGCGGGGACCTCGGCGCCTTCCTGTCCCGGGCGGCGGCGGACTCCGCTGCCGCCCGCCGGGTGGGGGCGCCCGCCGGGCCGGCCGACGGCGCCGCGGGGCCGTCCGTCGACGACACCGAGGTGGCGCAGCCGGCGGTGTTCGCCGTCCAGTACGCGATGGCCGCCACCCTCCAGTCCCTCGGCGTGCGGCCCACCGCCCTGCTCGGCTACAGCCTGGGCGAGTACGTGGCGGCCTGCGTCGCCGGGATCCTGCCGCTGGACCAGGCCGCGACCCTGGTGGCCCGCCGGGCCCGACTGGTGTCCGAACTCCCGGCCGGCGGGGGGATGCTGGCGGTGATGGCCGGCGCAGAGGCGGTCACCCCGCACCTCACCCCCGGCCGGACCGCGCTGGCCGCCCTGAACGGGCCCGAACTCACCGTGCTGTCCGGGTACTCGACGGACCTGGACCGGGTGGCCGAGCGGCTCGTCGCGCGGGGGATCGCCTGCCAGCCGATGGCCGCCCGGCACGCCTTCCACTCCCCGCTGATGGCCCCGGTCACCTCCCGGCTGCGGGAACTGGTGGCCGGGTTCCGGCTCCGCCCGCCCCGCGTGCCGGTCCTCTCCAACGGCTCCGGCACCTGGATGGGACCGGAGGCGACCGGCCCCGACTACTGGGCCGACCAGCTCTGCGGCACGGTCCGGTTCACCGACGACCTGGCCGAACTGTGGCGCCTCAAGGAGCCCGTCCTGGTCGAACTCGGGCCCGGCCAGGGGCTGATCCGGCTCGCGATGCGCAGCCCGGAACGCCCGGTCGAGCACGGTAGTGTGGCCGTGCCCACGCTGCCGGGGCCGCTGGAGCGGCGCCCGGACGCGGTGGTCTTCCTCAATGCGGTGGCCCGGCTCTGGGCCGCCGGCACCGGCGTGGACCTGGCGGGAGTGCCCTGACCCGCTCCCGCCCCCTGCCCTTCCATCCCCGTCCGCAGACACCTGGCTGGAACCGATGCCCCCGACACCGTCCGTCAGCACCACCACCGCCAGGAGGCTGGCGGTCAGCGCCCAGTACCTGGCCGGCCCGCCCGCCCCGCCGACCGTCGACGGCATCCAGCAGGTGCTGCGGGCCCTTCGCTGCCTCCAGCTCGACCCGATTACCGCGGTCGCCCAGAGCCACCTGCTGGTGCTGTGGAGCCGGCTCGGCCAGTACCGCCGCGAGGACCTCGACCACCTCCTCTGGGAGGCCCGGTGGCTGTTCGAGTACTGGGCCCACGCCGCCTCCATCGTGCTGACGGACGACTATCCGCTGCACGCCGCGACCATGCGCCGCTACCCGGCGGGGACGTCCAACTACGGCCGCAAGGTGGCCGGCTGGCTCAAGGCCAACGGTGCGCTGCAGACCCACGTGGTGCACCGCCTGACCGAGACCGGCCCGCTGCCGGCCGGCGGTTTCGACGACGTCGCCGAGACCCCGTGGGAGTCCAGCGGCTGGACGGCCGGGCGCAACGTCGAACGCATGCTGGACCACCTCTGGCTCCAGGGCCGCATCATGGTCAGCGGGCGCCGCGGCCGGACCCGGCTGTGGGACCTCGCCCCGCGCTGCCTGCCCGACACCGCCGCCACGACTCCGCTCCCCGACGCCGAGGTGGTCCCGCTGGCCGCCGAGCACGCCGTGCGCGCCCTCGGGATCGCCCGCCCGGCCGACATCCGCCAGCACTTCACCCGGGACCGCTACCCCGGTCTGGACGCCGCCCTGACCCGCCTGCTCGACGAGGGCCGCATCCTGCCGGTCCGGCCGGAGTGCGCCCCGTCCGGCGAGGACTGGTACGTCACCGCCGGCCTGCTGCCGCTCCTGGAACGGCTGGAGTCCGGCGCGTGGGAGCCCCGCACCACCCTGCTCTCCCCCTTCGACAACCTGGTCTGCGACCGGGCCCGCACCGAACGGCTCTGGGGCTTCGAGTTCCGCAACGAGATGTACGTGCCGCGTGCCAAGCGCACGTACGGCTACTACGTGATGCCGCTGCTGCACGGCGACCGGCTGGTCGGCCGGATCGCCCCCCGGCTGGACCGGCGCTCCCGGACCCTCCACCTCGAAGGCCTCTTCGTCGAACCGGACACCCCGACCGACGACACCCTGCGCGCGGGGCTGGCCGGCACCGTCGCCGCCCTCGCCGAGTTCGTCGGCGCCCGCGCGACCGTCCGCACCGGCCCCTGCCCGCCCGAGTGGGCCGATCTCTTCCCCGAGGGCTGACGGGAGGTCAGCTCCAGGTGCCGCCGTCGCCGAAGGTGAAGACGGCGTCGGGCTTGCCCGCCGAGGCGCCGGAGCGGGCGAAGGTCGCAGTGGAGGGACGGTAGACACCGAATGTGGTGCGGTTGGTGCCGTTCCAGTCGCCCACGATCGGCAGGCCGGAGTCCGTCGGTTGCGGCGCGGTGCGGCCGGCTCAGGATGGGCGACCCGGCGGGCCGTGGCATTCAACTGCGCGTTCTGAGCAGTTGAATGCCGCAGGGCAACGCCACTTACCTGTACCTGGCATCGCACCGCAGCCCTGGAGGACCCCGTGAATGCATCCACCCCGCCGTACACCCGGCGCATCGGGCCGGATGATTGGACGTACGTCGGCATGGGCATCCCGAATGTCTGCCAGCACGTGTACGAGGGTGACGGGGACCTGACCGTCGAGGCTCTGGCCGCGGCCGTGGCGAAGGTCGGTGACGCCTGCCCCGGGACGCGCCTGCGACGGAGGAAGCGGGCCTGGGTCGACAGCGGCGTCGCCCCGGAGGTGCGCGTGGTGAACCTCGAACCGGGACAGGACCTGCTGGCCCACCCCGCCCTGCAGACCACGCTCAACGACGGCGGAGCGACCTGTGAGGTCCTGTTCGTTTCCGGTGAAGCCGCCGGGGAGGGCGCCGGCGGTCCTGTGAGAACAGGCCGGCCGCTGCGGTTGGTCTTCCGGGGCTTCCACGGGATCACCGACGCGCGCGGCATGCTGGTGTGGGCGGCCACCGTCTTCCAGGCGCTGCGCGGCGAGGAGCCGCAGGCCGCGACCTCCACCCTCAACACCGGCGAGTTGCTGCAGCACCTGATGCCGCAGGGCCTGCCGCCCATCCAGCAGGGCGTGGGCAAGCCGGAGTGGACCACGCCGATGGCGCCGGCCCCCCGGGGGCCGCGGTACGGTCACATCTGGCGCCGGCGGACGGTCGACGGCGTCCACGCCGCGGTGACCGCCAAGGTGATCGCCGCCGTCGCCGCGATGACTCCGGACGAGCCCGTGTCGCGCCACTTCGTCCCCGTCGATCTGCGCCGCCACCAGCCGGATCTGCGCTCCACGGGCTGGTTGTCGCTCTCCGTCTACCTCGACGTCGAGCCGGGCACCGGCTGGGAGCAGGTGCACCGGGAGCTGCTGACCGCGCTGGCCGAGCGCCGGGAGTTCACGCTGCGCCCCGCCCGGTGGCTGCTGAGGATGCCGCTCCCGGTGATCCGCTTCTTCGGCGACAGCATGGAGGACAACGCGCGCCACAAGCAGCGCTACATGGGCGCCGCGTTCGTCGCCAGCATGGGCTCGGTCGACCTGGCGGAGTACAGCGCGCCGTCGTTCCGGGCTTCGACGGTGTACATCCTGGGCAGTGTGGGCCCCTCGGCTCCCCCCGGCATCGACGTCGTCGAGAGCGGCGGCCGCACCGAGATCGTGATCGCCTGGCGCGATGTGCCGGGCGCGGCCGAGCGGATGGACGCCGTGCTGGACGCGATCGCGGAGGCGTTGTCGCCGCGGGCCGACCGGGAGCAGGCCGCCAACCGCACCGATCGGGAGCCCGCGTCGTCGCGTTCGCTGCTGCGGATGTTCCGCGACCAGGTCGAGCTCACCCCCGACGCTATTGCCCTGACGGGCCCTCAAGGCGACGTCAGCTACCGTCAGTTGAGCCTGCGCGCGGACGCGGTGGCGAGCGCGCTGCGGGCCCGGGGCGTGGGCCGCGGTGACGTGGTCGGTCTGCTGGCGGAGCGGACGCCGGGCGCGATCGCCGGGATCTGGGGGATCCTGCGCGCCGGGGCGGCCTACCTGCCGCTCGACGTACAGCACCCGGACGCGCGGCTGGCCGACCTGCTGGGCGACTCGGGTGCCCGCTACTGCCTGGTGGAGGCGTCGCAGCAGACCCGGGAGCACACGCCGGACGGGTGCGAGCCGCTCGACCTGGACGACCTGGCGGCGGCCACGGCCGCGCCCGCCGGTGAGCCGGACGCCGACCCGCACCCCGACGACCTGGCCTACGTGCTGTACACCTCGGGTTCCACCGGACGCCCCAAGGGCGTCCAGGTCGAACACGCCGCGCTGCTCAACTACCTGCACTGGGGCGCCGAGGAGTTCGGGGTCGACGCGAGCACCCGGCTCCCGCTGCTGACCTCGCTGTCGTTCGACGTGTCCGGCACGTCGATCTTCCTTCCGCTGATCACCGGCGGGACCGTGGTCCTGGTCCAGGACCAGCCCACCCACCTGACGCTGCGCCGGATGCTGGAGGACTCCGGCGCCACCATGCTCAACCTCACCCCCTCGCACCTGGAGCTGATCGGCCGCCTGGACATCGCGCCGCGGGGGTTCCGCAGCATCGTCGTGGTCGGCGAGCAGTTGCGGGTCGAGGTCGCCGCGCGCGCCCAGGAGATGTTCGGCCCGGACTGCCGGATCATCAACGAGTACGGCCCGACCGAGGCCACCATCGGCTGCACGGCCCACACCTTCGACCCGGTGGGGGACGCCGACCGCGCCGCGGTCCCGATCGGTGTCCCGGCCCACAACACCCGGGTCCACCTGCTCGATCCCCACCGCCGGTTCGTGCCGAACGGCGAGGTGGGCGAGATGTACCTGGCCGGGGTCCAACTGGCCCGCGGCTACCTGGGTCGGCCCGACCTGGACGCCGAGCGGTTCCCCACCCTGGCCGACGGCGCCCGGGTGTACCGGACCGGGGACCTGGCCCGGCGGCTTCCCGACGGCACGCTGGAGTTCCTGGGCCGCATCGACGACCAGGTCAAGGTCCGCGGCCACCGCGTCGAGCCCGCGGAGGTGGCCGGCGCCCTGGAGGAGCACCCCCGGGTGGATCGCGCCGTCGTCGTGGCCCGGAGCCGTCCGGACGGCTCCGGCAAGGCGCTCTACGGCTACGTCCTGGTGAACGCCGAGGTGAGCGCCGAGGAGTTGCAGGCCCATGCCGCCCGGCGGCTGCCCGCCTACATGGTCCCGGCCGCGATCCTCGTGGTGGCGGAGCTCCCGTACAGCGTGGCCGGCAAGGTGGATGTGCGCGCCCTTCCCGACCCCTTCGCGGACCGGACGCCCACCGGCTCGGCCGACCCGGCGGAGGCGCCCGATCCCGACCGGGACGCGATCGAGTCCCGGGTCGCGCTGATCTGGTCGGACGTCCTCGGGGTCGACGAGGCCCGGATCGACGCCCGCAGCGACTTCCTCCAGCTCGGCGGCGACTCGCTCTCCGTGCTGACCATGCTGGCCGGCGTCTGCCGGGAGGTCCTGCCGCCGCGGACGGAGACCGAGTTCATGTCCCACCTCGGCCGGTTCATCGCCGACCCGACGCTCGACACCGTCTCGGCGATCGCCCGGGAGGTGTCCCGGGTACCGGTCGGACAGTTGCAGCAGGTGTAGCCGAACGCCGCCCGCCGCCCGCCGCCCGCCGCCCGCTTCGGGTGGCTGACGGCGGGCCGCAGCGGGGGGTGGTCAGGCGACCGGGTCGTGGGTGCGCGTGCCGTCGGACCACTTCACGACCAGCGGTACGGCCTGGCCGGCGGCCAGGAAGAGGGCTCCCATGGCGAGCCAGCCCGGCTCGCCCCAGCCGAGGCACACCAGGCCGAGCACCGGCGGGCCGATCGCGTTGGACAGGCCCTGGCCGATCGCGAACAGGCCCGAGTACTGGCCCTGCGCGTGCTCGGGGGCCAGACCGAAGGACAGCTCGAACGAGGCTGCGGTGTACCACAGTTCGGCCACCGTGAGGGCCACCACACCGAGCACGACGACGACCAGGGCAACCCATCCGGGCACGCCCCCCGCCGCGGCGATGAGGCCGGTGGAGAGGAGCAGCGCGGCCCCCGCGCGGCGCGCGGTGCGGCCAGCCGACGCGTTGTCGCGGACGCCGCGGCTGACCCGCACCTGGAGGCAGACCACCAGGGCGGTGTTGACCGCCACGCTCGCGCCGACGAACCACCGCGGCGCCTCGGTGTGCCCGATGATCCACAGCGGCAGGGCGAAGATCAGCACCTGGTTCTGGATGGACATGATCCCGTCCAGGACGGTGAGCGCCACGTACGGCCTGTCCTTCAGGGCCGGCCAGCGGCTGCCTCCCGCCGGGGCGGCCACCGGCGGCACGGACGGAACGAGGGAGGATGCCGCCGCGGAGAGCAGGAACGCGGCGGCGGTGCCGAGGATCAGGCACACGTACGCGGTCCGGGTGTCCAACTGGACGACGACGCCGGCCGCGAGGGCTCCCGCGCCGACGGCGATGTTGTTGAGGGCCCGCAGGTACGAGCGGTAGCGGGTGGGGTTCGGGGCGCCCAGGGCGCGGGTCAGCGGGCCGCGCGCGGCGGTGCCGGCCGAGACGGCCAGCTCGGCCACGCACAGGCAGGCGATCAGCGCGGGGAAGGACCGTACGAACACCAGCCCCGCCACGGCGAGGGCCTGTACGAAGAGCGTGACCCGGAAGACGTCGCGCGGGCCGTACCGGTCGGCCAGGTAGCCCACCGGGATGCCGGCGGCGAGTCCGATCAGGGCCGCGGCGCCCAGGGCGAAGCCGACCTGGGCCACCGGGAGGCCCACCGAGCGGGTGAAGAACAGCGCGGCCCCGGCGATGAAGAGGCCCTTGCCGATCTGGTTGACGAAGGTCGCGGCGGCGAAGGCGCGTTTGGCGCCCGTTTCGGGGAGGAGGCCGCGGGCCACCAGCCAGGCCGATAACCCTCGTTCGGCACCCTTCCCGGCCGCCCGCTCGGTCCGCTCGCCCGGCGGGCGCTGGCTGGTGGTGTCCACCTGGCTGTCTCCTCCGACTGCTCGTTGGCTGTGCTCGGGTACCCGTCAGGCGATCTTGTGGCGGGCACCGCCCTCGACGTGGATCGTCTCGCCGGAGATGAAGCCCGCGCGGAGGAGCCACATCACCAGGTCGACGACGTCGTCGGTCTCGCCGTGCCGTCCGACCAGGGTCCCAGCGGCGCTCTTGCTCAACAAGGCGGCCTTCTTGTCGCCGAGGCGGTCCCAGGCACCCGAGTCCACGACACCCGGCGAGACCGCGTTGACCCGGACCGGCGCCAGGTCCGCCGCCAGGTGGCGCGCGGCGTACTCGAGCGCGCCGTTCGTGATCCCCTTGACCAGCGAGCCCGGCCCGGGGCGCCAGCCGACGACACCGGAGAACAGCACCAGCGACCCGGTCGGCCGGAGCACCGGCGCGAAGTGCTTGGCGACCAGCATCGGGCCGACCACCTTCGCCGTGAACGCGGCCAGCAGCTTGTCGCGGTCCAGCTCGGTCGCACGGACGTCGTGCGGCGCCGAGCCGGTGGTCACGATGTGGTCGACCCCGTCGTTCAGCCGTTCCGCCGCGGCCGCGATCGTCGACTCGTCCTGCAGGTCGACCCGCACCGCCGTGGCACCGATCTCGCTCGCCAGCGCTTCGGCCGCGGCCATGTCGCGGGCACCGACGACCACGTCGTACCCGTCCTTCTTCGCCCGCCGTGCGACGGCCGCGCCGAGCGCCCGTGCACCGCCGATGACCAGGATCCGCTCCATCGAGCTCACTCCCTCTCCTAGGATCGGGTGAAAGGGTATGGATTTGATACCGGTATCTTCAACGAAACTGGGGGCAGCCATGGGCAAGGCCTACAACGTGATGGCAGCGACCTGCCCGAGCCGCACGGTGCTGCACCGCATCGGTGCCCGGTGGACCGTGTTCGTCGTCAACGCCCTCGAGGGCGGGCCCCGCCGCTTCAGCGAACTGAAGGCACACATCCAGGACATCACCCCGAAGGCCCTGACCGAGACACTGCGCTCCCTGGAGGCCGACGGCCTGATCAGCCGTCATGAGTACGAGGAGAATCCGCCCCGCGTCGAGTACGCCCTCACCCCGCTGGGCCGTTCCCTGCTCGTCCCGCTCCGTGCCGTACGGCGCTGGGCCGAGGAGCACGTCCCGGACATCGAGGCGGCCCGGGCCCGCCGGGCACTGCTCTGACCCGCCCTTCTGACTTTCCCTCAGGCGGACCGGTCGGCCGGACCCTCCGTCACGATCACTGCGGCGCCGCCGAGTTCGACCCGCAGGTCCGGCCCCGCCGCGGCGGTGATGGTGGCCGGACTGCCGAGCGCGTCGCCCATGTCGACGGCGATCCGCCGGGTGCCCCGGCCGCCCAGGTGGGCGGCGAGACAGGCCGTGCTGTTGGCGTTGGCGAGGTCCTCCGGAACACCGATCGACGGCGCGAACATCCGGGCCGCGAGCGCACCCTCGGGCGAGGGTTCCGAGTGGACGTACGCACCGAGCAGGCCGAACCGGTCGCAGGCCGCCTTGAGTTGGTCGAGGTCCGGGCGCAGCGCAGCGAGCGCGGCCCGGGTGCGGACGGGCACCAGCACGCGTTCCCGGCCCACGCCGGCGATCCGGACGTCCGGTCCGACCTCGTGCGGCGCGAGACCGAGGGTCGGCAGGACGAGGGCGCGTTCCTCCTCGGTGGGCTCGCGCAGGTCGACGGGGCCGGGGTCGAAGGCGGCGGTGATCAGCCCGCCGGCCCGCTCGGCCCGCCCGGCGAACTCGCGCCCGCCGGCCCGGAGGGTGGCGCGGTAGGGCCCGTCGCCGCCGTGCCGCGCCGCGAGCAGGGCGAGGGCGGCGATCGTGCCGTGCCCGCAGGCGGGCAACTCCCCTTCCGCGGTGAAGAAGCGCAGCTCGGTCGCGTCACCGAGCTGACGGACGTACACGGTGTGCGAGGTGCTCTGGGCGACCGCGATCCGGCGCCGCTCCTCGTCGCCCAGCGGCGCGCCGTCCGCGCCGTCCTCCAGGACGACGGCGGTCGGGCTGCCGCCCGCGCCGGCCCGCAGGCAGGCGCGGACGACCGTCACGTTCGGTGTGCTCATCGGGCCGTCACTTCGCCTCCTCCAGCGTGGCGTACCCGGTGGTCGCCGCGTCCGCGGCCTGGTGGGCGCCCTCCTGGAGCTGGAAGAGCGAGCCGAAGGGGCGCTCCGCGAACGGCAGGCGCCACGCCCCCGCCTCCACCCGTGCCGTGTCGGACACCTTACCGCGCAGCAGTTTCACCCCGGCCTCGTTGTGCCCGGCGTGCGGGCCGAAGTGGATCGGGAAGGCGTCGGCCGCCCGGTAGGCCGGCAGGAAGGCGCGGCGGAACCGGTCGGAGCGGTTCGGGGAGGAGTAGTGCAGGAGCAGGGGGTGGATGAAGACCACGCTGCCCGCGGGCGCCTCGATCGGCACGGCGAGCGCAGGGTCGGGGGCGTCGGTCCCCACGACCTTGCCGCGGAAGAAGCCGTCGACGTAGTGGTCGGCGAGACCGCGCAGGTGCGAGCCGGGGACGGCCTGGAGGGCGGAGTTCTCGGTGGTGGTGTCGTCGAGGTAGAGCAGGGCCGTCACCAGGTCGGTGTTGGTGTGGGGGTAGTAGGAGAAGTCCTGGTGCCAGTCCACGACGCTGCCCACCTGCGGGGCCTTGAGGTGGAGCTTGCTGTAGTGGAACAGGATGTCGGGGCCGATCAGCGCCTCGATGTGGTCGAGCAGTGCGGGGTGGGCGGCGGCCCGCTCGAACGCGGCGTGCTGCTTGGTGGGCGACCAGATCCGGCGGGCCATGCCGTTGTCGCCCGGCTCCACCTCGGCGACGGAGCTGATGTCGGAGACGGCGAGGATCTCGGTGATGGCGGTGTTGAGCTCGGCGACCTCGCTCGGGTCGAAGAGGCGCTCGACGACCGCGAAGCCGTTCGCGCGGTACTCCTTGACGAGTGCGGCCGTGTCGGGTGCGGACATGCGCGGGGTTCCTCTCTGCTGCGTGGCGGGGCGCGGTGGGGTGGAGCTCGTGCGGGTCCGCCCGGCGACGACCGCCCGGCGGACCCGCCATGGTTCAGGAAGAGCCATCGGTCTCCGGCGAGGTCACACCGCGGCCTTCTGGTGCTTGGCGACGGTGTCCGCGTAGATCTCCCGGAAGAACAGCGCGAGGATCTCCTGGACGTCGTCGATGTACTTGAAGACCTTCTGGAAGTCCTCCTCGCTGAAGATCAGCTGGTGGAGGATGTCCCACATCTCCTGGGAGTGGTCCTCGGTGGTGTCGACGTGGAGGTGGGCGGCCTGCCCCTTGACGCTCTCCTTGCCGAGCCGCTCCGTGAGGTTCTCCACGATGGCCGGCTGGAGCTTCACCTGGGTGTACTCCACCAGGTAGTTGGAGACGACCGGGGCGAGCACCCCCTCGTGCTCCAGGGCGTAGTAGAAGAAGCCCTCCAGGAGACGGGTCGACAGGTAGGGCTCGGTCGCCAGGATCTCCTCCTCGGTGATGCCGGCGGCCGCGGCGTCGCTGACGTACAGCCGGTCGTGCAGCATCTCGTCGGCCTGGTACTGCGCGTAGTCGCGGGCGGCCCTGGGCGCGATCTGGGCGATCTTGTAGATGGCCTTGGTCTGGCTCACCCGGGAGAGGCGGATCCGCCACACGTGCTCGATCAGGGTGCGGCGGTAGTACGCCTGGTGCAGGTCGGGCTCGGACAGGTGGGAGGCGAAGGGGATGGTGGCCTTCCACTCGGCCATCTTCTTGTCCATGTAGCGGTCGAGCTCGGCCTTCTTCAGCCTGCTCTGCTCCTCGTTGTAGAGGGGCTTCGGGTAGGTGATCCCGGTGTTCTGCACGCGGTTCATCGCGTTCTCCTTCATCAGGGGGTTCGCGGGGGAACGTTGCCGAAAGGGTCAGCCGAAAGGGTCAGCGGTAGCGGATGTGGAAGTGCTCGGTCGCGTGTCGGTCGAGGAAGGCGATCTCGGCGTCGAGGTCGTCGGCCGCCACGTCCCACAGGGCGTCCATCAGGCAGATCGCCCGGTCGGAGGCCTCGAGTTCGGTTCCCTCCGCCACGTGGACGCGCAGGATCCGGGGCGGACGGGTGGGCGGTTCGAAGCGGATCTCGTCGATGGTCCGCCCCTTCTCCCCGTACTTGCTGAGGAACACGGTCGCCCGGGTGGGCGAGCCGGTCCGCAGGGCCTCCAACTGGGAGGCGCGGGTGAGCCGTTCGTGGAAGGCGTCCCGTTCGCCGTCGGGCAGCAGCAGGGCTTCGATCCACAGGTCGAAGGAGGAGAGCCCGGTGACGGTCCGCACGCTGGGGTCGATGAGGCTGCCGCCCATCCGGGTGTTGATCTCGATGATCTCCCAGCGCCTCTTCGCCTCCCAGTACTTGACCTCGATGTGGAGCGGGCCGGTGGTCAGCCCGTACCCCTTCAGCGCGGCGAGGCATTCGGTGACGAAGTCGGCGCCCTCCAGGAGGAGTTCACGGTCGAGGCTGACCGGCGGGCTGACCGACATCCCCTCCAGGGTGGTCCGCTCCAGGCGCTCCACCCGGGCCTTCTCGTGGACGCACAGGTGGTGCACCCGTCCGTCGAGGACGAAGGTCTCGAAGCTGAACTCCGGGCCCTCGACGTACTCCTCCACGAGGAAGTCGTACCGGTCCATGAAGATCGCCCGCATGGCCTGGTCGGCGCGCATCTGCTCCTGGATCGCGGGCAGCTCGGCCAGGTCCTCGACGTCCTCCAGGAGGAAGGCCGCGAAGGACGCGGCACCGCGCACCGGCTTGACGAACCAGCGTGCGGCGGGGTCGAGTTCGGGGGTCACCCCGGGGGTGATCCGGTGGCCCCGGACCTCGCTCAGCCCCTCGGCGAAGAGATGCCGGCGCAGTTCGAACTTGTCGAGGCACAGCCGCAGCGCGGGCACGGCGGAGTCGCGGGCGCCGAGCCGCTCGTTGAGCTCGGACATCAGGAGCCGGTAGCCCTCGAAGCTGGCGAAGGCGGCCTCGATGCGGTAACCCCGGTCGGCGAACTCGCGGACGGCCTTCTCGACGTCGCCGGACTGCAGTTCGGATTCCTCGGTGACCACGCAGTCCGCCAGGTAGCGGCGGCTCGCCTCCAGGACCTCCGGCGACTTCGGCCGGGAGCTGACGGCCACCAGGTCCACGCCGACCCCGGCGACGGCCTCGGCGATCTGCTCCATGTACGACTTGCCCTGGTGCATGAGGAGCAGGACTGCTCGCTTCATCGGTGCATCTCCTCCGGATTGCGGGTCCGCCCTCAGTGCCGTCGGCCCGGCAACTGGCCCTCCGTCTCGCGCTGGTGGGCGCGCAGGATGTCCACCAGCCGGCCGGCGCCACCCGCACGGAGCGGGTCGACGACGGGCAGTCCGGTCTCGGCCTCCAGCTTCTCGGCCTCGCGGCGGTAGTCCTCCTCCGAGAAGCCGACGCTGTTGACGCTGACCGCGGCGACCTTGGCGGGCCGCCCGCTGAAGGCGCTGAGCTCCTCGTTCATGCGGATGATCTCGGGGATGGGCGGGATGGGCGTCTCCCAGACCTTGGTGCGCTCGGCGCCGAGGCGGTGGCAGAAGACCAGGACGTGGGGCATGGAGCTGTGCAGGATGGTGAGGGCGACACCGCTGCCCTGGACGTGGTTGAGGGCGGCCTGGCCCTCGACGACGACCCATTCGTTGCCGGCGGCGGCGTCCATGACGGACTTCTCGATGGCTCCGCCCATGAAGTCGCCGGCCACGCCGTCGACCGCGACGCCGTGGCCGGAGATCAGCAGGCCGCTCTGGCCGCTGGCGGCGAAGCCGGTGCGGATGCCGCGGCGGTTGGCCTCGTTCCAGATCTCCAGGCCGGCCGTCTTCTTGCCGATGTTGCAGTCGCTGCCGCAGGTGTGGATGATCCACGCGTCCAGGTCCAGGACGCGGGCCATGTTGAGCGGCACCTTCGGGGCGTCCTTGGTCTCCCAGACGGTGACGCCCTTGTCCCGGATGGCCCGGGCGATGTCCGGGTCGTCCGTGAGGCGGAAGTGGATCGAGTTGATCACGTGGAGGCCGTTCCGGACGGCCGCGAGGAAGTGCGGCTTCCAGTCCGGGGGCAGGTCGCCGGAGTGCAGCCCCTTGCCGACGATCATGACCTCGGGCCGCAGGTGCAGGGCGTCCTCGACGCGGCTGACGATCGGGATCGGGCCGCCGTAGCCGAGGACGTCCTGGACGGTCCGGCCGGCCGTACCGCTGTCGATCACCGCCACACAGCGGTCCCCGCGGTAGCGGAGCACCGAGGCGCCGATCTTGCTCGTGAAGAGTCCGAAGCACCCCTCGGCGAACAGCACGTACTTCTTGTCGATCAGCTCCGCCTGGTTCAACTGAGCCATGTCTTCCTCCACGGACTCGACGGTTCTACGGCCGATGGCACGGGACGGTGCGGGCGCGCTACTGGACGGGGGCCCTACTGGACGTGCTCCGCCGTCAGGCGGTACTGCTCACGCGCCTGGAGCACGGCCCGCTCGATCTGTTCCTGGGTGCCGCCCCGGAAGAGGAAGCGGCCGCCCTGGATCCTGGCGTACGAGCCGGGCCGGTATTCCAGGACCTCGCCCGGCCGGGGAACCAACTCCTGGTACACATAGGGGACTTCACCGATGAGTGGGGTGGCGTCGATGACCTTCTGGGGCAGCGGCCTGGGGCCGGGGACCATCAGCCAGCCGCCGCTCCGCTCCGGGCGGGGAGCGGGCAGGTCCACCGGGCGGCCGAGCAGCACGTCGACCCACAGCCGGAACAGGTTCACCCCGTGGACGTCGTGGACGACGTACGGCACATCGGCGCCCGGAGCCCGGGCACCGACCTCCAGGAACACCAACTCATCGCCGGTGTCGAAGAGTTCGAGGTGGAAGGCGGAGCTGCGCAGACCGAGCGCGGCGAGGCAGCGGAGGGCGAAGTCCTCGCAGCGCTCGCGCACCGCCGGGTCCGTCTGGAGGACGGAGCCGAGGGGTTCGCCCTGGAGCTCGAAGTCCAAACAGGTGGAGATGTAGCGCGAGGTGCACACGAACAGCGGTCGGCCCGTGGCGTCCAGGACACCGTCGACGTGCAGGATGTCGCCCTGCACGAACTCCTCGATCTCCAGGTCCTTCAGGCTCCGTTCGGCGCACAGCGCCCGCAACTCCTCCGCCGAGGCGATCCGGCTGACCCCCACACTGCCCGCCCCCCGCACCGGCTTGACGATCACGGGATAGCCGAACTCCTCACCGGCCGCGAGGACTTGCTCCTCGGTCCGGCACGAAGCCCAGCGCGGCACCCGCAGGCCCGCCTGCGCCACCAGCTCCTTCATGACGGTCTTGTCGCGGAACCGGGCGGTCTCCTCGCGGCGGGAGCCCTGGATGCCGTACCGCTCGCGCATGGTCGCCGCGTGCTCGAGGAGGGCTTCCGACAGCCCGATGACGTAGTCGAACGGGCCCTCGTCACGGACGACGGCGTCGACGACCTTCAGCACGCCGTCCAGGTCGTCGAGGTCCGGTACCACGTGGACCCGTTCGGCGTCGGCGGGCACTCCGCTGCGGCCGCCCTCGTCACAGACGTAGGTGACGTGGTCGACCGCCGGGTCGAAGATCAGCTCGGGGCCGGCGAGGCGGTTCTCCCAACGCCGCTGGTCCTCGTACAAGGGCCAGCGAGTCATGTACAGAATTGCGTTGGGCATGGATGTCGCCTCACGGTTCACGGGGAGAGCTAGGGATGCGCCCGGCCGGGGCCGGTCGACGGCGGGCCTTTCGGAACCGAAGGATCGACCCGAATCCGAATCCCGGGAGCGGCCCTCACCGTGCTTTGTCGCGCCGCCACAGCCTTGCACGGGACCGGCCCGGTCAGAATAGGACGTAGGTCCCACCCCGGTGTACGCCCGACCCGGCCTCGCAGGTGCGCCGGCACGCACCGCCCGAACACCCGGGCACTCCCCACCGGAACACCCGGGCACTCCCCGCCGGAAGACGCCGCCGAGCACCACGGCCCGCGCCGGGCACCGGCGTTGAAGGCCCCGGAACGCCTCGTGCCCGAAGCGCCATGGGTAGATAGGCCTATTGCCGCCCGCACCCGACGGGCTACAGGATTCCCATGGCGCCCTGCACCGCCGACGGAGGCCGTGTTCCCGCTCCGCTGATATCGCCGACGGCGCGCGCAACGGGAAAGCGGCCCCGCCGCTGGGCTGCCCATCCGGACCGAAATTCGCGGGAGAGGTGGTGATGCTGCCGTGCCGGAGGGAATGAAGACCGTTCCGCGGATGAGCTCCAAGGAATTCCGGGCGGCGATGGCGCGGTTCGCGGCCGGGGTCGTGGTGGTGACGACCCTGGACGACGGCGGGCTGCCCCGCGGCTTCACGGCGAGTTCGTTCTGTTCGGTGTCGCTGGACCCGCCGCTGATCCTGGTCTGTCTGGCGAACTCGGCCGACTCCTTCGCGGCGTTCGACGCGTGCGGGCACTTCGCGGTGAGCGTGCTCGGCCCCGAACACCAGCCGCTGGCCGAGACGTTCGCGACCAAGGGAGCCGACAAGTTCGCCTCCGGCGGCCTGTCCCGCACGCCCGGCGGACTGCCCGCCGTGGCGGGCGCACTCGTCGAACTCGACTGCGAGGTGTACGCCAGGCACCCGGCCGGGGACCACACGGTCCTGATCGGCCAGGTGTCGGGCGCGCGCCTGGGGGAAGGCCCGGCGACCCCCGCCATCTACTACGAGAAGTCCTTCCGGGCACTGGCCTGAGCGAGGACCCGGCCGCGGTCCGCCCTTGACGTCGAGCGCCAAGCGGCGGGATGACACGCTCCGAGGACATCGCCGGCCCCGGACAACAAAGCGACATCTCCTGCACGACACGAGACGGCGACCGATGGGAAACGGGAGATACCAGGATGCTGCTGAAGGTCGATCCGATCGATTCCTTTTCCGGAACTTTCTGCGTCCCCTCTTCGAAACCGGAGACGCAGCGGGCAATTCTGACCGGCACGCTGGCCGAGGGCACGTCACGCGTCTACAACGACCTCCGGTGCGCCGAGACGGAGACGATGAAGAACGCCTGCCGCGCCCTCGGCGCCGAGATCACCGAGCACGACGGATTCCTGGAGATCCAGGGCATCGGCGGGACGCTCCCGAGCGTCCGGCGCGTCATCCAGTCCCACGGCTCGGGCCTGGTGTTCCGCGTCATGACGGCACTGGCCTCGGCACTGCCCACGCCCGTCGTGGTGGCGGCCGACGCGACCCTGCGCAAGCGCGTGATGGAACCCCTCTTCCACGCGCTGCGCGAACTCGGCTCGGACATCGAGTCGATCGTCGACGAGAACAAAGCCCCGGTCGTCAACTGGGGCGGAGGCCTGAAGGGCGGCACCTGCCGGCTGCCGGGCGACATCAGCTCGCAGTTCATCACCGCCATCCTGTTCGCCGCCCCGCTGGCCGACGGCCCGGTGGAGATCGAGGTGACCGGCGAGGTCTTCTCCCAGTCGTACATCCGGCAGACGCTCGCGAGCCTGACGGACGCGGGGATCAAGGTGTCCGCCTCGGACGACATGCGGCACTACCAGGTGGTGCCCTCCACCTACCAGGCCCACGACGTCACCACCCACGAGGACTACACCTCGGCCTCGTACCTGCTGGCCGCCGCCGCGCTCTTCCCGGGCCGGACCGTCCTGACCGGCGTGCACGGCGACAGCATGCAGGGCGAGTTCGCGATCGTCCCGATCCTGCGGCAGCTCGGAGTGAGCGTCACCCTCGACCGGGACGCCCTGACCCTGACCGTCGACACCCCGCCCGGCAGTCTGACCGGCGACTTCGAGGTGGACGTGCGGGACTGCCCCAACATCGTGCCCACCCTCGCCGCCCTCGGGGCGTACGTCCAGGGCCGCCTGCGGGTGACCGGCGGCCGTCTCACCCGCTTCCACAAGGCGTCGCGCATCGAGGCCATGGCCACCGAACTGACCCGCGCGGGCGTGGACATCGAGGTCCTGTACGAGGACGGGATCTGCGACGGCTTCGAGGTCCGCGGCGCGCAGACCTATCCCGGTGGAGTGACGCTGTCCAGCTGGGGCGACCACCGCATCTTCATGTCGCTGTTCGTGGCCGGCCTGCGGATGCAGTCCGCCAACCGGTTCTCGGGCTTCGAGGACGTCCGGCTGTCCTTCCCCAGCTTCATGGAGGAGTTCGCCAAGGCGGGCGTGCGGACCACGGCCGTCGAGGAGGAGGACGCGCCCACCGCAGCCGTCGCCTGACCGGTCCCGGCGCGCGGGCCGGACCCCGTGCCCGCGCGCCCCCGTCCCGGCGGACGCCCCCCGGGAGTCCCGGGGTCCCGGAGTCCTGGAGTACTGGAGTCCCGGCGCTACGACGCCCCGCACGACCGTCCGCCCTCCCCCGTCCAGGAAGTTCCCGCCATGCCCCCTGCACCCGCCCCCCGGCTGCGCGCCGACGTCTCCGGGCTGCCCCGCTACGTCCCCGGCCGGCCCGCGCCCGGCGACCAGGTGGACAAGCTGTCGTCGAACGAGAACCCCTACCCCCCGCTGCCCTCGGTCGTCGCCTCGCTGCGCGAGGAACTGGAGCGCGTCAACCGCTATCCCGACGCGAAGAGCGGCGAACTGGTCGCCGACCTCGCCGCGGCCCTCGCGGTGCCCCCGGAGCACCTGGTGCCCGGCACCGGATCCCTCGGGGTCACCAGGGACCTGCTCGCCGCCGCGGCCGGCCCAGGGGACCAGGTCCTGTTCGCCTGGCGCTCGTTCGAGGCGTACCCGATGCTCGTCTGGGCCGTCGGGGCGACTCCCGTGCAGATTCCGCTGCGGGACGAGCGGCACGACCTGGAGGCCATGGCCGCCGCGGTGACGGACCGCACCCGCATGGTCATCGTGTGCAATCCGAACAACCCGACCGGCACGGCCGTGCACCGCGGCGAACTCGAGCGCTTCCTCGACCGGGTGCCGGGCGACGTACTGGTGGTGCTCGACGAGGCGTACCGCGAGTTCGTCGACGACACCGACGTGCCCGACGGCCTCGAGCTCTACCGCGACCGCCCCAACGTCACCGTGCTGCGCACCTTCTCCAAGGCGTACGGGCTGGCCCGGCTGCGCGTCGGCTACGCGGTCGCGCATCCGCCGGTCGCCGCCGCGCTGCGGGCCTGCGCCCTGCCGTTCGGCGTCAGCGGGCTCGCCCAGGCCGCCGCCCGGGCCTCGATCCGAGCGGAACCCGAACTGCTGGACCGGGTACGGACGTTGGTGGCCGAGCGGACGCGGGTCAGCCGGGCGCTGCGGGCCACCGGCTGGAGCGTTCCGGACAGCCAGGCCAACTTCGTCTGGCTGCGCCTGGGTTCGCACTCGGCCGCGTTCACCGACGCGTGCGAGGCGGCGGGGGTCATGGTGCGCCCCTTCGGCGACGAGGGGGTGCGGATCACCATCGGCACCCCTGAGCAGAACGACCACCTGCTGAAGATCGCCGGCGACTGGCGGGCCTGAGGCCCCGCCCGTGGACGGCGCCGACGAGCGGTCGAGCCCCACTGGAGTCCACCCGGCAGAACACCGATAGCGCTCATGGCGCGTCCCGCTTCACGCTACCGTGTGGAGGACCCAGGACAGCGCGCGCCGCGCACGCGCCCCGCAGGCCCCTTCGAAGGACGTCGATGACCGAACACGGCCGGCCGGCCCCGGCCTTCGCCCACGCCCAGGACGGCACCGCCCTGGCGTACCAGCACCACGGCGAGGGGCCGCCGCTGGTGCTGCTCGCCGGGCAGGCGAACGACCACCACTGGTGGGACGGCGTGCGCGAGGACTTCCACCCCGTGCGCTCCACCCTCACCCTGGACCTGCGCGGCACCGGCGACAGCGACAAGCCCGAAGGACCGTACTCCGTACGGCAGTTCGCGGACGACGTCGTCGCGGTCCTGGACACGCTGGGGATCGCGCGCGCCGATGTGTACGGCACCTCGATGGGCGGCCGGGTCGCCCAGTGGCTCGCGATCCGCCACCCGGAGCGGGTCCGCCGGCTGGTCCTGGGGTGCACCTCCCCGGGTGGCCCGTACGCCGTGGAGCGCGACGCGTCGGTGCGACGCTCCCTCGCGCAGCCGGACCCGGAGGCCGTCCGCCGGGTGCTGGCCGACCTGATGTACTCCCCCGCCTGGCGGGCCGCGCACCCCGGCCCCTACCGCACGCTCGGCGACCCGCTGATGCCCCCGCACGCGCGCCACGGCCACCTCGTCGCCAGCAACGAGCACGACGCATGGAACGAACTGCCGGGCATCACGGCGCCCACCCTGGTCCTGCACGGCGACCAGGACCGGCTCACCCCGGCGGACAACCTGCGGCTGCTCGCCTCCCGCATCCCCGGTGCCCGAGCACACCTCTTCCCGGGCGCCCGGCACGCCTACTTCGAGGAGTGTCGGGACGAAGCGGGAAAGCTGGTACGGGAGTTCCTCATCGAAGAGGGTTGACGATTGACGATCCGTCAGGAGGCGCCACCGACGTGTTGGGCGTAGAGCGCGGCCTGGGTGCGGTGATCAGCGCCGATCTTCAGATAGATGCTGCTGAGGTGGTTCTTGACGGTCTTCTCCGAGATCTCCAGCCTCCGGGCGATCACCCGATTGCTCAACCCCCTTGCCAGCAGCCGGAGTACGCCCCATTCGCGGGCGGTGAGGGCGGGGTCGGTCGGCGGCTCCCCCGGCTCGGGGACGGGCGCGGACGCCGAGGGGGACGCAGCTGCCCCGGGGTCGGTCAGGCCGACGTGCTGGGCGTAGAGCGCGGCCTGGGTGCGGTCGGTGGCGCCGATCTTCGGATAGATGCTGCTGAGGTGGTTCTTGACGGTCTTCTCGGAGATGTCCAGCCTCCGGGCGATGAGCCGGTTGCTCAGCCCTCGGGCCAGCAGGCGGAGCACGTCTAACTCGCGGAGGGTGAGGTTGGAAGCCGATGCCTCTTCCACGTCTTGCCTCTTCTTTCCTTCTCTCAAGGAGCGTGACGAAAACGCCCGAGGGCTCCATCCGGCCGGGGAGCACAGGACGTCACAGGGGGCATCGACCGGGGCAGTGGACACAGGAGCCCAATGGACCCCTGGAAAGGACATCGAGGCATGACGTCAATGCGATCCCCCGTACCGGCAGCAAGACGTTCGCAGAGGAATATGGCGGCACCGTGAAGAAACGGTGCAGTGATCACCGGGCGGCACGCTCATGATCGGTCAAGAGCGCCCCGCACAGCCCGCTCAGGGTGCAGATTGAAAATGATCAAAAGCAACTCAGTCTACTCATCGATGCCACCGGCAGGCCAGAGCTTTTTGTTAAGACTCGATGTGCGCACAAATCCGCCGGCGCCCTGCCATGGGGCCGGGGCCGGCGGGACAGCGGATTCCACCGGTCCGCTTCACGATGGTCGGGGATGCCGGGATCGTCAATCCCTCGCGCTGCAGGAGATCCGTCGTGGAAGAGTCGTCATTCGTGGTCGATCCTGCCGGAAACGCGGGTCGGCACGGCGGGGCAGGGCGCGGGGAAGCAAAGGCTCCGCCCGCGCCCGGCACGGTCAATCGGCGGAACGCGGCGGGGGTACGCCGACCCTCACACCGGCTGCCCGGCGCGCTCCAGCTCGCGCACCAGCGGCAGCACCCGGGTGTAGAAGATCCGCATCTCCTCCTGCGTCGGCCAGCCGGAGAGGATGAACTCGCTGATCCCGGCCGCCTTGTACTCGTGGAGGTACGCCGCGACCTCCCCGTAGCTGCCCACCACACACAGGGCCGGCCCGCCGCGGTACGCCACGGCGCCGGAGTACAGCATCGGGGAGATCCAGTCGGACTCCGCGGTTTCGGCCAGCTGGAAGGTGGTCTTCACCGCCACGGAGTCGGTGGCGGCCACCGCGTCCGCGATCCGCTTCCGGTGCTCCGCGTCGGGATCGCCCATCATCGCGGCGAGATCCGCCAGCGCCTCCTCCCGGGTCTCCCGCGCCAGCACGTGCATGCGGGTCCCCACCCGGCCGCCCTGCGCCAGGACGTTCTTCGCCGCCTCGCGCATCCCCTCGGGAGTGTCGCCGTACCGCAGCCAGCAGTCGCCGTGGTCCACCGCGGTCTGCTGGGCCACCTCCGAGGCCCCGCTGATGTAGATCTCGGGACGGCCTCCGCCCTTGTACCCCAGGCCGATCTGCGCGTCCTTGAGGCGGTAGTGCTCGCCCTCGAAATTCATCGGGGTCTCATTGCGCCAGAACCGGTGGAGGATTTCCAGGAACTCGTTGGAACGCGCGTAGCGCTCGTCGTGGGCGAGGTAGTCCCCGTAATAGGCCTGCTCGGCCGGGGAGGTGCCGGCGACCAGATTGAGGGATATCCGCCCGTCCGACATCCACGAGACCGTGTTGATCACCTGGGCGAAGAGGGTCGGCGAAAGCAGCCCGGGACGGTACGCCAGCATGAACTTGACGCGTTTCGTCTCGCGGACCAGGGCGCCGAGCATCGGGAGCGGGTCGGGCATGTGGAAGCCGATCCCCATGAGGAGCGAGTCCACCCCCAGGCTGTCCGCTTCCTGCGCGAATTCGACGATCTCGTCGAAGTCGAGCCGGCCCAGCGTGTATTTCCCCGCGGCCTTGCGCTGCCCGCTGAGCGGCGAGTTCCAGTGCACTCTCAGATCGTTCGAGTTTGACTGCGGTTGGCTTGACAGGCCGCTCACGACCAAGACCCACCTTTCGATCGGCTCGAAATCTGATGCCCGGGCCGCGCTAGGCGAGAATCAGTCGGCCAGTGAACGGAATCGGTCCTGGCGAATCCCCGGGTGGTTCCCCAACGTGTTGATCGCGTTCCTTCAGCCTCGCACGGTTCCGGTCCGGTCAACATAGGACCTATGTCCCAGCGCCCCCGACGTGGGCAGGACTGCCCCGGGGGTTGATCGATCAGCTGTTGTGTGATCGCCGCCGGGCCGGGCCCGCCCGGGCTCCCGGGCCACCTGCCCGGTCCGACCGCGGCCGCTCAAGTGTCCTGGGGCCGACGGCCGGTGGGCCGGTCCAGGTACCGGGCCGTGATCAGGTGGGCGAAGCCCATGATGGTCTCCTGCGGGCTGACACCGGTGGCGCCGGGCAGGACGCTCGCGTCGCACAGCCGCAGGTTGGTGAGGCCGACGGGCGTCCCTGGGCGTCGCACACTCCGCCCAGGGCGGGTGGGCCCATCCGGCAGGACGCCATGGCGTGGACGGAGATGAGGTCCCAGTTCTCGGGCCGGCCGTGCTGCCCGAAGTCGGCCGCCTGTGCGGCGGTGGTCAGGCCGACGGGCGCGGGCGGCAGCAGTTCGACCGCGCCGGCCTCCAGCAGGAGTTCGGCGGTGTACCGGAAGGCGGAGCGGAGGAGGTCCCGGTCGCTCCCGGTCAGGCCGTGCCGCAGGACCGCGCCGAGGCCGGGTACCGCCAGCAGTCGCGCGGTGCCCTGGACGCTCACCTGCGTGGTGTAGACCGCGATCCGGTCCAGCTGGGCCGGCATCCGGTCGACGGTCCCGGCCGGGTGGGCGGCCAGCGCCGCGGCGAGCGACCCCGGGGTGAGGTTCGCGGGCATCACCCGCACACCGCGGTCGGCGAACTCCTGCAGTTGCGCGGTGAAGATGGTGCCCTCGGTGGCGCGGACGGATTCACTGAACCGCGCCACCGTACGGAAGTTGACGTGGAACGCGAGCGTGCTCGCCCTCAAGCGCCCTGCCGAGGTCGCCCGCGCCACCGTCGCGCTGGACCTCATCAGTGGCGGACGCCTGGTCTTCGGAGCCGGTCTGGGGTCCTCCGCGGCCGAGTTCCAGGCACTGGGCCATGATCCGGACCCACGGGTGCGTGCGGAGAAACTGGACGAAGCCCTCCAGGTCCTCGACGGACTGTGGGCGGGCCGGCCGTTCGACGTCGTCATGGAAGGCCGGACAGCCGGACTCCGGCGGGACGACGACACCCAGGTCGTCGCCCCGTACCGGGCGGCCGGCCTCACCTGGTGGGTGGAGAAGCTGGGCTGGTTCCGGGGCCCGGTCGAACTCGTCCGCGCCCGGATCGAATCCGGCCCCCCGCTCCCGTAGCCCCGGGAGCCGGTCCCGGCGGGACCGCTCCGTCCGGCGGCGTGCCCGGTTCCGTCCTCAGGACGTCGGTCCCGGCACGGGCCGCAGCTACTCCACGTCGGCGGCGATCACGGTCCACGCATCGGTCGTCGTGTCGTCCAGCCTGAGATCGAACGCGAAGGTGATCGGCCTGCGCTCGCGTGCGTCACCGCGGAGCACCTGCTCGCTGCGCCGGTCGACCTCGTAGTAGACACCCTCGGCGTCGACCGCGACACGGAAGACGATCGGGTCGCGTGAGACCAGCGAGCGCACCGTGACCGACCGGACGACGGCATGACGCATGACGGTGCGATCGACCGTGCGGACAGCCGTGAAGTCCAGGCTGCCGTCGTTCATGACCCACTCCTCGAGGAACCGCTCGACGGCGACCTCGAGAACCGCCTTGTCGAACCGGCCGTCGAGCACGCTCAGATCGCCGACGGCGGTGTCGGCATCCGTGCTCCACGAGATGTTGGTGAGCGACAGGATGTCGCCCACCCCCCTGACCGCGGTCTTCCCGGCCACCTCGAGCACCGCCTCGCGAGCGACCTCCTTCTGGTCCCAACCGTCCGTCTCGATGGCGCTGGTCAGGTGGTGCGCACCCTCGGCCGCCTGCTCCACCGACGACACGATCCACTCTCCGGCCCGGCTCTTGCGCAACGTCCAGTACTCGACCGGGCGCGACGATCCGTCCTTGCGCACGGCGTCCGGGCCGCCGGGGCCACGGCGTACGTAGTCCTTGAGCGTCGCGGTGACCCGGAAGGTGACGGTGTCGTTCAGCTCGCCTGCACGGTTCGCGACGTCGACCAGCTCGACCTCCGGGCCGGAAACGATCTCCACGACGTTGACCTCGCCGCGCGACTCGTAGTCGCGCAGCTCGTCGGCCCACTTGCCGTAGAGCACCGGGGACAGGATCTGCTGCAACGTGGCGTGATCGTGCCGGGTCCAGGCCTGCTGGGCGGTCACGTACAGCCAGACGGCACGGCGCTCGAGCGCGGCGCGGTCGAAGGTCGCATCCGTGTCGGCGATGGCGTCGACCCGGGCCCCGACCTGGGCGGCGCGCTCGCGCGCCTGCGTGTCCGCGCGGTGCGCCGTACGGTCGGACACCGTGTTCAGGCCGCCTGCCAGCCCCGCCTTCCGACTCCGGTACTTGAGCCACAGGATCAGGAGGACGACAGCCAGGATCAGCAACAGGAGGAAGAGCCCACCGCCGCTGCCGGCACCGGAGCCGAAACCGAAGCCACCGCCGCCGGTCGACCCGTGGAACCCGGCACCATGGCCGCCCCCACCACCACCATGGCTGCCCCCGCTGCCCCCGCTGCCCCCGAACCCGTGGCTACCGCCCCCGCCACGGGCATACGCGACCGTCGGGCTGCTCAGTGCGACGACTCCGGCAACCACAGTTATCCACCGACGGGCGCGCACGGGGCTCCCCCTTCAAGAATCAGAGCTGTTCCATACGAGCCTACAAGCGCGGGTCGCCCGGGGGACCCCGGGACCCGGGGCAGCAGTCGCGCAGGCCGGGCGGTTCCTCGGTGGCGATGGTGACCAGGTCGGCTTCGGCGAGGTCCACGGCCACCCGGGTGACCGCCTCCCCGTCCCCTCGCAGCCCGGCACCCCCCTCAAGCCCCGTCGCTCCGGGGCCTTCAGGGGCGGAGCTTGGCGACCGCGCGGGCGACGATGTCGTGGGCCTCGTCCTGGCGGGCGTGCCAGTGGGGTCGGTAGGTGCCGGCGGGGGTGGGGGCGGCGCCGCCGGTGTAGACGATCAGGGCGCGTTCGCCGGGGCGGATCAGGCCCTGCTCGATGGCGTCGAGCGTGCCGGCCAGCGCGTAGAGGCCGGCGCGCTCGCGGGGTGTGCCGTCGGGGTCGAGGGCGACGGTGACGCCGGCCGCCCGGAGCAGGGCAACGGCACGCGGTTCCCATTGGAGGTAGCGGGTGTTGGTGAGGGCGCGGACGGTGCCGCGGCTGTACGCGCACAGCTCCCGCATGCGCCGCACCAGGTCCTCGGTGAGGGTCTGCCGGAACAGCGTGGGTTCGAGCATCGGGACGGCGCCGGTCCCGCCCGATTGTCCGCCGAGGGCGCGGACGAACGGGGCGACCGCCTCCTGCTGGACGCCGAGGAAGCGGGGCACCTGGACGGGCTCCGTGTGCTCGAACTCGCGCAGCCCGGCGTAGTAGCCGAGCGGCCCGTACCCGCTGGACAGGGCCTGGACGTGCCAGTCCCACTGCCGGTCCAGTGCGCGTCCGGCGTCGCGCAGGAGGAAGGCGCGCAGCTTGTTCGCCTCGTCCTGGTCGGCCGGGGAAGGTGCGGTCGGGATGCCCAGGGTCTCGGCGCAGGCCGCCAGGACGGCCTTGATGCGGTGCTCCGGCGCGTCCACCTCGACGAACTGCACGGTGTCGGACTCGGCGAGCCGGGGGACGATGCGGCGGCGGGAGGCCGGCGGGTGGAGGATCACCGCGCGCAGGCCGACGTGGGCGGCGTAGGCGGCGAGGGCGTTGGCGGTGTTCCCCGAACTCTGGGCGAGGACGATCGGCTGTTCCCGCCCGAGGTGGCGGGCGACGGCCAGGCAGGCCAGCCAGGACTTGAAGGTGCCAGTGGTGTTGCCCGTCGACAGGTCCAGCACGTCGGCGAAGACGCCTTGCTGGGGCGGCAGTTGGACGATGCGTCCGCTCTCCTGGAGGCTCGCCCGGCGGATCCGCTCGGGGTCGGCCGACAGGTGCGCCGACGCCGCGTACCGCCGCACGACGTCGTCCTGTGCGTAGATCTCGATGACCGGCTCCCCTCTCCGCGACCGCTCAACGGGCGGCGGTGAACGACGTGTTCTCGGACCCGAATCACCGAGGCCCATCTAACCGGCTGTCCCGTCGCATCTCGGCATCGGACCGCCGAAACTCACCTGCACGAGTGACCGTCGGCCCGGCGGACACCTCGCCGGCCGGTCCCGCCTTCACCATGGGGGCGGGGTTCGGGGCCGGTGTCCGGGTGGCCCCGGCCGCGTCGGCACCGCGTCGGGCGGCAGCGGAGCGGAAGCGAGCACACGACGCATGGACGACACGGGCCTGGACGGGATCGCGCAGTTCGCCCGGCAGGAGATCGGCCCCTACCTGGCCGCCCACCCCGAGGACCGCTACCCCCTGCCCCTGGTACGGCGGTTGGCCCGGCTGGGCGCCTTCGGGGCAGCCGCGCCGAGGCAGTACGGCGGAGGCGACTGGAGCCGTCGCGACATCGCCCTCCTCGGGTACGAACTGGGCCGCGGCTGGCAGTCGTTGGCCGGTCTGGTCGGTACCCACCTCAAGCTGTGCCGACAGATGTCGGAGCACGGCACCCCGCGCCAACGCGAGCGCTGGCTCGGTGCGATGGCCCGGGGCGAGAGCGTCTTCGCCCGTGCCTACCACGAGCAGGGCGTCGGCCACCCCTCCGGGTTGCGCACCCGCGCCACCCGGCGCGGCCCGGTCGCCCGGCTCAACGGACGCAAGAGCTGGGTGACCAACGCCCGCAACGCCGACCGGGTGCTGGCGATCGCCCGCAGCGACGGCGCCGTCGTGGGCGTCCTGGTGGACCCCGCCCGCCCCGGGGTGACCGTCGGACCAGAGCTGCCGAGGCCCGGCATGCTCGGCATCTCGCTCGCCGAAATCACCTTCGACGACTACGAGTTCGACCCCGAGGAGGAGGTGCTCGGCGGCTGGGGCCACGACCTGACCGCCGCCCTCCTGACCCACGACGTGACCAGCTACGCGGCCCGGGCCGTCGGCTCGGCCGACGCCGTCCTCGAACACACGGTGCGCTTCGTGCGCGACGGCCTGGCCCACCGGCCGGCCGACGTCCAGGGCGCCGTCCGCCTGCGGACCGGCGAACTGGCCGCCAAGGTCGCGGTGATGCGGACGGTCTGGCACGCCCTGCTCGATCCGCAGCCGCCGGAGACGCAGGGCGCGCCGATGACCTCCGCCGTGGCCAAGGTGTTCTGCACCGGAACCCTCCAGGACGTGGTGCGGGAGGCGGCCGCACTGTGCGGCGGGGCCGGGTACGCCGCCACCGACCGCACCCTGGACCGCCACTACCGCGACGCCCTGGCGCTGCCGATCATCGGAGCACCCAACGACGTCCTGCTGTCCCGGATCGGCGAACAGGAGCTGGGGCGTGGGTGACGGCCGAGGACTTCATTCGCCGGGCGGGCCCTGGTCGTTCAGGAGGGCGCCAGGACATGGCGATTGCGGCTCGCGCCGAAGGCCGCGACGGTCTGCGCGACGAGTACGGCGAGCAGCACGGCGACCGGCAGCGACCATCCCCCGCTCGCGGAGTGCAGCAGGCCGAGGCCGAGCGGGCCGAGGCAGGCGATGAGGTAGCCGATCCCCTGGGCCATCGTCGAGAGCCGGCCGGTGTGGTGCGCGTCGGGCGAGCGGGCGACGATGTAGCCGAGGGCGAGACCGATGGCGAGGCCCTGGCCCAGTCCGAGGGCGGTCATCCAGAGGTAGGCACCCGACACGGGGGACGTGAGCAGGCCGACGAAACCGGTGGCGCACAGCAGGGCGGCCACCAAGGGCGCGAGGTAGGCCGGCCGCAGCCGCTGCTGCAACCAGGGTGCCGCGAAGGATGCGGCCATGCCGGGGAAGCTGGAGAAGGAGAGCATCCATCCGGCTTGGCTGCCGCTCATACCGTGGTCCCGCAGGAGCGTGGGCAGCCAGGCGAGGATCGCGTAGTAGCCGAGGGACTGCAGGCCCATGTACAGGGTGACCGCCCAGGCGGTTCGGTCGCGCCACAGCGCCCCAGCGGTATCGGCGCCTCCCTGCTTCACCGGCTCCTGCCGCGGGCGGCTCGGGGAACGCCGGTTCGGGGAACGCCGGTCCGACGTGAGCAGTTCGGGGAGCCAGGCGAGGGCCGCGAGGAGGGACGGGATAGCCCACAGCGCGAGCACCTGCCGCCAGCCCCAGCCGGTGGCCGACTCCAGCGGGACGACCACGCCCGCGGCGAGCGCGGCTCCGCCGGACAGGGCCAGGGAGTAGCAGCCGAGCATCAGCCCGGCGCGGCCGGCGAAGTCGTGCTTGATGAGCTGCGGCATGAGGACGTTGCCGACCGCGATCGCCGCACCGGCGATCAGGGTGCCGCCGAACAGGGCGAGCACGCCCGGGACGGAGCGCAGCAGGATGCCGCCGGTCAGCGCGAGCAGCGCGTACCAGAGCAGGTGGTGGGGTCCGAAGCGGCGGGTGAGCCGGGGGGCGAGGAACGCGAACGCCCCGAAGCAGACGACCGGCACCGTCGAGAGGGCTCCGCCGCCGAACGAGGAGAGGTGTTCGTCGTGCTCGACCTCGGTGAGGAGGGGGGACAGGGACGCGACGGCGATGCGCAGGTTCAGCGCGGCCAGGCTGAACGCGAGAGCGGCTCGTACGGTGCGGGCCCCGGCCGGTCCGGGGCGGGACGGCTGACGGGACGGCTGCTGGGACGCCGACTGGCGGGCCGCTGGGGCCTGTTGGGCTATTGGGCTGTTCATGACGTCCACTCTCGGGCGGAGCCGGGGTGGCGGGCTACCGATAGGATGCCAATCCATGAGGGAAACCCGCCATCTTGATCCCGCGGAACGCGGCCGCATCGTCCTGGCGCACGGGCAGCGGCTTCCCACCCATGCTCACGACCGCGGTCACCTGGTCTATCCGGCCACCGGCGTGCTGTCCGTGACCACCGCCCGCGGTACGTGGATCGCTCCGCCGACCCGGGTGGCGTGGACTCCCGCGATCTTCGCGCACCACCACACCGCGCACGGCAACGCGGACATGCGGATCCTGTTCCTGTCCGACGCGCTCGCCGCCCGGCTACCCACGCACCCCGCCGTGCTCACCGTCTCCGGGCTCGCCCGCGAGGCCCTGCTCGCCCTCACGGCCGGGGAGGCGGACACCGGCGGGCGGGCGCCGGAGGCGGTCGACCGGCTGCACGCGGTCGTCGTCGACGAGCTCACCGCCGCGCCCGAGCAGCCGCTGCACCTGCCCGAGCCGGCCGACGACCGGCTCCGGGCGCTGACCGGCATCCTCTACGCCGACCCCGCCAATCAGCAGACTCTCGCCGAGCTCGGCGCGCGCGTCGGGGCGAGCGAGCGGACGCTCAGCCGGCTCTTCGGGCAGGAGCTCCGGATGAGCTTCCATCAGTGGCGCACTCAGCTCCGCGTCCATCACGCGCTCACCCGGCTCGCCGCGGGCAAGTCCGTCACGGACACCGCTCTCGCCTGCGGCTGGGCCAACCCGACGACCTTCATCGAGGCCTTCGCCGCTCTCGTCGGCGAGACCCCCGGCCGCTACCGCAATCGTCAACTCCCCACCGGGAGCGGCTCGATCACCCCGGTGTCCCGACCGAACGGGAAAGCCGGGGAGGGCAGTCGAAACCGACTGCCCTCCCCGGCGTGATCAGCGGGCGCGGCGGCCCCGCCCGGTCAGCCGAGGGGCTTGTCCAGGACGGCCTTGGCGTGGCTGAACGTGTCGATCGAGTACTCGCCGTGGTAGCGGCCCATCCCGCTCTCGCCCACGCCGCCGAACGGCAGCTCGGGCACGGCCAGGTGGGAGACGGTGAGGCCGAAGACGAGGCCGCCCGAGGAGGTCTCGGCCGCCAGCCGCTGCTTGGTCTGCTCCGACTCGGTGAAGGCGTACAGCGCGAGCGGCTTGTCGCGCTCGTTGATGAAGGCGATCGCGGCGTCCAGGTCGGGCACGGCGATGATCGGCAGGATCGGGCCGAAGATCTCCGACTGCATCACCGGCGCCTCCGGGGAGACCTCGGCCAGCACGGTCGGCGCGAGGTAGCGCTGCGCGCGGTCGTGGCCGCCGCCGATGACGGTCCGGCCGTCGCCGAGCAGGGCGGTGAGCCGGTCGTGGTGGCGCTCGTTGACGATCCGCCCGTACTCCGGGCTGCTCGCCGGGTCCGCCCCGTACAGCGCCTGCACGGCCTCGGTCAGGTGCGCCTCCAGCGCGGTGGCGGTGTCGCCGATGGCGAGAACGTAGTCGGGGGCCACGCAGGTCTGCCCGGCGTTCTGGAACTTGCCGCGCGCCACCCGCTGGGCGGTGACGGCGAGATCGGCGCCGGGCTCGACCACCACGGGGCTCTTGCCGCCGAGCTCCAGGGTGACCGGGGTCAGGTACTTGGCGGCGGCCGTCATGACGATCCGGCCGACCTGGCCGTTGCCGGTGTAGAAGATGTGGTCGAAGCGCTGCTCCAGGAGCGCGGTGGTCTCCGGCACACCGCCCTCCAGTACGGCCACGGCCTCCCGGTCGAGGTAGCGCGGCAGCAGCCGGGCGATCGCCGCCGAGGTCGCCGGGGTGAGCTCGCTGGGCTTGACCACGGCGGTGTTGCCCGCCGCGAGGGCGCCCACCAGCGGGGCGAGAGCCAGCTGCAGCGGGTAGTTCCACGGCGCGATGACCAGCACCACGCCGAGCGGGTCACGGACCACCCGGGCCTCGGCGGGCAGGAAGGCGCCGGGGACGGCGGCCGGCCGCGGCTGCAGCCACTGCTCCAGGTGCTCCACGGTGTGGTCGATCTCGTTCAGCGTGAAGCCGACCTCGCCGCGGTAGGCCTCGGTCGCGCTCTTGCCCAGGTCGGCGTGGAGCGCGGCAAGGAAGGCCTCGGACTGCTCGGTGAGCAGCGCGCGCAGCGCACGCAGCTGGGTCAGGCGCCAATCGAGCGTCCTGGTGCGGCCGGTGGCGAAGGTGGCGCGCACGCGTGCCACCACGGTGGCCGGGTCGGTGGCCACGGCCGCGACCAGGGTGCGGGCCAACTCGGCCGAGGAGCCCGGGTTCTGGCCGGTGTAGAGGTTGCGGTCGATGACGGTGTGCGGCGTGAAGGGCGCGGCCTCGACGAATTCGGCGCCGAGCTCGACCAGGCGGTCCTGGACCAGCCACTTGGCGCCCGCGGCCAGGCCCACCGCCTGCTCCTCGGCGTTGCTGAAGGACGTCATCCGGTAGCCGGCGAAGGGCCAACCGCCGTCCTCGTTCCGGGCGGCGAGCAGCGCGGCGGGGGCGTGGCAGACCACGCCCAACGGCTTGCCCGACGCCAGCGCCCGGGTGAGCAGCCGACCGGAGGCCTCGTCCACGGCGAGGTCCTCCATCGGGCCGTGGCCGCCCGGGTAGAAGACCAGGTCGTACGCCTGCGGGTCGACCTCCGCCAGCTTCGCGGGGTGCTCCAGGTCCGCGCGGATGGCCTCCAGGTAGCCGGCCAGCCACTCGGCCTTCTCCTGACCCCCGCCCGCGGCACCGCCGTTGGCCTCGACACTCAGACTGCCCCGGTCGACGGGGGCGGCGACGCCACCGGGGGTGGCGATGGTGATCTGGAAGCCCGCCTCGGTGAAGATCCGGTGCGGCTCGGCGAGCTCCTCGGCCCAGAAACCGGTGGGGTGCGAGGTGCCGTCGGCGAGGGTCCAGTGCGTGGCGCCGGTGACGACGAAGAGGGCGGAAGTCATGGTGGTGCTCCAGGTCGGCAGGGAGTTGCGGGGTGACGGGTTGATCAGGAGTCTCAGGAGTCGGCGGGTTGATCAGGACTTGCTGGGGACGGCCCCGGCCTCGGTCCCCACGGTGGCAGCCACGGCGCGCGGCTGCCCGTCGGCCTGTGCAGCGACCGGCTGCTCGTCGGCCTGCGCGGTGAGCGGCCGGTGGTGCTTGCTGAGCCCGACCATCGCGACCACGGCGGCCAGCAGCAGGGCGACTGCGGCGATCACGAAGCTGAGGGTGAACTGGCTCTCCGCGGGCAGTGCGGCGCCACCGAGCGCGGCGTAGCTGACCGTCTTGGAGGCGAGCAGCGAGGTCACCACCGCGCTGGCGATCGAGCTGCCGACCGAGCGCGAGATGGAGTTGATCCCGTTGGCGATGCCGGTCTGCTCCAGGGGCACGCTGGCCGCGATCAGCGCGGGCATCGCGGCGTAGCCGAAGGAGATCGCGATGCCGGTGAGCATGCCCGCCGTGATCACCGCGCCCTCGGCGCCGTGCCCGAAGGCCAGCCAGGCGAAGCCCGCCACGCCGATCAGCGCGCCGACCGCGAGGGTGGAGCGGGCGCCGATCCGTCGCACCAGCTGGCCGCCGACCGGGGCGGCGGCCAGCGCGATCAGGGCGCTGGGCAGCAGGTACTCGACGGAGGCGCGCAGGACCGAGGCGGTGAAGCCGTAGCCGGTCAGCCGACCGGGCATCTGGACGAGGTAGGAGATGCCGATGAACTGGGCGAACGAGGCGAAGCCCACGAAGAGCCCGGTCAGGTTGGTGAAGAGCACCTGGCGGTGGACGAACATCCGCATGTCCACGAGCGGGTTGCGCACCCGTCGCTCGACCAGCACCCAGAGGGCGGCGAAGACGGCGGCACCTGCCAGCGAGCCCAGCGTGCGGGCGGAGGACCAGCCCCACTCGTGGCCCTGCGAGATGCCGAGCAGCAGCAGGACCAGGAAGACGGCCAGGGTGAGCGCGCCCAGGACGTCGACCCGGCCCCCGGAGGGCGAGCCGCCGTGCGGCACCACGACGGCGACGGCCACCAGGGCGAGCACGGTCAGCGCGGTGGAGAACCAGAAGACCAGGTGGTAGTCGGGGTGCGAGCCCTGGGTGAGCAGCCCGGTGGCCACCAGCGAGAGACCGCTGCCGAACGCCAGCGTTCCGCTGACCAGCGCCATCGCCCCGTGCAGCTTCTCGTGCGGCACCTCGTCGCGGATCACGGAGAGGGCGAGCGGGAAGATCGCGGTGGCGGAGCCCTGCAGCACCCGGCCGACGATCAGCAGGGCCAGCGAGGTGGTGGTCGCGGCGATGACCGAGCCGACCACCATGACCCCGAGGACGGCGAGCAGCGTGCGCTTCTTGCCGAACTGGTCGCCGACCCGGCCGAGCAGCGGGGTGAAGACGGCGGCCGAGAGGAGGGCCGCGGTGGTCACCCAGCTGACGCCGGCGGCGCCGGTGTGCAGCTCCTTCTGCAGCAGGGCGAGGATCGGGACGACCTGGGTCTGGGCCATGGCCACGACCATCGCGGCCAGGCCCAGCGTCAGGATCAGGGGCGTACGGCCGCGCTGTCCGGCGGCGGCGGTGCCGGTGGCGGATCGGGGCACGGCGCGTCCGGCGGCGTGGCTCATCAGGGGGTCCTTCCGGGAGGGGCCGGCCGCACGGGGAACGGGCCGGGCCGGCGCCTGAAGACAGCGGGCGGAACCTGGACGGTTGAAGCCTGCAAGGTTGATGTCTTCAAGCAATGCCTTGAAGGTAGACCTGAAAGATTGAAGAAGTCAAGCAATCCCGCCTACACTCGACCCATGACCCCGACCGCCACCCCGCCCGCCGCCTCGTCGGCCACCGGCGCCGCCGCCCCCACGCCGGTCGAGCTGATGGACCAGGTCGCCGCCGCCGCGGCCGCCTACTACCGGCACTTCGCCGCACTGGCGGCCGAACGCGGCCTCACCCTCATGCAGGGCAAGACGCTCAGCCTCCTGCGCGAGCCCCGCCCCATGCGCACCCTGGCCGACCTGCTGGCCTGCGACGCCTCCAACGTCACCGGCATCGTCGACCGCCTGGAGGCCCGCGAACTGGTCCGCCGCGAGGTGGACCCGGCCGATCGGCGGATCAAGAACGTGCTGCTGACCGAGGAGGGCGAGCGGACCGTACGGCAGATCCGGGTGGAGCTGATGTCCAGCCTCACCGGGCTGGCGCAGCTGGACGAGGCGGACCGGCACGCCTTCCAGCGGCTCCTGGGCCGGGTCTTCCCCGGGTGATCTAGGACCCCTCCCCGGGCAGGTCGACCGGGTAGGCGGCGCCGGTGTCGGCGGAGGCGGAGACGGCCTGCCAGGCGGTGGCCTCGGCGAGCTGGCCTCGGGAGTAGTCCAAGGCCATCTGCACCGCCCCGGCGCCCAGCAGCAGGTGGCCGGGAAGGTTCTCGGCGTGGACGATCCGCACGAGGATGTCCGCCGCCCGGTCGGGGTCGCCCGGCGCGGCGCCGCCACGCAGCAGCTCGGCCAGGGCGCCGACGGTCTCGCCGTACTCGGCGGGCAGGTCGTCGATCCGCATGGAGGCCCCGGCCCAGTCGGTGGCGAATCCGCCCGGTTCGACCACGAGGTAGCGGATCCCGAACGGCGCGGTCTCGGCGGCCAGGACGCGGGTGAAGCCGTCGACGGCGAACTTGGCCGCCTGGTAGGAGCCGAGCCCGGGGGTGTGGCCGACGCGCCCGCCGATCGAGGAGAACTGGACCACGATGCCCGCGCCCTGCTTCTTCAGCAGCGGCAGCGCGGCGCGGGAGACGTTGTAGACGCCCCAGAAGTTGGTCTCGAACTGCCGGCGGAAGTCGGTCTCGCTCGTGGTCTCGACGGGCGAGAGGTTGGCGTAGCCGGCGTTGTTGACGACCACGTCGATCCGCCCGTACTTCTCGAGCCCGGCGGCGAGCGCCGCTTCGGCCGCGGCGGCGTCGGTGACGTCCAGGGCCACCGGGAGCACGCGGTCGCCGTACTGGACGGCCAGCTCGGCGAGCTGTTCGGGCCTGCGGGCGGTGGCCACGACGTTGTCGCCGGCGGCGAGGGCGGCGGTGGCCAGGGAGCGGCCGAAGCCGCGGGAGGAGCCGGTGATGAACCAGGTGCTGGGCTGTGTACTCATAGAGCTAGTGCAACACGGTTGCACTAATACCGCAACCAAGTTGCGTTCAGATCTGGGCCAACGGCGTGAACTACAACGCGGTTGCACTAAGCGAGTACACTTCGACGGTGACTGGTTTCGACTTCGAACGCGCCCGCAGCCCCGAGGCGAAGCGCGCCCGGGAGGACGCCATCCTGGCGGCGGCCGCCCGGCTCGCCACGGCCAACGGCGTGCGGGAGGTGACCGCGAGCGCCATCGCCGACGAGGTCGGCATGCACAAGTCGGCCATGCTGCGCTACTTCGAGACGCGCGAGGACATCTTCCTGCAGCTGGCCACCGGCGCCTGGGACGAATGGTCCACCGCCGTGTGCGCCGACCTCGAGGACCTCAGGAACGGCCCCGGCGCCGACGGCCCGGAAGGGGATCGCACCGCGCAGCAGACCGCCGCCGTGATCGCCCACTCGCTGGCCGCACGCCCGCTGTTCTGCGACCTCCTCGCGCACACGCCGCTGAACCTCGAACGGAACGTCTCCTTCGACCGGGTCCGGGCCTTCAAGAAGCGCGCCCTCGCCGCCGTGGCGGAGATCAGCTCCACGCTCTGCACGGTCACACCGCTGCGCTTCAACCAGGCCCACAGCGTCGTCGCCACCGCGACCTCGATGGCCGGAGCCATGTGGCAGATGGCAGCCCCCGGCACGGGCCTGCGCGACTTCTACGCCTCCGAACCCGAACTCGCCCACGCGATCGTGGACGTCGAACCCCAGCTGACCGACATCCTCACCGCCCTCCTCACCGGCTACGCCGCCCGCTCGACGGCGCCGTGACCCTTCGCCCGGCCGTTCCCGGGGCGTCGCACTCCTCCGGCCAGGTGACAGCCGACCGCTTCGGTGACGGGGCGCCGGGTGAGTCGTTGGCCCGGACACGGACGGAGATCGGGCTGCCTCACCGCGAGGCCGGACACGGGGTGGGCCGCGCATGGGTCGGATGGGCGAGGGCGTTCCCGTCGCGGTGTCCGGAGAATCCGCCTGGCCGACTCCGGCAAGGCGGGCGTTACCAACGTCCGCTGGTACTCGTCCGGAGGGGAAGCACTGCCCTGGTAGCCGCTGCCCACGATCCTCGGATGCGAGACCGTCGGCAGCGGCCCCACCCCGGCTACGCCGTCGGGCTCGTGGCGGATTCGGTGGCGTGCTCGGCGATCAGTTCCCGGGCCGCGTCCAGATCCTCCGGGCGCTTCAGTGCGAGGGTCTTCACCCCGGGCAGGGCCCTCTTGGCGAGGCCGGTCAGGGTTCCGCCCGGGGCCAGTTCGAGGAGCGCGGTGACGCCGAGTTCCTTGAAGGTCTCCATGCACAGGTCCCAGCGCACGGGGCTGACCAGTTGGCTCACCAGCCGCGCCACGACCTCGGTGCCCGAGCTGACGACCTGCCCGTCCTTGTTGGACACGTACCGGGTGTGCGGGTCGGTGACGGTCAGCTCGGCGGCCGCGGCTTCCAGGGCCGTCGCGGCCGGGGCCATGTGGGCCGTGTGGAAGGCGCCGGCGACCTTCAGGCGGACCACCTTGCGGGTGCCCTCCGGCATGTCCTCGGCCAGTGCGGCCAGTTGCGCGGCGGTGCCCGCGGCCACGATCTGGCCCGCGCCGTTGATGTTCGCCGGGGTCAGGCCCAGCTTCTCCAGGTGCGGCAGCACGTCCTCGGGCTCGCCGCCGAGCAGCGCGGCCATACCGGTCTCGGCGAGGCCGGCGGCCTCGGCCATCGCCAGTCCGCGCTTCCGCGCGAGGATCACGGCCTGCTCCTCCGGCGCCACGCCGCTGAGCGCGCAGGCCGCCAGTTCGCCCACGCTGTGGCCGGCGACCGCCCCCGCCAGGCGCGACAGGTCTGCTGCGGTCGGGAAGAGCTGCCGCGCCGAGATCAACGCCGAGGCCACGAGCAGCGGCTGCGCGACGGCGGTGTCACGGATGTCGTCCGCGTCGGCCTCGGTGCCGTAGTGGACCAGGTCCAGGTCGCTGGTGGCGGACCACTCCCGAAGCCGGTCCTCCACACCGGGGAGTTCGAGCCAGGGGGTCAGGAAGCCGGGCGTCTGGGCACCTTGGCCGGGGGCAACGAGTACGAGCATCGCCACACTCCTTCTCGGGGACGCTCCGGTCCGCCCCCAGAGGGCGCGGACCGGAGCGTCGGGGAACTGCGAGTCGCCGCCAACGCTAGACGCGGACGCCGCTTCACGCCCGCGTATCTGGGCGATGCCACCGACGGTTTCCCCGCCGGAGCGGACAGGAGGCCGGCGTCCCGGCCCCGGCCTCACCTGGTGTAGTACCAGAACTCCGGCTGGTAGCCCTCGAAGGGGTCCTGGACCGGCATGTAGACGCTGTTGGACACCTCGTAGACGGCCACGATCTCGTCGGTGTAGATCACCGGCTGGTGGTCGTTGACGTAGTCCTCGTAGGCGTACATGTCCTGGACGTCGTTGCTGGTGATCGACTTGGCGATCAGCTCGTCCAGGTGCGGGTCCGAGTAGCCCCAGACGTTCGCCGCGGCGCCGGTGGCGAAGAGGGAGTCGCCGGTCGGGTAGAGCTGGGGCGAGTAGACCCAACCGCCGTACAGGGCGGCGTCCCAGGCGCAGCCGGCGGGGTTGGCCGGGGTGCACAGGGAGGCCTCGGTCTGGAGGCGGTCGACGGGTACCTCGGCCAGGTTGACGGAGATCCCCGACTGGGCGAGGTTGGCGCGGTAGGAGGCCATGATCCCGGGCAGGTCGGCGTTGCCGGCCTGGTAGTCCAGGTCGAACTCGGCCTTGTCGCCGGCGGCGATGTCGGCACCGCACTGGCCGGGGCCCGTTCCCGGGTTGCGGCAGACGGCCGGGGTGGTGCTCAGGTCCCAGCCGTTGGCGGCCATCAGGCTGCGGGCCTCGGCGAGGTCGAACTTGATCCGGTGCTGCTGGGCGTTGGGCGACAGGGGGTTGCCCGCGGGGATCGCCGGCACGGCGCCGATGGTGGGGTGGCCCCAGCCCTTGCGGGCGCCGTCGATGACGCCCTGCTGGTCGTAGGAGTCCTGGAGCGCCTTGGTGAAGTAGGGCTGCCGGAACAGCTTGCCGTGCCGGGTGCTGCGGAAGTTGAGCTGGTAGTAGCTGATCGAGTCCAGGTAGGTCAGCGGCGCGATGTGGTAGCCCTGTCCGGCCAGCGGGTTGCCGGCCTGGAGGTCGTTCGGGTTGTAGCGCGCCGCGTGGGCCTTGGGCAGGATGCCGATCTGCAGGGCGTTCGGGCTGGACGCGCCGGCCTGGAGGTCCGCGTACTGGGCCTCGGCGTTCTTGTACGGGACGAAGTCGACCTCGTCCAGGTACGGCCGGTGGACGCCGGAGTAGGCCTTGTTGCGGACGATGGAGTAGTAACCGGTCCCCGCGTCATAGGACTTGAGCTTCCAGGGCCCGTCCGTGATCTGCCAGAGCGGGTTGGTCGCGAAGGTCTTCTTGTCGACGGAGGCCGCGCTCAGGTAGCGGAAGACCGGGTCGCAGTCGGCCTTCAGCGTCGGGCTGTCCACCGCGTCCGCCGCGCACCGGCCGCGCGCGCCGTCGGGGCCGGTCACGTCCCAGGCCCGGGGCATCGGGGTGATCGTGGTGAGGACGTTCTGCAGCACCCAGGTCCGGTTGTAGGCCTGGTCGAAGGTGATCGAGATGCCGTGCTCGGCGACCGCCGTGGAGACCACGTTGTCCGGGAAGTAGTTGGTCGTCTTCCCGGCGATGGTCATCGGCGGGGTGTAGTAACCGTCGTGGTCCTTCTCGGCCTTGGACATGTTGATCCAGAACTGGACGTCGCGGCCGGTGAGCCGTTCGCCGTTGCTCCACTTCCAGTTCTTGAGGCCGATGGTGACGGTCCGTCCGTCGGCGCTCCACTCCGGGGCCCGGGCCGGCGACAGGTCGTCGTCGATGGCGATCCGGTCGTCCCGTCCGGCGAAGTACAGCGGCCGGAAGAAGAACTGCTGGAACTCCCCGATGTTGATCGAGGTGACCTGGTTGACGTCCATGAACGGCCAGATCACATTGGGACTGTCGTTGGGCCGCTGCGCGATGCGGACCGTCCCGCCGTACTTGGCGTGCGGCTTGCCGGCCAAGCCGGGGGCGCCGTCGGCGGGTTCGGCGGCGGCGACCGTGGTGGCCGCTCCGACGGTCGCGACGGCGACGGCCACGACACCCGCCTTCGCCAGGAATCTGCGGACTCTGCGGACTCTGCCGATGTGCATGAGGACCTTCCGTGAGAAGCGGGACACCGGGGTGGTCATGAGCCCCACCGGATCAGCTGGGCCCGATGTCGGCGCCGCCGCCGGAGCCTCCGCCGTGGACGGAGGACTCGTGCGGTGCCGCCGGGGAGGGCGCGGGTGCCACCGCGGCGCCGATGTCCCCGACCAGGACGGCGATCTTCTTGACCATGCCCCTTCATGTCCTCTCGTGAAGGAATCCGTTGAAGGAATCCGTTGGGTGAGAACGGATCCGTGTCCCGTTCCCGACTTAGCCTCGGCCATGACAATCCCGGGCGGTTCCCGCTCCGATACCGCCCGCTACCGCCCTGTGGAGGCCGGTTCAGACCGGGATGCGCCCCGGGCTCGGCCGACCCACCCCGTCGAGCACGGCGGCCGCCGCCTCCATGCCCTCCAGGGCGCGGGCCGCCTCGATCCGGTAGCCGATCGCGCTCGCGTGCCGGTAGGCGTAGCGGTGCGCCTCCAGCGCGCCCTCGAAGTCCCGGACCGCGAACCGCACCCGGCCCACGATGTTCGCGACGGCCGCCTGGCGCACCGGGGTCCGGCTCGCCTCGGCCAGCCGCAGGGCGCTCTCGATCGGCTCGACGGCCGCCTCCCGGTCCCCGCTCAGAGCCGCGACCTCGGCACAGACCGCCAGCAGCAGGGCGACGTTGCCGGGGAGCCTCGACTCGTCCGACAGCAGCCGGGCCAGGTCCACGCAGGCCCGGGCCTGGGGCAGTTCGCCGCCGCGCAGGTGGGCGACGGCCTTGTCGGTCAGGGCCGCGATCTCGATCTCGACCGCGTGCAGCCGGCGGCTGATGTCCACGGCCGCCTGGGCCGATTCGACGGACTGCCGGAAGTCGCCGCGGTTCTCGTGCAGCATGCTCAGCACGGTGAGCGACTCGGCGGTCTCCCGGTGCAGGCCGATCTCGGTGCCCAGCGCGATGCTCCGCTCCAGGTGCGGCAGGGCGGCGTCGTACGCGCCCACCGTCGTCAGCAGCATCCCGAGGGTGCCGCGGCAACGCGCCTCGGCGTGGGCGTCGTTGATGGCGATGGCCGCGGCGAGCCCCTCCTCGGCGGCCGCGACCCCTTCCGGGAGCCGGCCGACCTTCCAGCACACCGCGGCCAGGTTCGACAGGCTGAGCAGCAGCAGCGAGGAGTCGCCGAGGCGTCGGGCGCAGGCGACGGCGATCTTGGCGACCTCGTAGTAGTCCTCGAAGTAGCCCCGGAGGTTCAGGTGGTAGGCCAGGTTGCGGGCGAGGTACGCGGCGTGCAGGTCGAGCCGCTCCTGCTCGGCCCGCCGGACCACGGCGATCAGGCTGGAGTGCTCGCGGTCGAGCCACTCCAGGGCGGCGCCGTGGTCCGGGAAGCGCGGCAGGTACGGCGACTCGGGCCGGAAGGTGGTGTCCACCCGGCGCCAGTACGGGAACACCCGGGCGCAGGCGTCGTCGCTGGCCTGGCAGTAGTGGTCGAGCAGCCGCCGCAGCGCGACGCCGGCCTCGCCGTCCGCGTCGGGCAGCCGGAGCGCGAACGCCCGGACCAGGTCGTGGAACCCGTACCGGCCGTCGTTGCGCAGCTGGAGGAACCGCACGTCCATCAGTGATTCCAGCGCCGAGTCGGCGGCGGGCAGGTCGCGGCCGAGCAGGGCCGCCGCCGAGTGGACGTCGAGCGCGCCGCCCGGGTGCTGGGCGGTGAGCCGGAACGCGGTGCGGACCGGCGGCTCCATGGCGTCGTACGAGGACCGCAGGGTCGCCTCGACGCTGCGGTCGGTGCTGCTGAGTTCGTCCAGGCGCCTGGTCTGGTCGGCGAGCCTGCGGACCATCCGGTCCAGCGTCCAGCCCGGGCGGTTCAGCAGCCGGGCGGAGGCGATCCGCAGCGCCAGTGGGAGGTGGCCGCAGAACTCGGCGAGGTCCTGGGCGCCGCGCAGGTCGGCGGCGACGAGATCGGCGCCGAGGGTCTCGGCCAGGAACGCGGAGCTCTCGTGCGGGGAGAGCTCCCGCAGCGAGACCCACCGGGCGCCGTCGAGGTCCACCAGCCGGGCGCGGCTGGTGACGATCGCGATGCTGCCCGCGGTGGCCGGCAGCAGCGGCCGGATCTGGCCGACCTCCCGCACGTTGTCGAGGACGAGCAGGTAGCGGCGGTCGGTCAGGCAGTTGCGCCACATGCCGGTGCGGCCGGCGAGGTCGTCGGGTATCTCGTCCGGGCGCTTGCCGAGGGAGCGCAGCAGGATGTCGAGCGCGGTGTTCGCGCTGATCGGCTCCTCGCCCGGGGTGTGGCTCTGCAGGTCCAGGAAGATCTGGCCGTCCGGGAAGGCCTCGGCGACGGTGTGGGCCGCCCGGATCGCGAAGGAGGTCTTGCCGCAGCCGCCGATGCCGTCGACGGCGACGATCCGCCCGCCGGCCGTCCCGGCTTCGGCGGCGGCCGCCACGACCGCCGCCAGCTCCGTCGTCCGCCCGACGAAGTCCGGCAGGTCGCCCGGCAGCATGCGGGGAACGGTCAGCGGGTGGGAAACGGTCGCGGTCTGCTGCGGGGGCTCGGCCGGCTCGGGGGCCGTCCGCGGTGCGGGCGCCGTCCGCGGCGCGGGGGCGGCGGCCAGGAGGTCCGGGCTGTCCTTCAGGACGGCCTCGTGCAGGCCGATCAGCTCCGGGCCGGGGTCGACGCCGAGGTCCTCGCGCAGCAGCCGCCGTACGGAGCGGAACACGTCGAGCGCGTCGGCCCGGCGGCCGGAGCGGTACAGGGCGAGCATCAGGTGGCCGTACAGCCGCTCCCGCAGGGGGTTGGCGGCGACCAGGTCACGCAGTTCGCCGACGAGTTCCGGGCCCTCCCCGGCGTCCAGCCGGAGCGCCAGCAGCTGTTCGAGGGCGGCCATCCGGCGCTCCTCCAGGGCGGCCGAGGCCGCCGAGATCACCGCGCTCCCGTGGTCGTCGAGGGAGGCCCCGCGCCACAGGTCCAGGGCGGTGCGGAGCTCCTCCGCCGCCAGGTCGCCCCGGCCGTCGCCGAGCAGGGCCTGCGCCCGCTGGACGGCCGCGGCGAACCGCGTCGAGTCCAGGTCGTCGTCGTGCACCGCGATGCGGTACCCGGTGCCGACGGTCTCGATCAGCGACTTGCCGCCGGGGAGCCGGGTGCGCAGGCTGGAGACCGCCTTGCGGACCTGGTGGGTGGCGGTCTCGGGCGGGGCCTCGCCCCAGATCCCCTCGACGATCCGCGGCACGGACAGGACCTGACCCGGTGCCAGGAGCAGCATGGTCAGGACCTTCTCGTTCACCCTGCCGCCGAGCGGTACCCGCCGGTCCCCCGCCCACACCTCCAAGGGCCCCAACAGCAGGAACCGAGGATCGCCCACAATGCTCCCTCCTCCCCGTACGCGCACCGTTTGGCACAACTGTCCGCATTCTAGGGCCGTAATCGATCTCCGGAACGGGATCCACCGCACGTTTCCCGGGATTTGACGTGCGGCAACACCCGGACGACCGGCCGGAATTCCGTGCTCCGCCTTCGAAAGGACTCATGGCAATTCCGGCATATCGGTCGGAATGCCAAGGAGGAACGGGTCAATAGGTCTGATTTCGCGACGTCTGTGCCACAACCCGCCACAAAGTCAAACCTCCCCGCTTGCAAGGCTTTTGAGCCATTCGTACACCCGCCGACCCGTGTTACCTGGCGCAACAATTCGAGCTTTCCCGGGAACGCGACCGGGAACGTGACCGGGAGCGGCGCGGGAACGGAACGGGAAGCGCCCTCGGCAGTCTTTTCCCCAGCGGTGCCGCGGCCGCACGCCGCCACGGACGCATCGCACTTGCCAGCGGAGATACGAATGACTGCCGAGATCCTGGAAACACCGACAAGCGCGTCGATCCTGGACCCACTGCGCCTCAGGCTCGACGAACTCAGGGCCAACCGGCTCTACCGGGACTTCCTCCCGGTCGCCCATCAGGCGGCCCAACCCGGCCACACCTGGCACGACGACCGCCTGGTGCAGGTCTGGTGCAGCAACGACTACCTGGGCCTGAGCCAGCACCCGGAGGCGATCGCCGCCCAGCAGGCCTCGGTCGCCCGGCACGGCACCGGCACCGGCGGGTCGCGCAACATCGCCGGCACCAGCGTGGCGCACGTCGAGCTGGAGCAGCGGGTGGCCCTGTGGCACGGGAAGGAGCGCGCCCTCGTCTTCTCGAGCGGCTACGTGGCCAACTTCGAGTCGCTCAGCACCCTGATCGCCGCCACGCCCGGCATGGTGGTGTTCTCGGACGCGCTCAACCACCGGTCGCTGATCGAGGGCATCATCCGCTCCGGCGCGCCCAAGCAGGTGTTCGCGCACAACGACGTGGACGACCTGCGGGCCCGGCTGGCGGCGACCCCCGCCCACCTGCCGAAGCTCATCGTCTTCGAGTCCGTGTACTCCATGGACGGCGACACCTCGCCGCTGTCGGAGATCCTCGACCTCGCCGAGGAGTTCGACGCGCTGACCTGGCTCGACGAGACCCACTCCATCGGGGTGCGCGGTGCCACCGGCGCCGGCCTCAGCGAGGAGCTCGGCGACCACCGCGCCACCTTCGTGCAGGGGGTCTTCGGCAAGTCCCTCGGCACGGTGGGCGGTTACGTGGCCGGCCCGGACGTCGCCCTGGACTACGTACGGTCGCAGGCCCCCGGGTTCATCTTCACCACTGCCCTGCCCCAGGCCTCCATGGACGCCACCCTCCGCACCCTGGACATCGTCCAGAAGGGGAGTGCGCTCCGGGCCGAACTGGACGCCAAGGTCGCCCTGTTGAAGGCCGAGCTGCGGATCCGCGGCATCGAGTTCCTGGACGCCGACAGCCACCTCGTGCCGGTGATGGTGCGCGGGGCCGAGCGGGTCCGCCAGGTGGCCTCGATGCTGCTGGAGCAGCACGACATCTACGTCCAGCCGATCAACTACCCCTCGGTCGCCAAGGGCAGCGAGCGCTACCGCGTGACGGTCGCCCCGTTCCGGACCCCGGAGCAGATCGCCCGCTTCGCCGAGTCGCTGCACGACTGCCTGCGGGCCTTCGACCCCGCGACCCCGACCACCCCCAGCGCCCTGACCGCCTCGACCACCTCTATCAACGAGACCGCCCCGGAGGAAGCACGATGACCACCAAGAAGCAGAGCAACCCGTTCGTCGGCGTGGAGTTCACCGACGTCACCTACCAGGACCTCCAGGACCCGACCCTGTGGGCGGACCTGATCGACTCGCTGCACGCCCACGACGTGGTCGTGGTCCGCTCCATCGACCTGACGCCCGAGCAGCAGATCGAGCTCGCCCGCCGGCTGGGCCGCCCGGTGCCGTTCGTGATCGGCAAGTACCGGCACCCGGAGTTCGAGGAGATCATGATCTCCTCCAACGAGCAGAAGGACGGCAAGCCGGTCGGCGTCGCCCGGGTCGGCAACTTCTGGCACCAGGACTCCACCTTCGTCGCCGACCCGGCGCCGTTCACCATGCTGCATGGCGTCAACGTGCCCTCCACCAGCGGCCACACCAAGTTCGCCAGCGCCGCGGACGTGTACGACCGCCTCCCCGAGGAGTGGAAGGCCCGGCTGGCCGACCGGACCGGCAACCACACCGTGAGCAAGCGGCTGCGGATCCGTCCGGAGCACGTCGGCCTGTCCGCGGCCGAGTTCAAGGCCCAGGCCGAGTACGAGCACCCGCCGGTCCAGCACCCCGTGGTCACCAAGGACGAGCGCAGCGGCCGCACCTACGTCTACGGCAGCCGGGAGTACATGGACGGCGTCGAGGGCTTCGACCCCAACGAGAACGAGGCCTTCTTCGCGCTGCTGGACGGCCTGATCACCGACGAGAGCCACGTCTACACCCACCAGTGGACGCCGCACGACCTGGTGATCTGGAAGACCCGCACCACCTACCACATCGCCACCGAGGTCGAGCCGGGCGTCGGGCGCACCGTGCACCGCGTCAGCATCGAGGCCGCGGGCAGCGACGCGAAGCCGGTCGAAGAGCGGGTGCAGTGAGCGCCATAGCGGACTTCGCCGTCCGGTACCCCGAGGGGCGGGTCGACGTGCAGGACCTGCACGCCGCCTCCGGGGTGCCGGTGGCCGACATCCTCGACGTCACCCACGCCCAGGGGTTCCCCGGGCTGGGCGAGGGGGAGGCCTCCTGGGAGCTGGCACGGGACGCGGCCCGCGCCGTCCTGGAGCGCACCGGGGTCGCACCGGAGCGGATCGGCACCGTCATCTTCGCGGGCTCGGGCGAGTGGGACTTCCCGTTCTGGTCCCCGGCCGCCAAGGCCGCGCACGCGCTGGGCATCGAGCGGGCGCACTGCTTCGAGGTCGGCAACTTCTGCAACGCCGGCGCCACCGCCCTGCGGGTCGCCGGCGACCGGCTCGACGCCCAGGGCTCGGGCTACGCCCTGGTCCTGGTCGCCGACCGGCTGACCCGGCTGGTCGACCGCTCCGACCCCGACAGCCTGGACCTGTTCAACTTCGGTGACGCGGCGGCCGCGGTCCTGCTCACCGCCGGGCCCGGGCCGTTCACCCTGGCGCACTCCGCCATGCGCACCGACGGCAGCTGGGCCGACTACTACCGCGGGGAGCACCGCCCCGACGGCGTGGTGATCCGCCAGGAGCCCCACCGGCGCGGCCTGGCGGACGCCTACGTCAAGAACTTCGGGGCGCTGGTCGACGAGACCCTGCGGGCGCTCGGCGCCAAGGTCGACGACGTCGCCCACCTGCTGATCAACCACGGCGACCAGCGGATGCACCGGCGGCTGCTGACCACCCTCGGCCTGCCCGAGGAGAAGTCGGTGTTCGCCTACCACCGGCAGGGCCACATGGGCGGCGCGGACACCTTCATCGCGCTGCGCGAGCTGGTCGACGAGGGCCGGGTGCACGACGGCGACCTGATCCTGCTGGCCACCAGCGCGATGGGGTTCAGCTGGGGGATCACGGCCCTGGAGTGCCGCCCGTGAAGATCCTGGTGATGCATCAGGTCCCGTACCGCAAGATCGACTACCACCTGGGGCTCGACCACGAGGCCCACGACGTCACGTACTTCGGGACGGCCGAGTCGATCGCGGAGATCCCGGAGCCGCTGCGCTGCGGGCGGGTGGTCCTGGACGGTCCGGGCGGACCGGCCGAGCAGATCATCGCCCGCACCCGCCGCGAGGACGGGTGGGAACAGGTGCTGGCCCTCTCGGAGTTCGGGATCCTCGAGGCCGCGGCGATCCGCGCGCACCTCGGGATCCCGGGCCCCGACCGGGCCGGCCTGGAGCTGATCCGCGACAAGGTCGCGATGAAGCGGGCACTCGTCGACGCCGACGTGCGCCACCCCCGGTTCGTGGCGGCTCCCCCGGCCTCGGGCCGGCTGCCGTGGACCGGCCGTACGGTCGTCAAGCCGCGGCTGGGCGCCTCCAGCGACGGGGTCACCATCCACCCGACGCCCGAGGAGGCCGTCGCCCACCACCGCGGCCTGCCGGACCGGGAGGGCTACCAGCTGGAGGAGTACGTCGAGGGCGAACTCCTGCACGCGGACGGGCTGGTGACCGCGGGCCGGGTGTCCGACCTGGTGGTCAGCCGGTACGTCGGCAAGCCCGTCGACTTCGCCGCCGGCGCCCCGATCGCCACCGGGCAGCTGCCGCCCGACCCGCGCCACACGGCCTTCACCGAGCGGGTGGTCGAGGCGCTCCGGATCGAGGCCGGGTGCATCCACCTGGAGTTCTTCGAGACGGCCGCCGGGGAGCTGGTGTTCCTGGAGGTGGCGAACCGGCTCGGCGGCGGCGGCATCGTCACCGCCCACCTGCGGCACACCGGGGTGCACCTGGCCCGGCACGAGATCGCGATCCGGCTCGGCCTGCCGCGCCCGGAGAAGCTGGCGCCGAGCGGGCGCTACCACGGCTTCGCCATCTTCCCCGGGCACCAGCTGGACCCCGCCCGGCCCTGGCGGACCGAAGTGCCCGAGCACCTGCGCGAGCACCCGGCGCTGGACCGGCTGCACCTGCTCGAAGACCCCGGTGCCGAGCCCTCGGGCGGCTCCGCCCGGATCACCTACCAGGAGTGGCAGGTCCCCGCCTTCATCGAGGCCTCGCACCCCGACCCCGTCGTCCTCGCCCGGTTCCTCGCCGACTGCACCCGGTCCATCCAGGTGAGCCAGCCCGAACCGGCCAACACCCCAGGAGGTCCCAGGCCGTGACCGCCACGACCACCCCGAGCCGCTCGGCGGCCGAGCCGCAGACCGCGGCCGCCGGGCCGTACCACCCGACCGATCTGCTGCTGGCCGTCGAACACGTCGAGCGGGCGCTGACCCGCGAGCCCGGTTCGCCCGCGGTCCGGGCGCTCCTCGACGCCGGCGTCGACTTCCTGTTCCGGACCGAGGAACTGGCCGAAGGGCTCGACGAGCTCTTCGGCGGCGTGAGCCAGTACCCGTGGCGCCCACTGACGGACAGCGACGACGTGATCGCCTTCTCGCCGGTCGGCACGGTCGTCCTCGACGACCCCGCGCCGGACGCCGCCGAGCCGGCCGTCCGCGGCCTGCTGCTGGCCTGGGCCTCCGGCGACGACGTCATCGTCCGCACCGCGCGGCCGCGGTGGTGGCGGACGGTCGAGGAGCTGCTGCGGGCCCCGGGCTTCCCGCTGCCCGCGCTGCGGACCGCCCGGCGGGGCGAGTCCTTCCCGGGCGCCGTCGTCGTCGACGTCCCGCCGCTGCCCGCGGTCGGCGGCGACAACAGTTCTTCGGATGCCGCCGTCGAAGCCCGGCGCTTCCGGCTGGACTGCACCTCCGGCTGGGCCCAGGGGCTGTCCCGGCGCGAGTACCTCCCGGGCACCACCCTGGCCCGGGCCCGGGCCGCGGCCGCCGACGGGCTGGACGGCCGGGTGGCGGCGCGCCTGCGCTACCTCGTCGAGCGGGCCCGGCGCACCCCGTACTACGGCGGGCTCGACCTGCCGCGGGTGACGGAGCGCGCCGACCTCCAGCGGCTGCCGATCCTGAACAAGTCGGACCTGGAGCGGCACTCCCTGCCGACCTCGCACGACCTGTCCGGCGGGGACCGGCCCAGCGGCGAGGTCCTGCGCAGCGGCGCCACCGCCGGCACCCCCCGGTACATCGTCTACTCGCGGGCCGACTGGACCAACATGATCCGCGAGGCGATCCCCGTGCTCTACGCGCTGGGACTGCGCCCGGGCGACCGGGTGATCAACACCCTGTTCGGCGGGGAGCTCTACGGCGGGCTGGTGACCAGCCAGAACGAGCTCTCCCGGATGCCGGTGGAGACCTACACCGTCGGCGGCAGCGCGAGCGCTGACCACATCCTGATGCTGGTGCGCAGCTTCGACGCCAACGCCGTGCTGGGCATGCCCGCGCTGCTGCTGCCGGTGCTGCGGGCCGCCAAGGCCGCCTTCCCCGAGCTGCGGATCGAGAAGGTGCTGTACGGCGGCAGCCCGATGATGGAGACCGACAAGCAGTGGCTCCGCGACGAGCTGGGCGCCAAGGTGGTGGCCAGCATCCTCGCCGCCAACGACGGCGCCCAACTGGGCTACCAGTGCTCCGAGATGAGCGGCACGCTGCACCACGTCTGCGACGACTACAACCTGCTGGAGGTGGTCGACGAGCAGGGCCGTCCGCTGCCCGACGGCGAGGTCGGCGAACTGCTGGTGACCAGCCTGCAGAAGCTCGAAGGGCCGCTGATCCGCTACCGGATCGGCGACATCGGCCGGATCTTCCGGCACAGCTGCGGCTGCGGCCTCAGCGGCCGGGTGCTGGAGTACTTGGGCCGGTCCGACGGACAGATCAAGGCCCACGCCCAGACCATGCTCTACGCGGACGTGGTGGCCGAGCTGGCCCCGTTCGAGGTCTCCCAGGTGCAGGTCGAGATCGCCTCCCGGGACCGGCACGAGTCCATCGTGATCCGGACCGAGTCCGCCCGCCCGCTGGATCCGGCGGCGGTGAAGGCGCACCTGGAGTCGAAGTTCTCGCTGCTCGGCTCGCGGCAGGAGTTCGAGACCGACGAGCTGCTGTTCCACTTCGCCGTGGAGTGCCTCGGCGAGGGCGAGCTGCCGCGCCACCCGGTCAGCGGCAAGGTCCGCGGCGTGATCGACCGGCGGGTGGGGGCGTGATGGCGGCCGTACTGCCGAAGGAACCGGTGAGGCTGCCGGAGGAACCGGTGAGCGCGCTGCTCAATGCCGAACTCGCCCGGCCGGACAGCCCGTTGCGGTCGATCGACCCCCGGCGCCACCCGGTGCTCGCCGACCTGAAGCGGGCCCGGTACCTGAGCCGGCCGCTGGTCTACCCCGAGTCCGAGGTGCGCGCCTTCGAGGCCGACCTGCTCGGCGCGGTCGAGCTGCTGACCACCCTGCCGACGCGGCTGTTCGACGGTGACGTCGAGCGGACCTGCCGGGCGCTGGGCCTGGACCCGCGCAAGGCCGAGCTGGTCGGGGACTTCGAGCAGGAGCGCCCGCCGCGTTTCGGCCGGATCGACGCCTACCACGACGGCGAGGCGCTGCGGGTCCTGGAGTTCAACGTCGGCGGATCCGTCGGCGGCCAGGAGTGGGTGCAGCCGCTGGCGGAGATGTTCTGGGCCGACGACGCCTTCCGCGCGTTCGGGACGGCGCACGGCCTCTACCACCTGCCCCAGACCACGCTGCTGGCCGGCGCGCTGCGCGAGGCGGCGGCCAAGGTGGGCTCGGGCCGCGACCCGGTCATCGCCATGGTCGAGGGCACCGGCGGCCTGGACCTCTACGCCGAGGGCTCGTGGTACCTGCTGCGGCGCCTGCTGGAGGCCGAGGGGTTCGACTGCCTGATCGGGGAGGTCCAGGAGCTGGAGGTGACCGCCTCCGGGGCGCGCTTCCAGGGCCGGCCGGTGGACCTGGTGTACCGGCTGTACGACCTGGACCAGGTCGTCGACGACCCGGCCGCCTGGCGCACCACGGTCCGGCTGCGGGACGCCCACCGAGCCGGGCAGGTGGCACTGTGGGCCCCGCTGGAGAGCGACCTGACCGACAACAAGCGCTTCCTGGCGTACCTGTCGGACCCGGCGCTGCGCGGTCACATGTCGCAGCACGAACGGGACTTGGTGGACCGGGTGCTGCCGTGGACCCGCGCCCTGGTGCCCGGTGCGGCCGGGCTCGAGACGGTGGTCGCGGACTGCCGCGAGCGCCGCGAGCAGCTGATCCTCAAGCCCGACGGCGGCTTCGGCGGCCAGGGCATCACCTGCGGCTGGCTGGTCTCCGACGAGCAGTGGGCCGACGCGCTGCGGCGCGGCGCCGCCGAGGGCGCGGTGGCCCAGCAACGGGTCGTCCCCCGCGAGGAGTTGGCCATCGACACCGAGACCGGCCGGACGGAGTCCTGGGACGCGTGCCTGGGCCTGTACTGGGTGCCGGGCGGCCTGGGCGGCGGCGGCGGACGGCTGGTGCACTCCGGCGAGCCGGCCGACTCCACCGACCGGCGGCTGGCCCCGATGTTCCTGTACCCCGACCAGGGCGCCGACTTGCCCTGAGCTACTGTCCCAACGCCCGCTTCCGACGCCCCCCGGCCCACAACTCAGGACGGAGACGATGTCTTCCACATTCCGCGCCGTACACCAGGTGGCACGCCCCGACGGTGTACCCGGCGCCGAGCACTTCGCCGTCGTGGAGCACCCGCTCCCCGCGGTCGAACCCGGCACCGCCCTGGCGGAGAACATCTACCTGTCCGTCGACCCGTACATGCGGGAGCTCATGGACGAGGAGTGGCCGCTCCACGAACCGCTCGGCTTCGGCCGGGCCATCGGCCGCGTCGTCCGCTCCGCGGACCCCGACCTGCGGGTGGGCGACCTGGTGGAGCACGGCGGGGGCTGGAGCACCCACGCGCTGATCCAGCACGGCCGCGGCCGCGTGATCCGGCCGGCCGCCGGCGTGGCGACGGCCACCTACCTGTCCGTGCTCGGCGCGACCGGCCTGACGGCCTACGTGGGCGTCCGCGAGATCCTCCGGGTCCAGTCCGGGGAGGCGCTGTACGTCTCGGCGGCCGCCGGCGCGGTCGGCGGCGTGGCCGGACAGATCGCGAAGCTGGCCGGCGCCGGGCACGTGGTCGGCAGCGCCGGCTCGGCCGCGAAGGTGCGGCACGTCGTCGAACGCCTCGGCTTCGACGCCGCCTTCGACTACCACGACGGCCCGGTGGCCGACCTGCTGGCGCAGGCGGCCCCGAAGGGCGTCGACGCGGTGCTGGAGGGCGTCGGCGGCGACCACCTGGAGGCCGCGATCGGCGCCACCCGGGAGTTCGGCCGGATCGCCTGGGTCGGCGCGATCTCCCAGTACAACCGCCCCGACCGGCCGCCCGCGGCGCCCCGGAACCTCTACGCCGTGTCCGACCGCAGCATCCACCTGCGCGGCTACCAGGTACGGCACTTCATGCACCTCCAGCAGGAGGCCGTGAGCTGGCTGACCCCCCACCTCCAGACCGGCCGGATCGTCGCCGACGAGCAGGTCGTCGAGGGCTTCGAGCACGTCGTCGAGGCGTTCCTCGGGGTGCTGCGGGGCGACAACACCGGCAAGATGCTCGTCCGCGTCGGGGAGGAGTGACCCGTGCTCAAGGCCTTCGCGTCCTATCGGGGACTCCTGGCGCTCCCCGGAGCGCGCACCGTGTTCGTCGTCGGACTGCTCGCCCGCCTCCCGTTCACCGCGGCCTCGATGGCGCTCGCCCTGCACGTCGTCATCGACCTGGACCGCGGCTACGGCGCGGCCGGGCTCGCCGACCTGATGCTGACGCTCGGCGGGGCCGTGGGCGCGCCCCTGCTGGGCCGCTCGCTGGACCGCTTCGGCGTGCGCCCCGTGGTGCTCGTCACCGGCACGGTCGACGCCGTGTTCTGGATCGGCGCGCCCTACCTGCCCTACCCGTGGCTGCTCGCGGCCTCCCTGGTGGCCGGGTTCATGGGGCTCCCGGTGTTCACGGCCATCCGCCGGGCGATCGCCACCAACATCCCCTCGGACCAGCAGCGGCAGGCGTTCGCCCTGGACGCGATCCTGGTCGAGGTGGTGTTCATGGTCGGACCGGCCGTCGCGGTCGGTGCCATCACCGCCGTGAACGACGCCACCGCGACGATGACCGGGATCGGCGTGCTCTACCTGGGAGCCGGGCTGCTGCTCACCCGGCTCGCCCCGGCCGGGGCCTCCGACGGGGCGGCGGCCGCGCCGAAGGACCCGGCGGTCCCGGAGCCGAGCGGGCGCAGTCTCTGGCTCCGTCCGGGCTTCCTGCTGGTGCTGGGCGTCAGCCTGGCGGCGAACCTCGTGCTGGCCGGCAGCGAGATCTCGATCACCGCCGTCCTGCGCGGGGTCGGCGACACCGAGTGGGCCGGGGTCTGCGTCGCGATCTGGTGCGCGGCCTCCCTGGTCGGCGGCTTCTGGCACGGCGCCACCAGCCGGCCCTGGCGGCTGCCGCGGCTGATGCTGCTGATGGGGCTCACCATCGCGCCGGTCGGCCTCGCCGGCCACGCGGGCTGGATCTGGCTCGCCATCGCCATGCTCCCCTCCGGCTTCATGTGCGCGCCGACCCTCGCCTCGGCCTCCGAGGAGATCACCCGCTCGGTGCCGCCCTCGGTGGTCGGCCAGGCCGCCGGCCTCCAGGGCTCGGCGATGACCATCGGCGGAGCGATCGGCGCACCGCTGGCCGGCGCCGTCATCGACCACTCCGCACCGGCCTGGGGCTTCGCCGTCACCGGCCTGGTCGGCGCATCCCTGGCTGCCCTCACCATCGCCTACCAGTACTTCGCCCGGCCGAAGCCGACCGCCCCCTCCACCGAGGAGGCCGACACCCCGGCGACGGTCTGACCACCCCCACAGGCCGAGGCCGCACCCGCCCCCGCGGGTGCGGCCTCTGGGCATTCCCGCCAGGACTCCGGCCGCCCGGCCTCGGGTGCGCGATCCTCGCGCATACTTGCGTGTTTACGCAAGCCTCCTGGGGGTGGACCTCTTCCCGCCGAGTGGCGGATTTCCCCGACGATCTGTCAGGGGCCAGCCTTGCGGGCAGTTCGACAGGTTCACGTCACCCCCACGAGGCGGCCCCACACCGCCGGACAAGGACACGTCATGCGTCGCTTCCCCCTGCCCAGGATCCTGGCCACCGCCGCAGCGGCCACCGCGCTCGCCCTCGCCGTACCGGCGGCCGGCGCCTCGGCCACGAGCGCGCCGGGCCCGACCATCATCGGCGGCGGCACCGCCGCGCAGGGCTACTCGTTCATCGTCTCGCTGCAGCAGAACGGCCAGCACATCTGCGGCGCTTCGCTGATCTCGCCCACCTGGGCGGTCACCGCGGCCCACTGCGTGGCCGGCGGCACGGCCGACCAGTTCACCGTCCGGGTCGGTTCCAACGACCGCACCTCGGGCGGCGAGGTCGCCTCGCTGGCCAAGGTCGTCCCCCACCCGAACTACAGCACCAACAACGACATCGCCCTGCTCCAGCTCGCCTCCCCGGTCCAGGCCACCCCGATCGCCATCGCCGACAGCGCACCGGCCGGCACCGCCACCAAGCTGCTCGGCTGGGGCCAGGAGACGCCGCAGCCCGGCGGCGACAACGGCCCGGACCAGCTCAAGGAGCTCGACACCAGCCTGCTCCCGAGCGGCTGCGCCGAGGGCTACGACCCCTCCTCCGAGCTCTGCGTCAACAACCCGCAGGGCCCGGACGGCAGCAACCAGGGTGCCTGCTACGGCGATTCGGGCGGCCCGGCGATCGCGCAGATCAACGGTGAGTGGCGACTGCTCGGCGCCACCAGCCGGGCCGGCGGCAGCTCCTCAACCTGCGCGGTCGACCCCTCGATCTACACCAACGTGACCGCGTTCAAGGACTTCATCCAGACCACCATGGCCGGCTGATCCCCCCGAACCCCCACTCGGGCCGGATCACCCCCGACGGCGGCCCTCCGTCCCGACCACCGGGACGGAGGGCCGCCGCTTGGGCGCGTGCAGCGCCGTACAGGCCTCGCCCCCGAGCTGCGCCCCGCGCCTACGCCGTCCGCCGCTCGACGCCGTCCAGCAGCAGACCGAGCCCCAGCTCGAACCCCCGGTCGTCCAGCCCCGCCGGGCCGCCGCCCCGGGCCGCGGAGCCCTCCAGGGCGTCCGCGAGCGCCGGGTACTGCGGCCGGTACGCGCCCGGTTCCCGGGTGAAGCCCGCGGCGAAGGTCTCCACCGCGGAGCCGAGCACCAGGTAGTCGATCGCCGCGGCGACCTCCGCCGCGTCCGCGGGGTCGAGGCCGGCCCGGCCGAGGAGGGCGAGCAGCGCGTCGTAGCCGCGCAGCGCGCTGTCGGCCTCGACCCGACGGCGGGCGAGCAGGGAGACGGCGTTCGGGTGCCGCAGGAACACCGCGCGGTAGCCGCGCGCGTACCCCGCGAGGCCGGCCCGCCAGTCCGGGTCGCTCAGCGGCGCATGGTCGATCTCGTCGTTGACCAGCCCGGAAACCGTGTCGACCAGGGCGTCCTTGCTCGGTACGTGGTTGTAGAGCGACGCCGCCTTCACTCCGAGCCGCTCGGCGAGCGCCCGCATGGTCAGCCCGTCGGGGCCCTCCTCGTCCACCACCTGGAGTGCGGCGAGCGCGATCCGCTCGCGGGTCAGCAGCGCTCTGCTCGGTCGGCCCACCCGAAAATTCCCCTCTTCCGCTCTCCGTGTCCGGGGGCTATCGTGCCAGACCGACAGCAGTTGCTAACAAAGTTAGTTTTATCAGGAGGGCGCCGCCCGTGGCCGAGAACACCCCCACCGATGCCACCCATGCCACTGACGCCACCGACGCCGACCGGCTGGCCGCCCTCGGCTACCAGCAGGAGCTACGGCGCAGCCTGAACGTGCTCGGCAACATCTCCATGGGCTTCGCCGTCGTCTCCCCGGTCGTCGGGCTGTACGCCGCCGTCCAGGTCGGCATGAGCGTCGCGGGCGGCGCCTGGGTCTGGGCGCTGCCGCTGTGCCTGCTCGGACAGTGCCTGGTCGTCGCCGTCTACTCCGAGCTCGCCTCCCAATGGCCGCTGGCCGGCGGCGCCTACCAATGGAGCAGACGCCTGGCGAGACCGGCGGTCGCCTGGCTCAGCGGCTGGCTGTGGCAGTTCGCCGTGATGTTCGGCAACACCACCGTCGCCTACCTCGCCTCGCCCTGGCTCTTCGCCCTCTTCGGCACCGTCCCGACACCCCCCGAGCAGGTCCTCGTCGCGGTCGGCTTCATGCTCTTCTGCACCCTGGTCAACGCCTACGGCATCAACCTCCTGCGCTGGTTCGTCAGCCTGGGCATCGCCGCCGAGGCCGTCGCCTCCGTCCTGGTCGGCCTCACCCTGCTGCTGGTCTTCCGGCAGCACGGCCTCTCCCTGCTCACCGACTTCCTCGACGCCCCGAAGGGGCTGGGCATCAGCGACACCGGCGCCCTGCTCGCCGCCGTGGCCGTCGCCGGCTGGGCGTTCATCGGCTTCGACGCCTGCGTGTCCACCGCCGAGGAGACCAAGGACGCCGCCCGGCAGGTCCCCCGGGCCATGTGGTGGTCGCTGCTCAGCGTCGGGCTCGTCGTCATCCTCAACGCGGTCTCGGTCGAGCTCGCCCACCCCGCCCCCGCCGACGTCGTCGCCGTCAAGGACCTCGACCCGGTCACCACCGCCGTCACCCACGCCTTCGGCGGCTGGGCGGACAAACCCTTCGTCCTGGTCGTCCTGATCAGCTTCACCGCCTGCCTGATGGCCTCCCAGGGCGGCGCCGCCCGCGGCCTCTACTCCCTCGCCCGCGACGACGTCTTCCCCTTCTCCCGCCACATCCGCAAGGTCAACCGGCACAAGGCGCCGATCGGCGGCCTGCTCGCCGCCACGGTGGTCAGCTGCGCCGCGCTGCCCCTGGGCCTGAACAACTCCGCCATCGGCAGCCTGATCACCTTCGGCAGCGCCGCCACCTTCGTGCCGTTCTTCCTGCTCACCGTGGTCGCCCTGACCGCCCGCCTGCGCGGCACCTGGAAGCCCGCCGGAGCGATCGGCTACGGACGCCTCGGCACCCCGCTCAACGTCCTCGCGGTGCTGTGGACCGGCTTCGAGGTGGTCAACATCTGCTGGCCGCGCGCCATCCTCGCCCCGGCCGGAGCGCCCTGGTACCAGATCTGGGCGGCACCGCTCGGCGTCGGCACCGTCACCCTCGCCGGCCTCGCCTACCTGCTCGCCCGCCGCCCCGACCGCCGGATGCCGGAGCCGGGCCACGACCGGCCGCACAGCGACGAACTCGCGCCAGCTGTCGTGTAGTTGAACCCCTGCCTCGACACGGGGGCACCATAGACCTTCCGCTTCCGACCTTTCCCCTTCTCCCTTCGACCGAACACCCTGGAGCAACCCGCATGACACACGCCTTCGACGTCGTCGAGACCGGCATCGCCGACCTGCGCGCAGCGCTGGAGAAGGGCGAGACCACCTCGGTCGGCCTGCTCGACGCCTACCTCGCCCGGATCGAGGCCTACGACCGGCCCGGCACCGGCACGGCGCTCAACTCGCTCGTCGTGATGAACCCGGACGCCCGCGCCGACGCCGAGGCCTCCGACGCCCGCCGCGCGCAGGGCCGCACCCTCGGCCCGCTCGACGGCATCCCCTACACCGCCAAGGACAGCTACCTCGCCAAGGGGCTGACCGCCGCCGCCGGTTCGCCGGCCTTCGAGCACCTCGTCGCCCAGCGCGACGCCTTCGCCATCGAGCGGCTGCGCGCCGCCGGCGCCGTCCTCATCGGCCTGACCAACATGCCGCCGATGGCCAACGGCGGCATGCAGCGCGGCGTCTACGGCCGGGCCGAGAGCCCGTACAGCGCCGACTGGCTGACCAGCGCGTACGGCTCCGGCTCCTCGAACGGCTCGGGCACCGCCACGGCGGCCTCCTTCGGCGCGTTCGGCCTCGGCGAGGAGACCTGGTCCTCGGGCCGGGCGCCCGCCTCCTACAACGCGCTGTGCGCCTACACCCCCAGTCGCGGCGTGATCTCGGTGCGCGGCAACTGGCCGCTGGTCCCGACCATGGACGTCGTGGTCCCGCACACCCGCACCATGGCCGACCTCCTCGAACTGCTCGACGTCATCGTCGCCGACGACGCGGAGACCCGCGGCGACCTGTGGCGCTCCCAGCCCTGGATCCCGCTGCCCACTCCGTCCCAGGTCCGCCCGACGTCCTACCCCGAACTGGCCCCCGCCGACCCCGCAGCCGCGGGCTCGACCCTCGCCGGCCGGCGCGTCGGCGTGCCCCGGATGTACATCAACGCCGACCCCGAGGCCGGGACCAACCCCGACGGCGGCATCGGCGGCCAGACCGGGCAGCGGATCGACACCCGCGCCTCGGTCCTCGCCCTGTGGCAGGCCGCCCGCCGCGACCTGGAGGCCGCCGGGGCCGAGGTCGTCGAGGTCGACTTCCCGGTGGTGACCAACTACGAGTCCGACCGCCCCGGCGCGCCGTCGCTGTTCACCCGCGGCCTCGTCGGCCGTGACTTCCTCACCGTCGAGATCGAGGACCTGTCCGCCTGGTCCTGGGACGACTTCCTGCGCGCCAACGGGGACCCGGCCCTGCCGACCCTCGCCGACGTCGACCCCGCGCGCATCTGGCCCAAGCACCCCGGCGAACTCCCGGACCGCTACGCCGGGTTCGACGACACGATCGCCGACTACCCGCAGCTGGTGCGCGACCGCCCGTACGCGTCGCTCACCGAGATCCCCCACCTCGAGCAGGGACTGCGCGGACTGGAGGAGACCCGCCGCCTCGACCTGGAGGGCTGGATGGACGAACTCGCCCTGGACGCCGTGGTCTTCCCCGCGGTCGCCGACGTCGGCCCGGCCGACATGGACGTCGACGAGGCCTCCGCCGACCTCGGCTGGCGCAACGGCGTGTGGGTCGCCAACGGCAACCTCGTGCCGCGCCACCTCGGCATCCCGACCGTGACCGTGCCGATGGGCACCATGACCGACACCGGCATGCCGGTCGGCCTGACCTTCGCCGGCCGCGCCTACGACGACACCGCCCTCCTGCGCCTCGCCGCCGCCTTCGAGGCCACCGGCCACCGCCGCACCGAGCCGACCCGCACCCCGCGACTCCCGGCCAACTGACGGACCACGGCAGCCCGTTCGGGACCACCGGTCCCGAACGGGCTGCCGCCGGCCCCGCCGCATTCAGCCCCGACGGAACAACCCGCGCCGCTTCACCGGCGGCGGGGGCGGGGGCGGGTCGAGGAGCATCGTGACGGCGTGCAGGAACGGGCGGGTCTCAGCGGTCATGCCCGTCCGGTGCAGCCGGTGCCGGGCCTCCCCCTCCCACTCCCCCAACACTGCCCCGCGCTCGCCCGTGATCGGGTCGATCCCGTACTCCAGCGTGAACGCCCGCTGCCCCGAGCCGTCGCCCGGCCAGGCCAGCACCACCGCGAAGGCCTCGGTAGCCGCCCGCGGCCTCGGAAGCCCGACGAGGAGCATGCGGTGCTGCCCGACCTGGACGAAACCGCCCTGGAGACCCTCCGGCGCCAACCGCTGCTCCACCGGCAGGCTCGCGCCGTACTCCTCCCACAGCCGCAGCAGCTCGCCGCCGAGCCGCTCCCCCGGCACCGAACCCAGGTGGGTCAGCGAGGGCAGCACCCGGTGCGCGAAGCGGTAGTGGTGCGGGCGCGGCGCGGGCAGGTCCCCTTCCCCACCGGCCAACCGGGTGACGGCAGCGATCACCTCGTCCGCGTTCACCAGCTCCAGCAGCCCGCCCTCGGCCACCCCGGTGAGCGGTGTCAGCTCCCCGCCGCGCCACCAGTAGGTGTGCACGGACAGCGGCGCACCGGACGCGTCGAACTCCCGCGCGGCTGCCTCGATCAGCACCTCCAGCACGCCCGGCACCTGGAGGTCGAACGGCGCGAACAGCAGGCTGAACGGCGTGGGGAACGCCACCACCGCACCGTCCGGCGGCAGTTCCCGCCCGGCGACCTCACGGTAGAGCGTGTCCAGAGCGAGGACCCGGCTCCCCGTCAGCGCCGAACCCCCGGTGACGACATGCAGGCCGCCACCCTGCCCGGTCGGCCGCACCTCGTGCCGCTCGACGGGTAGCCGGGCGAGCCGCTCCCGCGCAGCCCCGCGCAACCTCGACACGTCCCCCAACTCGGCGACGGCCTCCGAGGTCAGCACCTGCCAACCGACCGGCGACTCCAGCGCGAGGAACTCCAGTACCCCGGGCGCGACTTCGCGCGCATGCGAGTGCCGCGCCGGGTCGGCCAACGTCGTGGCATCCAGCAGCAGCGGGTAGAGCCGCGCGGCCGTCTCCTCCGGCGAACCGGCATCACCCGCCCCCGGCCCCTGCACAGCAGCGACCAGCTCCCGCACATGCCCACGAACCAGCTCCCCCAACGGAACGCCCGGCCGCCGCTCCACCAGTTCGAGCAGCCCACCGAGCCCGTAGTCACGCCCCTGAACATCCCGGGCGACATCCCCGTGGAGGGTGACCTCACTCCCCAACTCCGCGAACGCCGCCCGCACCAACGCGGCCAACCCCGGCTCCAACTCCCGACGCCCCATCGTCCCCTCCCACCTCACGCCCCGCCCCCTCCAAGACGCCCCCACCACCCGACCCGGTTGCCACGACCCTGTACGGCGCTGGCGCTTCCGCCTTTCGGGTGAAGATCGCATCCGCAGCCGTCGTCCGCGCCTCCCCGGAGCCCTCGCTGACCAGGCTCGATGGACACGCACCAAGGGGGCTGCCCGGAAACATGTCCAGTTGCGGTCGGCGCCCACCGATTCATCGCACTCTATTTATGAATGAACACGGATCGCTATGCCTCATTCACTCACGTCTCGATGAAAGGGCACAGCCATGACTTCGGCCAAGCGCAGGACGGCGGGAACTCCGGCGGTACGGCGGCTGGCGGCCGCGACCGTCGCACTGGGCAGCTGCTTGGCGCTCGCCGCCCGGCGGGCAGCGCCGGCGCGGTGCCCGCCATCCCGGTACCGACCGTCTTCTTCGGCGACTCCTACACCTCCAACTACGGCATCGCGCCCGTGAACAACGAGAACGACGCCAGAGGCTCTTCTGTTTCCAGGCGAAGGAGAACTACCCGGCCGTCGCCACCCGGCGCCTCGCCGACAAGGGCATCACCCTCGACGTCCAGTCAGATGTCTCCTGCGAAGGCGCACAGGTCCGGAACTTCTGGGAGGAGCAGGTGACGCTGCCCAACGCCGACCTGAAGGTCCCGCCGCAGCAGGACGCGCTGAACGGCGGCACCAAACTGGTCGTCGGCAGCATGGGCGGCAACACCCTGGGCTTCACCAGCATCCTGAAGCAGTGCTCCGACAAGCTCCGCACGAAGGGCAGCCTGATGCCCGGAGAACCGGTGGACGGGGACCAGCCCGCAGCCACGTGCCGCGAGTACTTCGAATCCGGTGACGGGAAGCAGTGGCTCGACCAGCGGTTCGAGCAGGTCGGATGGGACCTGGAGGAAATGTTCGACCGCATCGCGTACTTCGCCCCCGATGCCAAGCCCGCCCTGGTCGGCTACCCCAGGCTCGTACCGGCGGACACCACCAAGTGCCAGACCCCGGCACCGGGCCAGACGGAACTGCCGTTCGCCGACATCCCCCAGGACGCCCTGCCCTTCCTCGACCAGGTCCAGAAGCGGCTGGACGACGTCATGAGGAAGTCCGCCGTCGACGCCGACGCCGGCTTCGCGGACCTCTACCCGCACACGGGCAGCAACACCGCCTGCGACGGCGCCAACCGGGGCATCGGCGGCCTGCTGGAACCCTCCCAGCTCAAGTTCGGCGACACCACCCTCCCGTGGTACGCCCACCCCAACGACAAGGGCCGCGACACCCAGGCCCGCCTCGTCGCCGCCAAGATCGAGCAGGTCCTCAACCAGTAGGCCACCCACCCGCACGGCCCCGCACCCGAACCGGACACACCAGTGGGCCGGGGCCCTGCAGCCCCGGCCCACTCCGGACCCAGCTGAGGACCGCGACAGGATGGAGCACACCCTCCATGCGAACGCGGGAAGCATTACATACTTCCTCGCCACCGATGTAACAACGAACACTAACTCGCTGTGCCCAACCGTTCGACGAACTCCCCGTCAGCCGACATGTAGGCCTGACGTCGCGGTTCCGTCCGCAGCACCGGACAACGGACCGGGAATAGCGGTCTTGATACCTGCACCGTGCTTCCGAGGCCTCCCCTTCGGGCGACGCGCGGGCGCCTCCGCGCCCAATCGCGAGAGCTCCTCCGGGCTCCAACCCGCAGCCTCCGCAGCCGCATACGCCTTGCCGTACGGCGCCTCTGTCTCGGCCAGCTGATCCTTCAACCGCTTGCGCTCCGCCATGAGGCCGGCGAGCGGCACGATCGCCTTCTCCCGGTCCTCCTGGATCTCACGCATCCGCCGCAGGAATTCGTCTTCTCTCGTCATGCCGGGAATCGTAGAGGCGGCACTCCCGACCCTCTCGGACACGCTCTCAGGGATCACTCGTATCGGTGATTCCCGGCCATCGCCCCGGCGTATCTACGAGCAGGTAATTCGATGGCGAACCAGAGTGGCGAGACGGCAAGTCCGGCGAGGGCCGAGGGCACTCCGGCACCCGTGAAAAAACGTCCTCACAGAGCCGAGGAGCAGCGAGGGGTGAGTGCGATGCAGGGAGCACGGCGTCGGGAGCGGCAGATGCGGTCGCCGCGGTCGAATCGGGTGAACCTGGCCTACAACGATGCTGAGCTGACGATCGTGCAGGAGGCCGCGAAGCGCGACGGCATGGCCGTGTCCGCGTGGGCGGCGCGCAAGGCCCTGGCGGTGGCCAAGGACCAGCTCGTGCCGGTGTCGGCGGACGCCCGGGATGTCCTGGCCGAGCTGATCCGGTCGCGCGGCGAGTTGGTGCGGGTCTGCGAGTCGATCGGGCTGAGCGATGACAGCGGTGTCCGACCGATCGCTCACCTCGTCGAGGAGGCCGTGCAGCGGGTGGATCGTGCAACGCTTCAGGTGATGCGCGAGCGAGCGTCACGCTGGTGATCCCGAAGAGGGCGAAGGGCGGAAACGACACCGCGGGACTTCTGTTCTACCTCTACGGTCCCGGGAAGCGGGACGAGCACGAGAACCCTCGGCTGGTCGCCGCGTGGGCGCCGTCGGTGCCCGATCCCGCGCGGTCGGCGAACATGACGGTCGGGGACCTGGCGTTGCTGTTGGACGCGCCGCTGCACGCCCTCCCCAGCAACGCCCCCGCCGAACACGTCTATCACGTCGCCGTACGCACGGCTCCCGAGGATCCGCTCCTGACGGACGGGCAGTGGGCCGAGGTCGCGAAGGCGATGATGGACGCTGCCGGCATCGCGCCGCACGGTGATCTGTGGGGCTGCCGTTGGGTCGCGGTCCGGCATGCTGACGACCACATCCACATCGTCGCGACGAAGGCCCGGCAGGACGGGATCCAGCCGAACCTGCGGCAGGACATCGTCCGGATGCAACAGCTCGCCCGGCAGTTCGAGACCCGGTGGAATCTGCGCCAGTTGGCGTCAGGGGACCGCACCGCGAAGCGCTGGCCGACGACGGGCGAGACGCGAAAGGCCTCCCGGCGCCACCTGGCGGAAAGTGCACGCGACCAACTCGAACGAACCGTCCGTATGGCAGCGGCCTCCGCGGCCGGCGAGGACGATTTCTTCGCCCGCCTCCGCTCTTCTGGAGTGCGCGTCGCCCAGCGCGCTGACACACAGAACAGCGCCCCGGCCGGCTATGCGGTCGCGCTGCCGGGCGATCGGGACCGGGGCCACCGCGCCGTGTGGTTCGCGGGCTCGAGCCTGGCCTACGATCTCTCGCTCCCCCGCGTCCGGGAACGCTGGCAGATCCCGGTCCCAGCGCCGGAGGTTTCGCCGGAGGCGCTCTGGCAGACGCTCGAACTCAATCTCGACATGGTCTCCGAACGCCTCGGCGCCGGTGGGCGCCGACAGGGTGCCGGTGACGTCGCCGCCCTCGGCGACCTCCTCGTCGTGCTGGCCGCGAGCGCACCACCCCTCGTCGGACCGGCTTTGCGCGCCTCCGCGACCGAGTTCGAGCGGGCCGCGCGAGCACCGGGGCGCCGCGACCTCGATGGGGAAGCGCGGCTGCTGCTCCGTTCCTCGGTCCGGATCCTCCTGTCCGCCGCCGAATCCTCGGGCCGCAACGACGCCGTCGCTTTCCTGGGTTTCCTCCTGGCCCTGGTCACAGCCGTCAGAGCGGCGCAGCTCTGGCACGAGGAACAGGGCTACCGCCTCCAGGCCGAAGCCGCGGCCCGGACCAGCCGACCACTACAGGAAGCCGTGGAACGGACCGCTGGGGCGTCGGCCGGCACTGGAACCCGGCCGCGCACGAGGCGGACGGGATCGCCACCGACGCCAGCATCCCGCCAACCCTCGCCGCTGGCCGACGTGCTGGCAAAAGCCGTCCCCGCTCACGCATCAGCAGTGCTCCTGGACCCCGCCTGGCCCGCCCTGCGCGGACGACTGGCCGCCCTCGAACAGCACGGCCTCAACCCCGCAACAGTCCTCACCGAGGTGGCCACCCGACGCGAGCTCCACTCGGCCGAGTCCGTCGCCCAGGTCCTCACCTGGAGGCTGGACGGCTGGGCCGCCGCCCACGGCGTCCCCTTGGACGCGGGACCAGCTCCAGCAGCTCCACGCGCCGGCACCACACCACCGCGACCCCCGAGGGCGATCCCACGTTCTTCACCCGAGGCACAACCTGCCCCCGGCCATGGAACCGACGGCCCCACCCGGGGCCGCTGAAAGACAGGAGAGCGCAATGACCATGCCCTACCCGGGCGAACCCTTCGCCGAAGCCGTCGGCGAAGCGGTGCAGACCTCCACGATGGCCGTGCGGCTGGTACTGGCCGTCGCGGACGCAGTACGCCGTGCGGCGCAGCGAAGGGCGGGCGGGGAGCGCCAACTGCCGCCGCTGGACCAGGCCCTCCCGGAGGCGGCCGGGGACTTGAAGGCCCGGCTCGCCCCGGACGTGGCCTGGGCCCTGATGTCCAGCCCGGACTGGCCGGCCATGGCGCAGCAGCTGGTCGCGCTGCGCCAGGCCGGTGTCGACCTGGACCAGTTCCTGCCGCAGGTGGGAGACCTCGCGGGCTCGGTCCGGGACGCGGTCGTGGCCAACTCGGCGCGGGTCGCGGCCGAGCGCACGCAGGAGTGGGCGCGCGTGCTGCGCGCGACCGTTCCCCCCGGTCCGGTGCGCGAGGCGATCCTGGCCTCCCCCACCTGGCCGGAGATCGCCGCGACCATGCAGGACCTCCATGATCACGGCATCGACGTCCGGCAGGTCCTGGCCGCCGCCTACGCCGAGGGCCTCGGAATCGATCGAGCGGTCAGCCGGACGCTCAACACTCCGCAACGGTCAGCCGCCGCGCCGAGCCGGGACGCCGTACGCTCCTACGGCCCGCTGACGGTGGGGCTGGACCTGCCGAAGGACCTCGACCTCGGAAACCGCCGCAGGGCGTTGGCGCAGCTGGGGGTGAGCCAGTCGGAGAACGCCCGCTTCGTCCGTTGGGTCCACGAGGCGATGCCCGGCCGGGAACGCGAGGCGGGGCTGCTGGTCACCTCCCGCCAATGGCCCCTGCTGGCCGCCCGCATGGCACGGATGCAGGACGACGGCCGCTCCGTCCCGAACCACCTCGTCCGGGTGATGCGCGACCGCAGCTGGGAAGCCGGCCCCGTCTCCCAACTCACCACCCGCCTCCTCCAAGCCACCGTCGAGGCCCTCCACCGCCCGACACACGACGACCTCGCATCAGGCCCAGTCGTCACCAGCGCGGCAAGGGCCTCATCAGCAGCAGCCGGACCTCCCCCACGAACGCGGAACACAGCACCCCTCAACCCCAACACCCCTCACCACCCAACCCGCGTCCCACGCCCCAGCGCTGGGCGTTCGAGGTAGCGACATGGCGGTCGATCCCTCCAGGGAATGCGCCCCCTGCCCCGCCGCTCACGGCCTGGTGGCGCCCGCGAAGTCGGAGACGGGCATGTCGGCGATGGGGGCCTTCTTGACGACGTCCCCGGTCTTCGGCGCGGAGATCATCGCCCCGTCGCCGAGGTAGAGGGCCACGTGGTAGACGTGACCGTTCCCGTGGCGCCAGAAGAGCAGGTCGCCGGTTCGGAGTTCGGCCTGGGCGACGGGGTGGTCGGCTGTGGCGGCGTACTGCTCGGCAGCGGTACGGGGGAGCTGGCGGGCAGGCCAGTAGGCGTACTGGACCAGCGCTGAACAGTCCCAGCCGAGGGTGGTGTCGGCCAGGCACTCGCCGCCGCGGAAACCGTCGTCCCCGTCGCAGTGGCCGCGGCTGGGACCGGCCGGGCTGCCGCCGCCGTAGCTGTAGGGCACGCCGAGTTGGGTGGCGGCCTTCCTCGCGGCGGCGGGGCCGACGACGCCACCGGCGATCTCCGGCATCCGGCCGGCTTCGCCGAAGCGGCCCAAGTTCCCCATGATGTCGGCTACATAGCGTTGCGTCTCGCCGTAGGGCGGCACACCACGGCAGCTCTGGACTGCGGCCCAGCCCGCGTTGTAGCCGGCGAGCGCCAGGCGCCGGGGGTCGTCGGCGATGCCCGATGCCCTCGCTTGCGCGAGCAGGCTGCACATCAGGCGACCCTGTGCCATCACCGCGTCCCCGATCTCGTACGGCGACGCGGAGCCGCTGTGGTCGTCATCGCGCCCCCACGTCGCCCAGGTGGCCGGCATGAACTGCGCCGGGCCCTCGGCGCCGGCCGGACTGCGGGCATCGGCACGGAAGCCGCTCTCCTCGAACAGCTGGGCGGCGAGCAGGGCCGAGGTCAGCCCCGGATCGTGGCACTGTCGGGCAGCCCGGTACACCCAGGGCTGGTACGCCTCTGGCACACCGTTCACCGACGCTCGGTCCGCTTCGGCGACCCCTGACAGCGCTGCCAGAGCGAGCACCGCACAGACCGTGACCAGGACGAGGAGTCCGCCGAAACCGATCAGGACCTTCTTCACCGGGATCCCCCTTGCGCTGTACACGGATGAGTCCGAACGGGCGGTTGCGCGTGCCTTCCTAACAGCCGAAGCCGTTACGCCATGCAGTCGAATGATTACGCTACCCTCTGTGGTCGAAGGAGCTCGATCTGCCAACGCAAGAAGCCTGGGGAGGTTGCGACGTGACGGCCAATCCGGTGGCACCCGTTCAGCGCACGCGCATCGTCCCGCTGTACGGAGTGATGCCGGTCCACGGATACGACATCGCCTCCGCGGTCGTGCTCCGGATGCTCAACGGAGAAGACAGTCGGGGCACACGAGCCTGCGGGCTCGGGCCGGGTGAACCGGTGCCCTACGGCGTCCAACCAGTGCTCGTCACCCCGAGCACCGTCTACGGCGTTGCCGCAGTCGAGGCGATCGTCCAGGGCTGGCCGACGGGCGTCGTGCCGAGGCCCTGGCTCGTCGTGGTCGCCGACGTGCCCGCCCGTCCCGCGCCGGCTGCCCGCTACCGCCTCCGCGCGCTCGGCGGACGCCTCGCCGGAACCGCCTTCCTGCCCTATCTGCCGGTGCTCCGCTCGGTCGAGCGAGCGGAGGACGCCCTGGCCGATGCCGTCGTGGCGCGCGCGGCTACCCGGTTGCGCGCCCAGCTTGAAGGGAAGTGACAGATGTTCATTGCGGAAGACCTGATCCCTGCCGCCAAGCCGACCAAGATCCCCGGGATGGACGGCATGGTCTCGACCCTGTTCGGCTACGGCTTGTGGCTGCTCGTGCTCGCCGGCGTCTTCGCCACCGGGTTCGGCGTGTTCAAGCTCGCCACGGCCGAGAAGAGCCGCCACGGCGGTGGAAGCGAACCGTTCAAGTGGATGGGGGCCGGAGTCGCGGCGATCCTGCTGTCGGGCTCGCTGATCAGCATTCTCAACGGCATCGTGGGCTGAGCGGTGCGGACCCGGAGCAGGGACGGATTCCTCTCCCGTTCTGCCCTGTGGGGCGCTGGGGCATTGCTCGCCACCGTCGTCGGCCTGACCGGCTACGCAGCCCTGTCCAGCGGCGATGCTCAGCCGTCGAGGGCTCAGCCCAGCCCACCCCCGGCGACCACAGCCGCACCGACCCCCGTACCGGTGTCGACGTACAGCCTGCCGCCGACGTGGACCGAACCCCAACGGTGGCTCGCCGCGCCCCGGGGCTCCCGTACCGTCCGGGGCCGCGAAGTCGGCTTCCCGCACAGCACCGACGGCGCGATCGGCATGCTGGTCGCCTCCTCCGGGTTCGACGTCGAGGGCGCCACGACCCTGGTGGACGAACAGCTCACCTTCTACACGACCTACACGGCGGCCTCCGATCAGACCCCGGCCAGGGAGCAGCGGATCCGCCAGGGCGCGGCGAAGGCCGACGCACGCGCCCGCTCCACGATGGGCCTTCCGGAATCGGGCCCGCTGCCGGCCGGCGCCTGGGTGCGCACCCACCTGGTCGGGTTCAAGCTCGTCCAGGCCCAACCCGACGCGGTCACCGCCCACTTGCTGCTGCGCACCGCTCAGAAGGCCGGTGAGACCAAGCCCGAGGCCGTCTCGTACGCGGTGGGCACGATCGGGGTGGTGTGGCGGGACGGGGACTGGAAGCTCGACCCCACCGGCGGCGCGTCCCCGGCGCCCGGCTCGGCGCCGGAGATCGCCGCGCCCGGCGATCCCGCCTTCAACGCACAGGGTTGGACCGCGATCAGGCAGGCCTCGTGAGGAACCGCCTCGCCGCCCTGCTGCTGGCCCTCTCCACCCTGTGCGGCGTCATCGCGCTCGCCCCGCCCGCTGCGGCCGACGACAAACCCGGGATCATCGGCTCGCTCGCCCAGGCGGGCTGTGACTACGGCGTGGTCGGCGCCTACGACTACCTCACCGACGGCCACCACTGCGAGCACATCGGCGAGACCGTCGACCGGACCATCGAGGCCGAGTGGAACGGCGTCTGGGACTCCACCATCGGGGAGCTGCTCAAGGCCGGGATCGCCTTCGTCAAGGCGCTGGTGAAGTTCACGCTGACGGTCGCCCTCCAGGGGCCGTCGCTGCGGCTGGAGGACACCGGGCTGTTCGGTGAGCACGCGACCTTGGCCGGCGTGATGGTGTGGCTCGGGCTGATCATCTCGGCGGTCGGCCTGATGTGGCAGATCGGGCGGATGGCCGTCACCGGCCAGATGCGTCACCTGGGCCAGGCCCTGAGCGGGTGGCTGCAGAACTGCCTGCTGTGCGTGGGCGGTATCGCGGGCGTCGCGCTACTGCTCAGGGCGGGCGACGCGCTGACCGACGGGCTGGTCGACAGCACCTTCGGCGACACCGGGACCGCCACCGGCCACATCGTCGACATCCTGGTCCCCCACGTGGTCAACCCGTTCATCGTGATCTGCGGCCTGCTGGTCCTGGTGCCGGTCGGCTTCGTCCAGCTCGTACTGATCTTCCTGCGGAACTCCGCGATCCCGATCCAGTGCCTGCTCCTGCCGATCGCCGGAGCCGGCCGGGTCGGCGGCGAGACCACCCGCAAGTGGGCTCCACTGCTGATCAGGTCGATCCTCATCGGCATTTTCTACAGACCCATGGACGCGGTCATCATCTGCACCGGCTTCGCCGAGTTCGGCCATGCCGACTCGGTGGTCGAGTGGTTGCGCGGGCTGACCACCCTGTTGCTCGGGGCGCTCGCCCCGGCCGCGTTGGTGCGGATCTTCGGACCGGTCGCCGATGAGGTGGGCACCGCCATGGGCTCGGGCGGAGCGGTCGCCGCCATGTCGGCCGCCGGGGCCTACGCCTCCCGCAGAGGGCACGGTGGGGCCGCTGACTCCGAAGGCGCGGGCGCCGAGGGTGGGAGCGGGGCGACCAGCGCGGTCGAACACGCCCGCCGTGTCGAGCAGTCGATGTCGACGAGCCCAGGCGTCGACGAGCAGTCGTCGACGGGCGGCGATGCGCTCTCCCAGGCAGCTCGTAACCAGGCGGCCCGGGTTCCCGGACCAGCTGCGCCCCTTGACGGTGCGACCGGCGCTGACGGCACACCGGGCTCCGGCGGTTCGGGGTTCGCCTCGGGCGCAGCGGGTGCAGGAGCAGCAGGCGCCGCAGCGGGTGGGGCGGGCCTTGCCATCCAGGTCCTGGACGGGCTGAACAGCGCTGTACAGCGCGGCGCGGGCGAGATCGGGAACGGATCGGAGGGACAGCTGTGAGTGCCCACGAGGTACCGGACGGGCTGATGGTGAGCGGCCTGCGCACCCGTCGCTCCTTCGGGATGGGGAACCTGTCGAAGGAGGCGACGATCGGTGCGGCAGCGGTCCTGACCGCGGACGGTCTCATCGGCGTCCGCCACCCGGCCAGCCTGCTCGTCACCCTTCCGCTGACCGGAGCGGTCGTGGGGTTGGCGGCCGTCCGCAGGCACGGCATGTCGGCGCTGGCCTACTACCGGGCCAAGTTGGCGTGGCAGCGCGGCTACCGCACGGGGGCGACCTCCTACCGGCGCGTCCTCCTCCCCCAGCCCTACGCGCTCGACCTGCCGGGGGTGGGGGCGAGCTCCTCGCTGATCGCCGCCCACGACCCGACCAGCGGCCGCAGGGTGGGCGTGGTCCACGACCGTGCCACCGGCCGGATAACGGTCTCCACCCTGCTCGCGCCCAGGGGGAGCCTCATGGCGCCCACCAGTGCGGTCCGCTCCGGGCTGCGGACCTGGGGCGAGGTCCTCAACACCATGTCGACGGCCGAGCAGATCAAGGGCGCCTCGGTCACCATCCAGATCACCCCGGGCGCGGGCGAGGCCCTGGCCGATGACGTCCAGCACCGGCGGCGGTCGGACGCCCCCCGCCTGGCGCTGGACGTCATCGACGAACTGGTGCGCACCACACCGCGGGCCACCGCCCAGGTCGCCTCCTGGCTCAGCGTCACCGTCGATCCGAGTGCCACCGCCAACCCTCCGACGGACCTGGCCGAGCAGGTCGGTGAGACCCTTCGAGTGGTCGACACCTTGGACCTGAGCGGCACCGGCACGGATATCGTGCGCCGCACCACCCCGACCGACCTGCGCCGGATCGTTCGCTCCGCCTACGACCCCGGCGTGGCCCTCGCCCGGGACGAGCAGTTCGACGAGCTGCAGTGGGGCGAGTGCGGCCCGACCGCCGCCGACGACTGGGTGGAGTCCTACGCCCACGACGGCGCCGTGTCCGCCAGCTGGGTACTCCAGGAGATGCCGCGCCGCCCGATCCCCTACAGCACGCTGCTGCCCTTGCTGGCCCCTGGCCGCTTCCGACGGCGGATCACCCTGGGCTACCGGGTCCTGGATCCACACGAAGGCGAGGCGCTGCTGGAACGGGAGATCTCCGCCGCCGAGCACCGCGCACAGGCCACCGCCGAAGTGAAGGGCCGCGCCAAGTGGAGCCAGAAGGCGGACTACCAGCGTGCGGAGAACGCCGCCCGGCAGGTCGCCGGTGGAGCCCAGGTCGTCGACTGGACCTTGTGGGTCACCACCACCGCCGACACGCCCTCGGCACTGCCCGCCGCCCTCCAGGAACTCAAGCTCGCGGTCGCGGGAACCCGGGGGATCCGGATGCGGCCGGCGTTCGGCGCCCAGGCGGCCGTCTTCGCCGCCGGCCTGCCCATCGGCTACAACCCCCTCGTGAAGTAGAGGAGTTGCGATGTCGGACAAGGCGCAGTTCCGCACTCCCCGGTGGACCCCGGACACGGCTCCCACGGGCGGGGCACGGCAGTTGGGGTACCGCCGTAGGATCCACGCCCCGCGGCTGGGCTGGGGCGGGCCCTTCGGAGGCCGCGTACCGGTGGAGGACACCGGCACCGTCTACACCGGCCCCACCAGCCAGATCGCTTTGATCGACCCGTTCCTGCTGGGCGCGGGCCTGCCCGCGCGCGGCGTTCCGGTCGGCCGTGACGTCCTGACCGGAGAGCTGGTGTGCATCGACCCCTCCGGCTGGACCGGCAAGCTCACCACCAACCCGGGCGTCTGGGTCATGGCGCAGCCCGGAGTCGGCAAATCCGCCCTGATCAAACGGATCTGCCTCGTGTACGTCGCCTACGGCCACATGGCGTGTGTTCCGGCCGACGTCAAGGGCGAGTACGCCATGATGGTCCGCGAACTCGGCGGCAGTGTCCTGCGGATCGGCACCGGCACCGAACGGATCAACCCCTTGGACTCCGGGCCGCTCAAGCACCGCTTGCCCGGTCTGCCCGCTGTCGAGCGCGAAGCCCTGCTCGACGTCCTCACCGGCCGCCGTCTGGAAACCCTCGGGGCCCTGCTGGCAACCCGGGTGGGGCTCGGCCGCCAGGCGAACGAGATCGAGCGTTCGGCGCTGACCACCGCCGTCCAACTCGCTGCGGACGCCGTCCCGGGCGCCGATCCCGTGGTTCCGGACGTCACCGCCGTACTCCGGCAGGCCCCGGAGGTGCTACGGGCCAAGCTCGCCGCCGAGGGCGACACGTACCTCGATCTGACCCGCTCGATCGTGGCCGGCCTGGACAACCTGGTCGGTGGCCCGCTCAAGGGGATGTTCGACGGACCCACCACCTCGCCGATCGATCTGAACGCACCGGCCGTCTCCGTCGACATCAGCGCGCTCAGGGCCCGGGGCAACGACGTCGTCTCCGCCGGGATGATCGCCAGCTGGGCCTACGCCTACTCCTCCATCGACAGCGCCCGCAGTCTCGGTCTGATGCGCCGCAAGCTCGTACTCCCCATGGACGAGATGTGGCGGGCCCTGCGCGCCGGCCCCGGCCTGGTCGACGCGATGGACGCCATCAGCCGTCTGAACCGGACCACGGAGGACGTCAGCATCTACGCCACCCACTCCACCCTCGACTCCGAGTCCCTCCCCACCGAGGAGGACCGGGCGAAGGCAAGGGGGCTGATGGACCGGTGCGACACCTGGGTGATCGGCGGCTCGACCGGCGAGGAGCTCAGCCGGGTCTCGGGCAGACGGGCCCTCACCGAGCAGGAACGCATGATGATCGAATCCTGGGCCTCGGCCACCAGCACCGGCCTCGACACCTCCGACCAGATCCACCCGGGCCGTGGAAAGTACCTGATCAAGCTGGGCACCCGTCCGGGCATCGCCGCCGCCATGGAACTCACCGCGACCGAGCGTCGCCTCTACCACACCGACTCGGCCGACAACGAGCCCGGGAGCGCCCGCAGATGATGACCGAGAGCGACCGGATGTGGCTCGCCGGCGGCATCCTCGTGGGTGGATCGGTCCTGCTGTCCGCCTCCACCTGGACCGGAGCCGCCGTCGGCGCCGTCCTCGTGGAAGCCGACGCCCCGCCGCTCAGCCCGTACACCGTCTTCGAGATGACGCGAGACTGGCACTCCGTCTGGGCACACTCCCCGACCGCCAGCGGGCTCGGCGCCGCGTTCTTCGACCTGGCCGTCCTCGCTGGGGTCGTCTGGGGTCTGTGGGCCGGCCTGCGCTGGTTCCACAACGCCTCCCACCTCGCCACGCTGCACCAGGTGCGCGACCTCACCCCCGAGCGGGCTGCCCGTACCGCCACCCGACTGCGCGCCTCCCTCCGGGACGTCAAACCGCGCAAGGTCGCCCCGCGCGACCGCGGTGTGCTCCTCGGCGACCACCTCCCCACCGGTGTCGAACTCCGGGGCTCCGACGAGGACACCTACCTCGCCCTGATGGCCCCTCGCACGGGCAAGTCGAGCACGCTGGCGATCCCGGTCGCCGAAGAGGCGCCGGCCTCCTTGTTGGTGACCAGCAACAAGCCCGACGTCTACGCCGCCACGCTCGCCTCCCGCTGCAGGGCGGGCACCACCTGGGCCTTCGACACCCAGGGCATCGCCCAGGTCGAGCGGTCCTGGTGGTGGGACATCATCGCCGAGGCCGAGACCCTCGACCGCGCCGAGCGCCTCGCCTCGCACTTCATCGCCCAGGTCAAGAGCGATACCGCCGACCCGTTCTGGGCCCAGGGCGCCAGCGACCTGCTGGTCGGCATGTTCCGCGCCGCCTGGTGGGACGGCGCCACCGTCCGGGACGTGCTCCGGTGGCTGGCCGACCCGAAGGAGCGGGCGCCGCTGCGGATCCTCTACCAGCACGAGGAAGTCCTCGCCGAACAGGTCGACAGCTCCATCAACATCGCCGAGGAGACCCAGTCCGGCATCTACCAGAACGCCCGGACCGCGGTCTCGGCGCTGCGCGACGAGAAGGTACTCGCCTGGATGCTCCCGGACCGGCATCGTCCGCAGTTCAGGCCGGAGGAGTTCGCGCTCAGCCGGGACTCCCTGTACCTGCTCAGCAAGAAGGCCGGGGCCGCCTCCGCCATCGTCGCCGCCCTCACCGACTCCGTGTTCACCGCTGCCTCCGAGGCAGGAGAGCGCCACGGCGGACGCCTGCCCGAGCCGATGCGCGCGGTCCTCGACGAGGTCGCCAACATCTGTCCCATCGCCGACCTGCCGGATCTCTACAGCCACCTCGGCTCTCGCGGCATCACCGCGCTCAGCATCTTCCAGAGCTTCGCCCAGGGTGTACGGGCCTGGGGCGAAGCAGGCATGAACGCCCTCTGGGGCGCCAGCACGAAGAAGATCATCGGTGTGGGCCTGGACGACCCGCGCTTCGTCAACGACATCGCGGCTCTGGTCGGCAACCACGAAGTCACCCGCGGCGCCTACACCAAGAGCCGGGACGGCGGCTCCACCTCCATCAGCGAACACCGTGAGCAGATCCTGGAACCCGCTGAGATCCGTGCGATGAAGCGCGGCACCGCTCTGCTGCTGGCGACCGGCATGCCCGTCGCCCAGATCGCCCTGCGGCCCTGGTACGAGGAGAAGGCCATGGCACACCTCGGCCCGGCCATGAAGACGGAGGAAGCCTCGATCACCAAGCGCGCCAGCATCGCCTGGGAGGAGCGGAAGGCACAACGCCGTGGCTGAACCGGCGAGTTCGGGCATGCCGACCCCCAACATGATCTCGATGGCCGAGGACATCGAGGACCTCAAGGCGGAACTGGCCGCGATGCGCGGCAAGGTGGAAGCCCTCGCTCGCAGCGCGGCGGAGGCGACCGGCCGACGCACCGGCGGCACAGAACCGGGGCAACCACCGGAGGAGGAAGATGGTGACGGCTGGCGCTACCCACCGTTCATCTTCCTCCTCGAAGGCGAAGAGCTGTACGCGGAACTGCGCTTGCTCGCCGAGTGGGTGGAGGGGGTCCTCGTCCCCGGCTGCCTCGGCGAACCCTCCGCCGAGGCACGCTGGTGCCACCTCTGGACCGAGCACTGGGACGCGGTGGGTGCCCTGCACGCGCTGTGGCTGGCCTGGCAGGAGCTCACCGATCCCGCCGTATGCGGCTACACCGGCCCGAGCACCTGGTACCGCGATCACTACCGCCCCTGCATGGCGGCGCTCCGCGGACCGGGCGGCCCGTTCGCCGGTTGCACCAAGGGGGAACACCGAGTCGAGCACCGCCTTCCCGGCACGGTGCCGAGTGCCTGGTGCACGACCCAGGACGACAACTGACCGGCCAATTACCGGGTCTTCCCCCGTGCTTGGAGCGCGGCCACCTCCCGGGACAGCTCGGCCGCCCGGTTCGCGGGCATCCGGGCCGGCTCCAGCGGTCGCGTCGGCACCGTCGTGCTCCGGGCCCGGGCGGCGGCCGCCTTCACCCGCCGGGTGTCGTACGAGGGGTCGCCGGTGAAGCCGAGCGTGTTCCGCCGGTCGGCGTCGAGTACAGCCCGCCCGAGTGGGTGACCGACCGCCTCGGCCGCGTGCGCGGTCGCGGTCTGCGCCGCCGCGGACGCTTGGCGGGCCCGGTTGTAGGCGTCGGTGACCTGGTGGATCTGCTCGGACGTCGCCGGGTACCACCTGGTCCAGCCGTCCTTGATCTGGTCCGAGGGCGCGCTGCCCCTCGGGTTGTGGGCGGGGTCGGAGCTGAGCAGCACTCCGCGCTGGACCAGGACCGAGGCGATCCGGGGGATGTGTTCGGCGAGGACCTGGCCGGAGGCGGGAACGGCATGGGCGACAACCAGCAGGTGCCTCGCATCGGCCGGTGCCGAGATGATCTCGTCCGCGGCCCTGGGGGTGCGCCGGCCACCGTCGCGCCGGGTCCAACCGGAGGAGAAGAGGGTGCGGCCGAGCCGGACCACGGCGAACTCGGCCTCGCGTACGAAGCGGGGGTTCGAGGTCGCCGGTGCGCTCCCGAGACCGGACTTCCAGCTGGCCGCGGCCTGCTGCCAGGCCTGAGCCGCTGTGCGCAGGGCGCCGCCGGCCGTGTCGAGGACGCTGCGGGTCACCGGATCGGCGGTCAGCGGATCGCGGGTGTGCTCGATCAGGCGGGCGGTGAGCAGATGCGCGACCGCGGAGTGGTCAGCGGCGATCGACAGCTCGGCGACGGTCGCGTCCGGCAGGCTCCGGGACGCCTGCTGCGCCGCGTGGGCGGCAAGCCATTCCAGCCCTGCCGCGGCTGCCTGGAGCGCTTCGCCCTGTTTCTCCCCCGGCCTGACCGGAGGCGGCGGAGCGGTGGCCGCGGCCGGGAGGTGGAGAAGGCCGGGAGCCGGCGTGGACGGTCGGGGCGAGCTGAGCTGGCGGTGGATGCCGATCGCCGCCTGCTCGATCAGCACCGCGCGTTCCCTGAGCCGGTAGGCCACGGTGTGGCTGCGGACCACCCGGCGATCGGGCGGGCACAGCTGGCCGATCCGTACCGCCACCCGCCCGGCGACACTGGCGAGTTCGGCCGTCTCCGCGACGACGTGCCGCGCGACCCCACCGCTGTCCAGATAGGCCGCGTACGGGCTGCGGGCTTCGCCGTCCGGCCCGTGATGGCTGGCCAGCAGATCACCGGCGAGGCGGAGGAAGCGTACGGCTTCGGTCAAGTGGGCGGCCGCGGGGTCGGGCTCGGACCAGGCGTAGAAGGACTCGTCCCGCAGCAACCGCCCGAGGATGTCGACGTTGCTGTGCAACCGGGAGACATCGCCCTCCGCGATGCCCAGCGGATCGGGGGCGTGCGGGCCGAAGCGATCGGTGTTGCGGTGGAGCAGTTGGAAGACATCCGCCAACGCCCCACTTCGCGCGGCGTGCTGGCCCGGGGTACTGCGGCTCTCGGCGTCGGCGAGGGTCAGGGCCGCCAGTGCGTACTCCAGCCTGGACGCCGCGAGGGTGATGAAGTCGCCCCAGGTAACGTCCATCACCCGGCGGCCCCTTGCTCGACGGGCAGGGCGTTGCGCAGCGCGGTGGCCGCGTCGCGGGTATGGAGAGCGGCCATGTGGCGGTCGCGCGCCTGCGGGACGTCGGGCGAGGTTCGGGCAAGCGCGTCGAGAGCGTCGGCGAGGGCGGTCAGCTGGCGCACCAGATCCTGGTCGGCTTCCCGGTCGGTGATCTGGGGAGCGCTGTCGGGCAACGGTAGGTAGGCGGTGGCCTCGGTGGCGTAGGAGGCCGTGGCCAGGGCGGCCAGTTGGTCGTAGCGGTCGTCGCGCGCGGCCAGGTCAGCGAGCGCGTGTGCGGCGGCGGCGGTCCTCCTCAGGACGACGGCTGCTGCCTGCTCGACGTCGTCCGTCGTAGTGGAGTTCGGGTTCACGTTTCGGTCCTCCCGCAGTGGCTGTACGACGCCAGGCAATCACGGCTCACACGGCCGGGCGGGGCGGCAGGCCGGACTTCTCCGCATCGACGCGGGCCTCGGGCCGGGCGCCACCGGATCGGGTGAACTCAGCGGGCGCGCCGCTGACTTGCCTCACGGCTGCTTTGGCGTTCGCCCCGGCTGGACGGGCGCTCCACCGCGTCGCAGGTGCGCGGGTTGCTCCCCGACGCCGGCGGCCGACCGACGCGGAGGTTGGCCGACCGACCTGGCTTTGGCCGCGTTCGCCGAGACTCTCCGGGTCTGCGCAGCCGCCGGGCCCGGGCGCTCCAACGCCTGGCCCATCCTGCGAAGGCCGGGAACGTCGACGGCGCTGGAGGGCGGGCTGCTCCGAGGGACGGGCTGCAGCGTGGCGCCCGAGGAGAGCAGCGCCTCAGCCGTCGGAAGGCTGGCCTGCCGCCGAGCAGACGCGCCGTAGGCACTCGCCGTCTCGCCGAGGGCGAGCAGCGCCTCGGCGGTGGGCAGCGACCCCTGCCTCGCTCGCAGGAAGTCCGCTCCCTGCTGGGCGAGTTGGGCGATTCGCTCGCACGCGTGGATCGATGCGCTGCGCAGGAACTCGGAGACACGGCGGTCGGCGAGGAGCCGATGGACCGACTCGCCCGCCTTCGTCGTGAGGCTCCCCCAGAGGCGGCCGACCGCTTCGCGCACGGCTCGGATCTCTCGCCACTCTGCCAGATCTCGAAGCGCCGGATGGCTTCGGTCGGCATCGCGAAGGGCCGCGTTGACCGCCTCCGCGCTACGCCCGGCAGTGGCAGAAGCCGTTACGCCCTTCACCGTCGCCACGGCGGGTGCAGCCGGAGTCGCGGCAATGTTCTGCCACCGGACTTGAAGTGCCTGGACATCGGCTTCCAGGGCCACCCTCAGGTCGTCGGCCGAACTGCTTCCGTCGGGCACGATCTCCCGCCAGGCTTCGACGACCTCTCGGAGCTGTGCCTTGAGGTCAGGCAGTCCGGCTCGGTCCGCCGCCTCGCCCGGTTCCGACGGGCCGATCCCCTGCTCCTCCCACAAAGGCAGCTCGTCCGGCTGCGTCGCCCGGAGGCCAGCTGCCACGATCTCCTGCGTTCCGGACACGTCACCAGCGCCGCTGCCCACGAGACCGGCCGCTACGGCGTCCTCCTCGGCAAGCCGGTCCCACGTCCCCTCATCCCTCGCCGGAGGAACACCGAGGATGATGTCGTCCTGCTCTGCCGACCATGGTGAGCGCATCCGCCGTCTCCCTCATGACGATCCAGGCATCCGCCAAGCCATTGAGGAAAGGCGAGACGCTCCAGGCAAGTGCACCTGCTCACGCAGCGCATGGTGCGCTCATGGTCTAGCACGGTCTCCTCCGACGTTCACCGATCGACGCGGGCCCCTCACTCAAAGTCGGTAACCGATGGTGCTCGCCAGTTCCGACACTGCATCAGGACAGAGGCTCGCAACCCTGAACTCCCTTGACTGGCAGCCATCCGCGGCGGGGACGACGTCGTAGACGATCACGCCTCCTTCCCCGCGAAACTGCGGACAAGGATCGAGCGACTGCGCTCCAGTGCGCGCGCGAGATCCGTCCGCAGCCGTGGGGGAATCACTCGCTGGCCGAGTCCGCAGGCGGCAACGGTGGCAGCCAGCTGCCGGTGCTGGGTGTCCGTCAGGAGGGCGAAGCAGCCGGGGTGGGCGAGGACTTCGCGAGCGGTGTATCCGTCGTCGTGCTCCAGTGTCCGGACGATCAGGGACCGGGCGGTGGTGCGGGCGGCGGCCCGGGAAGTGCCACCCGCGACATCGATGAGGGCGAGGCCGAGACGGGTGTCGAAGACGGCGAACTGCGGTTCCCGCTGGTGCTGCTCGTAGCCGTCGAGCATCGGGGCGGGGTCGGCGGACGGCTGGCCGGCGTGCCGGCGGCACAGGGCTGCCAGGCAGGCGGTGACGGTGGCTTCCCAGGGGTCACCGGGGAGGGTGTCGGCGACCAGGTCGAGCGCTCCGCTGGTGTCGCCGCCGGTGGCGAGGGCGAGCACAGCGATCTGCCGGCCTTCGAACATGCGCCGTCCGATTGTGCCGGGCCGCTCGAGGTGGTCGCGGGCCTGCGCCCATCGGCCTGCTCGGACCAACGCTCGGGATCCGTCGACGAGGAACGTGCCGCGCACCCACTGTGCGACCTCCCGGAAGTCCGTCTCGTTGGCGGTGAGTGTGGTGACGGGCACCGTGATGCCGTCCACGGTGGCGTCGGTGCAAGTGGCGACGGCGCGGTGTAGCTTGTGCAGCAGGCGGAACGCCCCGTCGGCGTCGCCCTCGCGGATCCGCAGGTTTGCCAGGTTGACCAGCGGTGCGAGGGAGTGACACGCCTCCTTCGGCGGCAGCGGCCGGGCGGCGAAGAAGATCGCGGTGTGGTCGGCACATAGCTTGCGGGCCAGGCCGGGCAGGCCGAGGTCGCTGGCCAGAAGCGCGGCGGCGTTGTACACGGCGGATGCGGACGTGGTGTCGGCGGTGTCGGCGGCCTTCTGGGCGAGCCGACCCAGGTGGCTGACCCGGGCGGCCAGCGGCGGGCACGGCGGTCGGTAGCGGGGAGCGAGTGGGAAGCGGCCGGCGGTTTCGGTCAGCTGGGCCACGGTCACTCCTGTCCGAGGACGACGCGGCTGGCGGTGGTGGCGATGGCGCCCTGAGCGGCCGGGGGCAGGCCGAGCCGGTTGAAGTGGAAGAGCAGGTGCTGGGCGAGGACGGCACGCAGGCCCCGGGTCAGCCGGCCGTCGTGGGCGAGGCGGCGCAGCGCCTGGCCAGCGTGGGTGTGGGTGTCGATCCAAGGGCTGGCGAATGCGAGCACGCCGTTGGCGAGGGCGCTGCCGGGGCTGGTGTCGACGGACATCAGTCGCTGGACCGCTGGGGCGAGCCGGTCGGTCTGGCCGGGCTCAGCGGTGGGCCGGTGGGCAGCGACGCGGGCCCAGATGTCGCCTTGCTCGTACCACTCCTGGCTGGCGCCGCGCATGAGTGCGGTGGCCAGTAAGACGGCCAGCTCGTGCCGCTGGTCCCGCCCGCCGTGCGCGGCCAGGTGGTGGAGGATGTGGCTGCTGTCGTGGTGGAACAGCTCGTGGGCCGCGTCCATGCCCGACTCGCCGCCGAAGGCCAGGATTTCGGGTTCGTAGATCACCGGCGACCAGCCGGTGACCGAGCCGGCGGCGCGCGCGGCCACGAGGGCACCGGTGAGGGCGGCTTCGGCGGTGTTCGGGTCGGTGTCGGGTACGGGCTGGTAGCGCAGGCGCCAGCGGTCGCCCTTCCGGACGAAGTGCCAGTGCGCGAGGTGCCCGGCGTCTTGCGCGCCAGCGAGGGCGGGCAGGAGGTGGACGAGTACGGCGGGTTCGGCGGCGGCCTGGTCGGTGAAGTGGACGTGCAGCTGGAGCATGGTCGCGTCGTCCTCCGTCCAGGGCTCGGACTGGATCGTCAACACGGTTCCCCCTTCGGTCAGTTGAGGAGAAGACAGGAGTCCCAGCCGGACAGCACCACGCCGGTGGCGGCGGTGCGCAGGGCCAGGGCGGTACCGGTGGTCCCGTCGAGCAGGCCCGCCGGATCCACACCGGGCCGCGGGAGCCGATCGGCCAGGGCGGCCAGCTGTTCGATGAACGCCGGGTCGGTGCTGTCCTGGGCGACGCGCCATGCGGTCTGGAACAGGCCGGCAGCTCCGTGGCACAGCCCGTCGTCGGTGATGCGGCTCAGCTGGGCGGGATCGGCGAGGCAGCTGAGGAGCGCGGCCTCGGCCAGCTGCTGGCGGGCGGTGTCGCCGAGGGCGAGGCCGGCGAGTTGCTGGGCCCGGGCCAGTCCGGGGGTTCCGTAGCACCAGGACGGGCGCAGCGGCCCGCTCTGGCGGGTGCGGCCTGCGGCTTCCTCGGGGCGGGTGACGGCTTCGGGCCACCACGGTCCGGCTGGTCTGTCCTGGCGCCAGGTGTCGAGCCACCCGCAGATCCTGCGGATCGCCTCCTGCTGGCCGGGCACGGTGACGCGGTGTCGGGTGGCGAGGGCGAGCAGTGCGAGGGGACCGGTGATGCCGTGGGCGAGGCCGAGGTTCCCGTGTCCGTCCGGGTAGTCGGGTGAGCGCTGCCCGGAGGGGGCGAGGTAAGTCCACCAACCGGGCAGGCCGCTGGGCAGTGGCTCGGCGAGTCGGACCAGGTAGCCAAGGACGGCCGGTAGGAGGTCGCCGTCGGGGCGGTGGCGCAGCAGGTGCGCGCTGATCCCGGTCAGGCCGTAGAGCAGGTCGTACTCCGCGAACTCCGGCAGGTCGCCTCGGTCGATGCGGGCGTGGGCCGCGTCGAGCCGGGCGCGGGTCATCGAGTCCACCGCGCTGTCCAGGGCCTGGATCGCACGGGCGTAACCGCCGGGGCCGATGGTCGCGGTGTGGACGGCGTAGGCGGCCGCCGGCGCCCCGTAGAACAGGCCCATGCCGCGCCCGGACCCGATCCCGCCATGCAGTGCCGCCGTCAGCTGGTCGTGGACGCTGCGCCAGCTCCCCTTGCCGGCGGCGGCGTGCTCGATGTGCAGCAGGGCGATGCCGGCAGCGCCCTTGGCGAGGGACTGGGCGGCCCGGTTCACCGGCGCGCCTTCGCGGTGTAGGCCAGCGCTGCGGCGCGGGCCAGGCGGTGGCAGAGCCGTTCGGCGTCCCGGTCGATCCCCTGCGCCCGCACATGGTGCAGGTGGAGCAGGGACAGCAGCACCGGCTCGTCGTCGGGGCCCGTCTCGCCGAGGAGTTGGTCGCGGTAGGCGGTCAGCGCCTGCTGCCGCTCAACCCAGGAGACAGCCACCGCCCGGCCGGTGGGGGTCTCACGCAACGCGGCCCAGTTGTCATCGGGGTTGCCCAGGGCGACGGCCTGCTGATGGACGGCGCGGGGGGCTGGCGTGGGCGTACCCGCCGGGATGGCGCTGGAAAGGCTGCGCATCCCCTCGTGGATTCCGCCGAAGCCGGTGGCGATGGCCACCATGCTGGCCGCGGTGACCGCGCGCGGGTCGTGGGCGGTGTGGAGGAACTGGGCAACGGCGGCGCGCGAGTCGGCCGCGAAAACCGCCTCGGCGGCGGCCATCACCGGCCCGTGCCCGTAGCGGCCGGACTCCGGCTGGTAGGTGTCCAGCTGCAGGTGCGTGATCAGGCCGAGGTCGCGCAGCCGCTCGGCCCACTCGCCCACAGCCGCGGCGGCCGGTCCGTAGGCAGCAGCGTCTGGCAACGGCAGGCGCATCCGCAGGTGCGGGTCGGGGTCCTTGTAGCGCAGGAACCACCAAGTGGGCGAGGTGTCGAACGCGGCGAGCAGCGCAGGCAGGTGAGCGGTCAGGATCTCGGAATGCCGGTGTGGGTGGGCGTACAGCTTCGCCGACAGGTAGGGGGAGGATCCGGGGAGGTGACCGTTGGTGCGGTGCTGTAGGACTCGGCGGTGGCTCGCCCGGACCGGCGGGCGGGTGCTGGCCAGCGGCATGGTGATCTCGTGGGGTCGTCCGTCGATCCAGCCGAGGGCGTCGGGGTCGGGGGCTTCGGCGAGTTCGGCCGAGGGGTGGCTGCCCAGGTGGTCGCGCAGCAGGGCCAGGTGGGCGCTCTCGCTCAGGTCCAGGCGGAGCCACAGGTCGTGCTGGGTGAGGAACACCAGGTCCGGGACGCGGTATCGGGTCAGCCACGCGGTGACACCGCTGTGCCAGCGGGACCATGGGGCGGTGCTCGGCGGCAGGTCGGCGGCAGGGAGGTTCCAGCGGGCCGGGGACAGGATCGTACGCCGATAGCGGATCCGGGGCAGGAACGGCATCCGTGCGGCGGCTCCCCAGTCGAACGCTGTGTACATGGGGGTGTGGGCGGTCGTGATCTCGCACAGGAACCGGGCAAGGGGCTGGGTGTTGTTGCGGAACTCCACCGCGGTCATCACCCTCGGCTCCACCGGCCGGCCGGTGGGCAGGGAGACCAGCCACAGCCGCTCTGCGTCGCCGCACACCGCCAGGTCCCCCAGCCGGAGCACGGTGTGTTCGGGGTCGGGGTGCTCGGCGAGCGGAAGCAGCAGGGGAAGGACGGCGGGGGCGCGGCCGACGTTCTGCACACGGTTGTGCAGGGGCGGGGCCGACACCTGCACCGGGATGGCGTGGTCGGCCAGGGTCGGCAGGGCCGCGTATGCGGCCGTCATGCGGTCGCGGTCGGCGGGGTCGATCAGTGGCAGGAACCGGCCGGTGGTGGTTCCCGCCGCGCGAGGGGTGCCGGTCACGGTGAGGGTGAAGTCACCCTGGTCCAGGTGTTCGCGGGTCGGGGCGGTGAGGGTGAACGTCAGCTCGGCGTGGGGCTGGATGTGGCCGCTGACGACCGGCCGGGCCAGGGCATCCACGGCCTTCTCGTCGAGGACGGTCTCCGTGCGGCCTTCGACGGCGGCGGCCTGGGCCAGCGCCAGGAGCTGGGCGTCGCGGCCGGTGAGGCTCGGCCGGGGCAGCTCGTGCACCGCGTCGCGGTAGCGGGCGGGAAAGCCGAGGCCAGTGTTCGGGTTGGTGATCTCCAGGACCGGGACCACGGCTCCAGTGCCGTACCGCTCGAGGTAGCGGTGCCGGTAGTCGCGCCAGGCCGGGTTCCCGCCCGGTTGGGGGGTGAGACGGGTCAGCACGGTGATCGCGGCTTCGGCCTCGCGCGCCACCGACGTCGGAACGGTGAGCGTGGCCTCGAGGCACAGATCGACCATCAGCGGCTTCTCGGCAGCAGCGGCCGGCCTCATAGCGGCGGCGGCACGGGCCCGCAGCCGCCGTCCGTCCGCGCGGCCGGTGTTGTGCCGGTGCAGATCCTGCCGGACGTCGTGCAGCAGGGCGAGCAGCGGCGCGACCGAGGGGATGCCGGCGGCTTCGGCCCGGCCGAGGACCGCGAGAACGTGGGCGAGCGGGTCGGTGGCCGTCATCGGCGGCCGCAGCGCGGTCAGCAGCACCCGCCGGCCGACCAAGCCGCCAAGCAGCTGCCGGATCGCGGCGGGCTCGTTGCGGGGGAAGTCCGCAGCGAGCCGGCGGGCCAGCTCTTCGAGGCTCAGCGGAGCGGCGGCCGCGCGCACCGCGACCTCCACCGGCCGGGTGCGCCGAACCGCCACCTCCAACGGGTCGCCGCCATGGGCCGGGTTGGCCTGCCACGGCACGACGAGACGATCCCCTCGGGCGAAGCACAGCGGGTTGGCAACCACGGGTAGGCGCTCCAGCAGGGGCCCGTCGCTCTCCAGACGGCCGAGGATGTCGGCCAGCCACGCCGCGTCCGGCCGGGCCACCATCCGGTGTGCGGTGCCGAAGCCCAGGTCGAGGCGGTCGCCGAGGCGGACTGGCGCGATGCCCGCGAAGAGGCCGAACGGTGTGGCCCGGTGCTGCACCCGAAGCACGTACTTGAGGACTGACACGGTGGTGCGCCGCACCTGCCTCCGCGTCCGGCCCGGTCGCTCGATCACCGTACGGACCTGGGCGGCCAACACGGGACTTGCCACCTCCACCGCCTCGGCGAACCGGGCGTGCGACCAAACCTTGTCCAGCCAGGACCGCCACTGCTCCACGTCCCCGTCGGCCAGGTCCGGCCAGGTCGTTTCGATGGTCAGGGCCCCTGCCCTGACCATCACGGCATCCACGGCGCGGTACAACGCTCATCACCCCTAGAAGGAACGGAATGGGCCGGCCTGCGGCCGGGACGCTTCGGTCCCGGCCGCAGGCCGAACGCTCACGGTGTGTCAGGTCAGACGTTGCCGCCGCCGCTGACGCACGCGGTGCCGGAGCAGGTGCTGCCGCAGTTGTCGTTGGTGTCGCGCAGCAGGTTGGCGAACACGTCGCCGCTCTCCACGATGGCCGGGTCGAGGTCGAACTCCGAGGCGTCGAGTTCGGTGACGTCGGTGTTCTCGGTCTCCGGCACGATGAGCGTCTGAGGTGCCATGCTGATCCCCTTCTTGGATGGTCGGTCTTCTCGGTTGCCTGGCTCTGGAGGTCAGGGCCAGGAGATCGTGATGCGGGTGTGCCGCTTGTCGATGACGCGGCCCTCACCCAGCTGCTCGTCCGCCGTGTGCGCCGGGTAGACCGTGAACTGCGGGCCCGGGCCCGAGCGGTGGGCGCCGTCCCAGGTGCGGATCTGCTCGGCCAACTCGGCGGCCAGCTTCGCGGCGTCCGGCCCGTAGCCGTGTGCGCCGAACTCGAACGCCGGCTCGTCGCCGACCTTGCGCAGCGCCAGGTAGGCCAGGCTCGACCCGTCGGTCATCGCCGGGCAGGCGATCCGGTTCTGCGGGGCTACGAGCTTGGAGTCCTGCTGCGGATCGACGGACATCATGCAGAACCCGCTCAGCACGGTGGCGAGCCACAGGTGCAGCGAGTCGAACGGCTCCGTCTGGCCGACCAGCACCCCGGTCCACTCCTCGGCGCGTTCGGTCTCCAGCGCGCGGGTGAGCCGTCCGGCGTCGACCGGCTGCTCCTCATCGAAGCGGAGCGCGACCTCCTTACCGCGCAGAAGCACCAGCTGTTCCTCGTGTGCGCCCACACCCTGCATCCGTACGAAGCCGCACACCTCGGCGGACAGGCTCACCAACCGGTCTCCCTCGCGGCGCAGGGTGATCGAGCGGGAGATGCCGCGCATCCGCAGCGGCACGGTGATGGTGCCGTGCTCGGCGAGCTGCTCCACCCAGGCGGGCGGGATGTCCCAGGCCCCGACGGTGACCAGGATCCGGTCGAAGGGCGCGCGGTCGGCGCAGCCTTCCTCGCCGTCGCCGAGGACGACGTTCACCCGCTCGTAGCCGGTGGCGGCCAGGCCGCGGCGGGCACGGTCGGTCACGTCCTGGTCGATGTCCAGGGTCGTGACCTCGCCCTCCTTGCCGACGATCTCGGCGATCATCGCGGCGTTCGTGCCGCTGGAGCCGATCTCCAGCACGTGGTGGCCGGGCTCGAGGTCGGCCTGCTCCAGCATGAACGCCTGGATCCGGGGAGCGGAGACCGAGCTGATCGCGGTCCCGTGTTCGTTCCGCTTGGTGATCACGACGTCCTCGACGCCGTAGGCCTGCCGGACGGGCGCCTCCGGCACGAAGACCTCGCGCGGCACCGTGCGGAAGGCGCGCTCGACCGCGTCGGTCCGGATATCACCCGTGGCGATCAGCTGCTCGACCATGGTCGTTCGCAGCTGCTCCGGGGTCTCCGTGGTGGTGGCTTCGGCCTTCACTGTGTCAGACATGCGGGACTCTTCCTTGGCGATGATCAGTTAACTGTGATGCTGAACTGGCTAGTTGGGACTGGAAGCCTATGAGTTCGGAGACGCACGCCCCGGCCGGTCATCGTCTCCCCCAGTTCCACGGAGGTTGGTGGGCGCCGCGCAGGCACGCGACCTGGTGCGCAGCCTGCCTGCGGAGGTGGGCGTCGAGGTGGGCGCGCCGAACGATGTCCATCACCGCAGTGAGCACGACGACGTCCCGTACGGTCTGGTAGTCCGGCCAGGCTCCGATCTGCTCATAGGGCGGGGCGAGGCCAGCCCGACTGTCGGAGGCGTAGGCCGTGGTGTACGCATAGAGGTCGTCGCGGTGGCCGCGCAGCAGTTCGGTACGCCAGCGGGCGGCGACGAGGTCCCACTCCCGGTGCCCCCGCCACAGCGGGCGCTGCGGGAAGAGCCGCGGGTGGGAGCCTTCGTCGTAGCAGGAGGCGATCGCGGGTGCGCCGAGGATGACTGTGGGCGGTGTCGGCCATTCGGCGCGGTCCCACTCCTTGCGCAGCTCGGCGGCACGGTCGCGCAGAAACGACTGGCCGACATCGTTCACCGGGGCGTCGTCCAAGCCGTCCAGCAGCCCGTTGAACGGGTCGTGGTCCTCCAGCCACAACGCCGAGCCGGGCCGGATCCGGTGCACGGCCGCGGTCGCCCACGCGCTCACGGCCGCATCCCGGAGCGGCCGTCCAGGGCTGCGCCAGAAGGTGACCGCGCGTCCGCGGGCGATCCGGACGTAGTCGTAGTCCGGGAGGACGACGGCCACCTGGTGCTCGTCGAGCAGTCGGGCGCCGCGCAGCAGCATCCCCGCCTCGTCCGCGTCCGCGTGCACGAGGGCGAGCGCGTTCGAGGCCGGCAACCACCAGGCGTGGTGCGGGTGTTCACTGACCAGCTCGGCCTGGGAGGGGTTGTCGCCGGTGTCCTTGCAGACCTCGGCCAGGGCCGCGTAGGCGGCCGCGACCGCGCGCCTGCGGGTTTCGCTGGTGATCCTGGTCAGCGTTCTGGTGCGCGGTCCGACGCTCACGGCACAGTCCTCTGGTACGAAGTCGACGGGCAGGTGGGGGTTACGAGGTCACGCGCTCAGCCGGGTTCCCGATCGGCCGGACCCGCGCTCCGGCGACCTCTGCGCTCGCGATGGGCTGCAGCCGCCACCGGGCCTACGAAGTGGTGCTCACGCCGCCGGTATCCGGTCGAGCCCCGGCTGACCGAGCCGCATGCCGACGGCGGACCTGTGCCGCTCGGCCCGTACGACAGCACCGGTGCACAGCACCACGACCTGCCGCCTGTCGACGACCGTTGCCGGGCCAGGCCGGACCGCCTGGGGCAGGTCGAGCTCAGCCCACACCACCTTGCCGTCCGGCCCCTCATCGACGCCGAACCGGTCAGCCACCCCGGCCACGAGCAGCAGGCCCCGGCCGCTGGTGGCCTCCTCCCCGGCATTCCGGGGTTCGGGCCTGCCGAGCCCGGGATCGGCCACGGACATCCGCAGGACGCCGCTCGGGGTGAGCAGCAGAGCAGCAGTCAGCTCCACGTCCGGCCGGCCGCCGCCACAGGCGTGCACGACGGCGTTGGCGCCGAACTCGGACATCACCAGCTGGACGTCCTCCACCAGCGGATCGCTCAGCTGCAGGCCGAGCTCCGGCAGCTGCGCCTTCGCCCAACGGCGAACAGCACCGATCTGCGCCAGTTCGGCGGGAAACGCCATCGTGGTGGTGCGTGATGTCGGCTCCATGGACGTGCCTCACTCACTGGGGGAACGGGGGGAGCTGTCGTCGGACAGCCTTCGCTGACGTCCAATCAACTCTCTTCAGGCACTGATGGGGAGTGAAAATCCGGGGTGGCCTGATGTCTCCCAGAGGGAAAACTTGACTCTTCCTTTGCAATCAACCATGTGCAGCCGGTGACCGCCGGGCTACGGTGAGCACATGGGGGACAATCCCGAACTGCGCACTGCGATGGCGGATCTGGGGCTCACTCGGCCCGAATTGGCACGTCTGATCAACCACGAACTCGTCGCCCTCGGCTGCCCGGGAACCGTGACGGTGAGGACTGTGGGCACCTGGCTCTCCGGAAAGTCCCGCTGGCCTCAGGGCAGAATCCGGATAGCTCTCGGACGCGTGCTGAAGCGCACGCCCGAGCAGCTCGGCTTCATCCCGCCCTACGCCGCCAGCCCTCAAGCACCACCGGAGGAACCCGTGCTCCGCCGCAACTTCCTCGCGGTATCCGCCGCCGCTGCTCTGCCGACCGCCGTCTCCCGAGGCCGCACTGTCGGCCATACCGATGTTGATCTGCTCAAGGAGAGCCTCAGGACCCTCACCGAGCTCGACGACCACCGCGGTGGGCACGGATCGCTCGAGGCGGCCGCGCTGGCCGGCGCGAGCCATGCGCTCGGCAAGGTGGAGAAGACCATCAGCGAAGGCGTGCAACGGCGTCTCTACAGCCTCGCGGCCGACTACACCGCTACCGCCGGGTTCTCGTGCATCGACGACCGCCGCCTGGACGACGCCGAGCAGCACTTCGGCACCGCCCTGCGCCTCGCCGGTCTCGCCAATGACCACGTGACCGCCCTGCGGACCTTCAACTGCCTCTCCATGGTGGGCTACCAGCGCAACAAAACCTCAGCCGCCTTGTCCGCCGCCCGAGCCGCCCAGGACAACCGGGCAACCCGTCGCGACCCTCTTCTCGCCTCCCTCGCCCACGCCCGAACCGCCATCGCCTACTCCACTGCGGGCGACCGGCAAGCCGCCCTACGCTGCCTCGGGAACGCCCGCGACGCCCTGGCGCGCGCCGACACCCGTGAACGCCCGACGTGGACCAAGTTCTACGGGCCGGCCGAACTGGCTGCGCTGAGCGCCGTCGTCTATCAGCACCTGAACAACAGCGCCGAATCCGAGAGCGAATCCCACCGCGCTCTGGCAGGTATTCCTCCACAGTTCCGACGCAACCGCGCATCCGCCACCGCCCGCCTCGCGCTCGCTCAGCTCGGGCAGGGAGAGATCGAGCAGGCCACCACGACCGCCATCGGCGTGTACACGCTGATGGGCGCGGACCCGCTTCCGCTTCGGCTGCGCACTCTTCTCGGCGACTTCCACCGCGGCCTGATCACTCTGGCGCCGACCTCGGCGGTTACGCGAGAGTGGACCGACCGAGTCCACGCCCAGGGAGATCACCAGTGACGATAGTGCTCCGCCGCTTCGAGGCCGCCCGCCTTCCCGCCGACCACACCCAGCTGCTCATCGACGTGCACGCGGATGCCTACCGGGACCAGGCCGACGATCCCTTCGTCCAGCGTTTCCCCTGGTTCGCCAGCCACTGGGCAGCCCGGCCCGGCTACAGCTGCGTCGTGGCCTTCGACGGCGAGGAGCCGGTCGGCTACTCCTACGGCGCCCCGTTGGAGGACGGACGCGAATGGTGGCGCCAGCACATGCCGCCGCCGGCCGACACCTCGACCTTCGCCGTATCCGAAGTCATGGTCCGCCCCGACTGGCGGAAACTCGGCATCGCCGAGCAGACCCACGAGGCACTGCTGTCGGAACGCAGCGAAGCCCTGGCCGTCCTGTACGTCGACATCACCCACCCCCGGGTCCAGACCATGTACGAGCGATGGTCGTACCGAAAGGTCGGCGAGCACCGACCGTTCGAGGACGCCCCGCTCTACGCCGTCATGGTCCGCACCCTCCGATAGCCCGTCGGCCACCCCCGGGCGACGCCCGGCACGGCAGCAGCCGCGGGCCGACCCGAACCGCCACGGCACCACCGGGTCGGCTTCCACGGCGCACTGTCCGCTTCCCACAGCGGTAATCCGACCACTCCGGCGGATCGCCGCCCACACGGGCTCGGACGCCCGTCCGCCGACCTATGCGTCGACGACGATCCCTGTCGGCAGACGGGTCTGATCGGGAATGACTGGAGACAGCGAGTTAGTAGTCGTTGTCACATTAGCGATTCAGCAATGCGCACCGACCGGCACGAAATGCCAGCCCGCATGATGGCGAATACGTACAGTACGGACGGCGCGCCGGCAGCTGCGGTGAGCGGCATTTCGATCCGTTGGCTCGTCAGCGAATCCGAACCAGCTTGGCTGGGCGGCTGGGCGGCAGAGCACTGGAGTCTGGCGATCGTCGGACGCAGGAGCGCGCACGCCGAGGCGGTGATCAAGGCCGCCGTGATCCGGCTCATGGCCGCCCGCCTACGGCCCGTAATGTCGCTCTCCACAGGACCACGCCGTCCCGGTGCTCGACGGCTCGCGCGTCCGCCACGATCTCATGCAGGCTCAGGCTGAACCGGTGGTACGGCCACACGCAGTAGGGGCTGATCTCCAGCGGGAACGGAAGCTCCGGTACGACACCGTCTCGACGACCGGCCCCTCTCTCGATACCCACCAGTCAGACGATCGTGCCTGCTCGGACCCCGCTCGGCGTGACAACGCCCCGCCGGCTGGCCGCACCCCCTCGGCAACCCTTGATCGGCAGGGCCCGCGTGCTTCCTTGTCACTGACCACCCGTAGGGTCCGGCGGTATGGCAATAGTGATGTTCGTCGATGAGACGACTTCGGGGAACCGGAGCGACGGGTGGGGCCTGGAGATCGCCGAGGAGAGGCTCACCGTGCGTGAACTGATCCGGCGCCGGGTGTTCCAGGAGGTCGCCGAGTACAACGCGCGCACACCGCAGGTGTTCCAGGGGCTGGTGCAGCCGACGGACGCCGAGCGCGTGCTGAACGGGTTCGCGCTGCGCACGCCCCGCCGGATCGACCCCGAGGCGCAGGCCGAGCTGGCGCTGCGGGCCTTTTCGGGTAACGGGTTCCTGGTGCTGGTGGGGGGCCGTCAGGTCACTGACCCGGATGAGGAGGTCGATCTCGCGCTCGGAACCGAGGTCACCTTCTTGAAGCTCGTGCCGCTGGTGGGAGGCTGACGATGGAGGACGTCAACGGGATGGAGAAGCCGCTCCAGCAGGACGCCGCCGCAGGGGAGGCGCGGGAGCTGACCGACGAACGCCAAGAGGATCAGCACGGTGATGCCAGGCCCGACGGCGGGAAAGCCGGCACCTCCGGAGGGCTTCCGGTTGTCCCCGACAACCAGGACAACCTCCCCGCCGGCAACGTCACAGAAGCCGACCTGGTCCGGATGTGGGAGCAGGCCCGCGACGCCGCTGACGCCGGCGACTTGCCGGAGGCGGTCAGGCTGTACGCCGCCCTCGCCCACGACCAGGCCTTGGTGCTGGGCCCTGACGCCCGCGTCACCCTCATCGCCCGCGCCGTCCACGCCCGCTACCTCGGGGAGGCGGGGGACGCGGCCGAGGCCGTCCGGCTGTATCCCGCGCTCATCGCCGACTTCACGCGAGTGCTGGGCCCCGACGACCGTGACACCCTCATCACCCGCGCCAACCACGCCTTCAATGTCGCGGAGGCGGGGGACGTGCCCGAGGCCGTCCGGCTGTACCCCGCGCTGATCACCGACCTCACGCGGGCACTGGGCCCCGACCACTGCGACACCCTCTTCACCCGCGCCAACCACGCCCGCTACACCGGGGAAGCAGGGGACGCGGCCGAGGCCGTCCGGCTGTACCCCGCGCTCATCGCCGATCTCACGCGGGTGCTGGGCCCCGACGACAGTGAGACCCTCATCGCCCGCGCTCACCACGTCCGCTACACCGGGGAGGCGGGGGACGCGGCCGAGGCCGCCCGGCTGTACCCCGCGCTGATCGCCGACCGTACGCGGGTCATGGGCGCCGACCACCGCGGGACCCTCGTCGCCCGCGCCAACCACGCCTACTACGTGGGGAAGGCAGGGGACCTGGCCGAGGCCGTCCGGCTGTACCCCGCGCTGATCGCCGACCTCACGCGGGTGCTGGGCGCCGACGACCGTGAGACCCTCATCTCCCGCAAGAACCACGCCCGCTACGTCGAGCAGGAGAGGAACGCGGCCGAGGCCGTCCGGCTGCGCGAGGCCCGGGACGCCGCACGAGCCCGCGAGGTCCAGCGGATGAAGGAGCTGTTCCGACAGCACGACGACGCGGCGAGGGCGGATGAACTCGGCGCTCTGCTATGGGAGTTGATGTCCCGAAGCCCGCGTCACCCCGAGGAGTGGCACGAGATGCGGGCCGAGTTGCGCCGGCTGACGCCGGAAGACCGCACCGCGCTCGCCGACGCCTGCGTGATCCTGTACCGCGACGGCGAGGCGGACGGGAAGGCCCCTCAGAGCGCCTTGAACCTGGTCGGTCTGATCACGTGCGACCTGCCCGGCGACTGGCTCTTGGCGGAGCGCCAGAAGACGCTGGCCGAAGTCAGTGGACGGTACACCTTGTGGTGGCCCGAGCGTGACAGGCACCTCGTCGAGGCCGAACGCAAGGCCGGCCGCCCGCTGGCGCCCGAGTTGGTGGCCGTGTTCCGGCGCTGGGCCCTCTCGGAATCCCCCGCGACCGCTCGCGAGCTCACCGAGCCCGCCCTCAACGTCGGCGAGGTATGGGCCGAGCAAGCCCTGCGGGACACTCGGGACAGCCCTGACTGGCATGCCCTCCTCCTGCACGTGACGACCGCCACGTCCGCCAAGCCCACCCCCCGATGGGAGCAGCGGGCCCGGATGCTGATCGACTCGCTCGGCACGGACCGGGTGCGGGAGAGCGTGGTGCCCTGGCTCGCCCTCGTGGGGCGTCGCACCTTCGAGCTGGAGCCCCGGGGGTACGGGCCCGACGCCAACAACGCCTACGACCCCTACAACGCCAATGCCCTGCGCGGACTGGTACGGGTGCTCGGCCTGCTGCCCGCCCACCCGGATGCCGTTCGCGCCCTGGGCGCACTGGTCGAGACCTCGCTCAGGAAGGTCTACGGGCTCGGCCCGCGCAGCCCGAAGGTCGCCAACGCCGCAGTCACCGTGCTCTCCGGCATCGACGGTGAGCCCGCGCTCGCCGAACTCGCCCGGCTGGCCACCCGGGTGACCTTCAAGGGCACGCTCAAGCTGCTCGACACCGCGCTGCGGACCCGGGCCGAGGCGCTGGGCCTGTCCCGCGAGGAGATCGATGAACTCGCCGTCCCTGCCTACGGATTGACCGAGGTCGGTCGTGCCGAGCGGAAGGTCGGCGAGGCTACCGCCGTCCTGGAGGTCCAGTGCACCAAGGCCGTCCTGGGCTGGCGCAACGCCGCGGGCAAGGCGGTCAAGAGCGTGCCGGCCGCGGTCAGGCGCGACCACGCCGAGGAGGTCAAGGAGCTGAAGGCGGCGGTCAAGGACATCGACAGGATGCTCTCCGCACACAGTGAGCGCCTGGAGCGGCAGTTCCTGGCCCGCCGCACCTGGGCCTACCCCGCCTGGCGCGAACGGTATCTCGACCACCCCCTCGTCGGCACCCTGGCCCGCCGCCTGCTGTGGACGGTCGACGGCACCACCGTCGGATTCGCCGACGGCGAGCTGCGCACCCTCACCGACGACCCGCTGCGCGACGGGGCCGAGGTGCGGCTGTGGCATCCGGTGGGCCACGAGCCCGCCGAGATCGTGGCCTGGCGCGACTGGCTGGAGCGGCACGCGATCACCCAGCCGTTCAAGCAGGCCCACCGCGAGGTCTACCTGCTGACCGACGCCGAGCGGACGACGGGCACCTACTCCAACCGGTTCGCCGCGCACGTCCTGCGCCAGCACCAGTTCCACTCACTGGCCGCGACCAGGGGCTGGCGCAACCACCTGCGCCTGATCCAGCAGTACGAGGTGCCGCCGGCCATCCGTGAGCTGCCGGAGTGGGGGCTGCGCGCCGAGTACTGGATCCGCGGTGACGGCAACGCGGGCGACGGCGACATCAACGACTCCGGCAGCTACCTGCGCCTGACCACCGACCAGGTCCGCTTCTACCCGCTCGACGCCCCGAAGAACGAAGCGCTCGCCTACAGCGTCGACTACACCATGGTGCTGCCCGACGGCACCGAGCCGGTGGAGCCCCTTCCGATCGCCGGCGTCCCGCCCCTGGTGCTGTCCGAAGTCCTGCGCGACGTCGACCTGTTCGTCGGCGTGGCCAGTGTCGGGAACGACCCGACCTGGCAGGACGGCGGACCCGAGGGCCGCTACCGGGAGTACTGGACGTCCCACAGCTTCGGCGAGCTCAACCAGACCGCCGAGACGCGCCGCGCGCTGCTGGAACGGCTCGTACCCAGGCTGGCGATCGCCGACCGCTGCACCCTCGAAGGCCGCTTCCTGCACGTCAGGGGCGAACGCCACACGTACAGGATCCACCTCGGCTCGAGCAACATCCTGCGGACCCCGAACGACCAGTACCTGTGCATCGTCCCGAAGGCCACCTCAACCGCCCAGGCCGCCCCGCAGACCGGTTACCTCCCCTTCGAGGGCGACCGGATGCTCGCGGTGATCCTCAGCAAGGCGCTCATGCTGGCCGCGGACACGAGCATCACGGACCCGACGATCCTGCGCCAGCTGTAGCAGCCCGCCGCCGCTACCCGGCCATGTCGTCGTAGCCGCCCTCGTCGACGCTGTCGCCTTCCCGGGGTCACTTCGCGGCAGATCCGGCCTCGGGGGTCGGTCGAGCCGTCCGGGAAGGCGAAGCTGACGGGTGGCCGCCGGGTCGGCGGGCCGGATCGCGCTGGAGTCGGTGCACGGGGGAAGGGGCCGTGCGGCCGGGAGCGGGGTGCACCCCGCTCCCGGCCGGTGCGTGGCGGTCAGTCGTCCTGAAGGTCCGCCCGCTCCTTCCGGTGGCGGGGGAGCCGGTGGGACTCGACCGGGCGGCCGTCGACGAGGTGCTCGGTGACGATGCGGGCGGCGGCGGCGGGGTCGATCCCGCCGTACCAGACGTCGTCCGGCTGGACGCTGACGACGGGGGCCTGGTTGCAGGGGAACTGGCACCCCGTCTGGGTGACGAGCACGTCGTCGTCGCCGAGGCCGTGCTCGGTCAGTCCCCGTACCAGGGCGCGCAGTCCCTCCTCCGCGCCCATGGCCGCGCACCGCGGGCCGCGGCACACCAGGACCTGGTGCCGGTGGCCGGTGACGTCCTCCCAGGCCGCGGAGGTGAGGCCGGGTTCCGTACCGGTGACGGGCTTCGTCACCGCGGCCACCGCGGCGACGGCGTCGGGTGAGTCGGCGAGGCGGGTCGCGACCAGGAGTTCGGGACGGTGGCCCGCGCGCTCGCGCCACCAGTGCGCGGCGATCCGCCGTAGCCAGGACTGGGCCGGGCCGGAGGCCGTGAGGCGGACACCGACCACGACCACGGTCCCGGTGCCCGCGTCGGCCAGCCTGGTCAGCTCGGCCGACAGGGAGGGGTCCGCCTGCTGGAGGAACGCGATCGAGGCCTGGTGCGACGCCGCTGCCTGGAGGAGTTCGTCACGACGGACGGCCTCCTCGATCGACATGCCGACCAGGAGCACGGCGCCGCGGCGGGCGGGGGCAGCCGGAACGGGGGAGGTCATGGCGAAGTCCTTTCGTGGAGCAGTCCGTTCCACCGGATGTGCGGTCGGTCGTACAGGGGGTGCCGTTCCACGGTGACGTCGACGCCGTAGACGTGCGCGATGGTCGGCGGGGTGAGCACCTCGGAGCCGGGCCCGTGGGCGACCAGCCGGCCGTCGAGCAGGACGGCGACCTCGTCGCAGTAGGCGGCGGCGAGTTCGAGGTCGTGCAGCGCGGCCACCGTGGTGATGCCCAGCCCGCGGACGGCGCCGAGGAAGCCGAGCTGGTGGCGCAGGTCGAGGTGGTTGGTGGGCTCGTCGAGCAGGAGCACGCCGGGCTCCTGCACCAGCGCCCGCGCGAGCTGGACCCGCTGCCGCTCGCCGCCCGACAGCGTCGGCCAGGACCGGTCGAGCAGGTGGCCGACGTCGGCCGCGGCGACGGCCTCGGCGACCACGGACCGCTCGTGGGCGTCGGCGGCGGAGTTCCCCGGCACGGGCCAGCGGCCCCGGTGCGGCGTGCGGCCGAGGTCGATGACCTGACGGACCGGCAGCGACAGCCGGGTGTCCGCCTGCTGTTCCATGAAGGCCACCCGTCGTGCCCGGCGGCGGGCCGTGAGCGCGTGGAGGTCCTCCCCGTCCAGGAGGACCCGCCCTGCGCTCGGCCGGGTCAGTCCGGCGGCCGCGCGCAGCAGGGTGGTCTTCCCGGCGCCGTTGGGCCCGAGCAGGCCCGTGATCCGGCCGGGGGCGAACGCGAGCGAGACCGCGTCCAGCAGGGTGGCTCCGCCGATGCGCACGTGGAGTTCCTCCACCCGCAGCTCGGCGGGGGGCGTCACGGTCACCGGAGTCCCCCGTCGGCCCGCCCCTGGCGCCACAGCAGCCAGGCGAAGAAGGGCGCGCCCAGCCCGGCCGTGATGACGCCGACGGGGATCTCCCGGTCGGGGAGGACCGAGCGCGCCACGATGTCGCTGCCCACCAGGAGGGACGCGCCCACCAGCGCCGACACGGGCAGCAGGAGGGCGTGGCGCGGGCCGCAGACGAGCCGGACCAGGTGCGGTACGACCAGGCCGAGGAACCCGATGACGCCGGTGTTGGCCACCAGGCACGCGGTCACCAGCGCCGCGGTCGCGACGAGGACCCAGCGGGTGCGCTCGACGTGGACGCCGAGGGAGCGGGCGGCGGTCTCGCCGAAGGCGAAGGCGTCCAGGTCGCGGGCCGAGGAGGCCAGGACCGTGACGCCGACCAGCGCGACTGCGGTCAGGAAGACGGCGGTGGGCCACCGCACGCCGGCGACCGAGCCGAGCGTCCACTCCATGACACCGCGCGCAGCGTTGCGGTCCCCGAGGACCAGCACGACGAACGAGGTGTACGCCCCGCACAGCTGGCCCACCGCGATGCCGGCGAGCACGGTCCGGGCGGTCGGGAGCGACCGGGTTCGCGCACCCGCCAGTGCCAGGACGACGACAGCGGCGAGCAGGGCCCCGGCGAAGGCCGCCGTCGCCACCGCGCCGGTGCCCACGGCGCCGGTCACGCCGACGCCGAGGACGATCACGGTGACCGCGCCGGCGGCCGCTCCCTCCGAGATCCCGAGCAGGAAGGGATCGGCCAGGTCGTTCCCGGTCAGCGTCTGCAGCACCGCACCGCAGACCGCCAGGCCGGCGCCGGTGGCAGCCGCTCCCAGCACGCGGGGCAGCCGCAACTGCCAGACGATCTGGTCGTCCAGCAGCGTCACGCGCGGGTCGCCCAGCCCGAGACGGCGCGCCACGACGTCGATCACCGTCCGGACCGGCTCGGGTTGCGAACCCACGGCCAGGCCGAGCAGGACGGTGGCCAGCAGCAGGGCCGCACCGACGGCCAGCGCCGCCGTCGTGCGGCCCGCACCGGCGGGCCGTACGACGGGGCGGGTTCCGGTGGTCTTGACCCCGGGTGCGGTCATGACCCCGGGTGCAGTCGGCTCAGCCCCGCGGACACCCGGGCGGCACCGTCGGCGAGCAGCACGCCGGGGGTCGACTCCGAGAACGGCACCACCACGAAGGCCTTGCGCTGCACGGCGGTGAGCTTGCTCAGCACCGGGTCGTTCTCCAAGTAGTCGATCTTGGACTGGGCCGTGTCCCAACCGGCGTCCGCGACCACGATGGCGTCCGGGTCCGCCGCGACGACCTTCTCCCAGCTGACGTTCTGCCAGCCACCGGGCAGGTCCGCGAAGACGTTGCGGGCACCCACGGCGTCGAGCACGAGCTGGGGTCCACCGTGGCCGGCTCCGACGAACGGCGTCTTGGTGTCCGAGTCGAACCACAGGACCTTCAGGTCCTTACCCTCGGCCGTCGCCTTGAACTGGGCCAGCTGCTGCTCCTGCTGCTGCTGGATCGCGGCGGCCCGCTCCGTGACACCGAAGACCTTGGCGACGTCGTTCAGTTCGCCCCACACCGCCTGCCAGGTCGGCGGCGGCACCTGGTTCTTGTCCGAGCAGCCGAACGGGGACAGGTACGACGGGATGCCCTGGCCGAGCAGTTCCTCCCGGGTGCCCGCGACCTTGCCGGTGAACGCGCTGGCGTAGGAGGCGTACAGGAAGTCGGGACGGGCCGCGAGGAGCTTCTCCTTCGTCGGGTACTTCGCGGAGAGCACCGGGACGGAGTCGTAGGCCGCCTTCCACTTCTCCGGGACGGAGTCGTCGAGGTAGGCGCTACCGGCCATCCGGGACTGCAGGCCCAGGGCCAGGGCCACCTCGGTGGCACCCTGGTTGAGCGTCACCAGCCGGGCGGGCGGAGCGCCGACCGTCACGGTGGTCCCGCAGTTGTCGACGCTGACCAGCCCGGCGCTTCCGGTGGCCCCGCCGGACGCGACGGGTGCGGGGGCGCCCGCACAGCCTCCGAGCACGCCGACGAACAGGGCGGCCGCGACCGCCCGGCCGGCGCGTAGCGAATGTGTGGGACTTATGGGGCATATAGCGCGAAAAGGACGCAGCAGACCGCTGGGCACGTGTTCTCCAAAACCCTCGTGGAACATGTCGCGCCGTGGCCGGTCTCCTGGCTTCCGCATCGACGCACCGCGGCCGACCTTCCCGAGCGGGTCTTCCAACCCGCGCAGTGGTCCTGACCGCTGGGTGAGCCGGTCAGCGAGGGCCGCGGAACTCCGCGGCAACAGTGGCGAGGGCCGCACCGGACTCAGACCGGTTTCCCGTACACCACGGCGATGGCAACGTATCAGGCGTGGTCAGACCGGTGAAGGGCAGCCCACGAATGATCATCCGGAGCCCGGATCCCGTCCCCGCCACCACGTATGCCGAAGGGCGGACACGCGCTGCGTGTCCGCCCCTTCGACGTGCCGATCACGAGACGGCTACTCGCAGAACGCGTTCCTCGGCAGCCCCGTGCACGGGCGCTCCATGCTCGCCTGCGTCCTGAGCGGCGCCAGGTCGAGGCCGGTGCGCTGCGGGTAGGCGGCGTCCGGGATCGGACACGGGCCGAAGCCCGCCGCGCACACCAGCTCGGCGAAGAGCAGCTGGTCGTCGCCGACGCCCGCGCCCTTGCCGCACGGCGGGCCGTCCACGGTGCCGCTCTGGATCGAGTCCGGGTCGCTGGTGAGGGCGGCGCCGCCGGTCCCGTGGTTCCCGTAGAAGCAGTTGTGCGGCGCCGTCGTCGACTCGTTGGCGACGTCCGCGTTGGTCGGGTTGCCGAAGAAGCCGTTCCGGCTGAACTCGTTGGCCGCCACGACGTTCCCGTAGGAGGTGAACACGCAGACGCCGGGCAGCTGCGTCCCGCCCTGGCAGCTGCTGAGCGGCGGCGGCGTCTCGCTGTCCGGGAAGTCGTGCAGGACGACGCCCCAACTGCCCTGCTGCTGGATGCGGTTGCCGCGGACGGTGTCGCCGTGGCCGCCCGAGATCTCGATGCCCGCACCGACGGCGCCCGCCAGCCCGGAGAGCGGGGCGTTCGCGTTGTTGTTGTCGTGGATGAAGTTGCGCTCGATGAACGTGCACGAGCGCTGCGGGTCGCCGGGGCAGCTGCCGTTCTGGGGCGGGGGCGCGTCGTCGTTGTTGAGCGAGTTGGCCACGATCCCGGTGCGGTTGTGGTCGAACTCGGAGTCCTTGATGGTGTAGCCGCCCGAGTTGGTCCCGGAGAAGCCGATCGCCGAGTTCTGTCCGTGCGCGTCGGTGAGGGTCACGCCGCAGATGTCGCGGCACGCGCCCACGTAGTAGTCGGAGTCGCCCATGTTGGACGCGTAGGTGTGGGCGAGCTCCGCCGGGCCCGTCGCGTTGGACGCGAAGATCCCGTACTGCGCCATCGACGCGTTCGGGTCGGCCGCGCCGTAGCCGGAGGTCGCGGTCAAGTAGGCGCCGTGGTATCCGTGCAGGCCGATCTGCCCGCTGCCGTCGCCGCCGTTCCACCAGATCTCGTTGCCGCCGCTGCCGCTGCCGCCGGACAGGTAGTTGCAGACGGTGAGGTTCTCGATGGAGACGTCGTCGGCTTTGGAGACGACGACGCCGCTGCGGCCGGTGGTGTCCTGCAGCGCGGGGTCGGCCGGGCAGGGCTGGGCCGCGCTGCCGTTGCTGCCGTCGACGACCACCCGGTTGCGGTCGAGCCCGCGCAGGTGGACGCCGGGCGTGGTGATCAGCACGCCGGCCTCGCCGGTGGCCTTCTCGTGGTAGACGCCGGGCCAGACCAGCACCCAGTCACCGCTCCGCGCGGCGTCGACGGCGGCCTGGATGGTCCCGTACTGCTGCGCCGAACTGCTCGGGCAGGCGACGGTGCTGCCGTTGCACACCAGCAGCACCTGCGGACCTCCCCGCTCGTACGCGGCCGCCGCGGGGGCGAGCCCGCCCGCCGCGAGCGCCAGCGTTCCGAGCAGCGCCATCAGGGGTCTGGTGCGGCGGGGAATCAGTCTCTTTCTCACATCAATCCTCCATCGGAGAAGCAAATCTGACGTGGTGTCAGATCTGCTCAGCCTCCGGTCCGCCCCAGGGGCAGTCAATCAGCCACGCAGGGCCGGGAACCCCTGTGGACCATTGCTGCGGGCCTACAGGATGGAGAGCTGGTCGACCAGGTCGTCGAGGCCGAGCGAGCCCAGGGAGAGCGCCTTCATGTGCCAGGTCTTGAGGTCGAACGCCGCGCCCTGTCGGCGGCGGGCGGCTTCGCGGCCCTTGAGCCAGTCGCGCTCGCCGAGCTTGTAGCCGATGGCCTGGCCGGGCCAGCCGAGGTAGCGGACGATCTCGCTGGTGCGCAGGTCGGCGGGGCTGCCGTTGTACGTGGCCATGAACTCGGTGGCCAGCTCCGGGGTCCAGCGCTCGCCGGGGTGGAAGCCCGAGTCGGCGGGGATGGCCAGGCCCAGGTGCATGCCGATGTCGATGATCACCCGCATGGTGCGCAGCATCTGCTCGTCGAGGAAGCCGAGGCGGTGGGCGGGGTCGGTGAGGAAGCCCAGGTCGTCCATGAGGCGTTCGGCGTACAGGGCCCAGCCTTCGATGTTGGCGCTGACCATGCCCAGCGTGGTCTGGTAGCGGCTCAGTTGGTCGGCGAGGGCTACCCACTGGGCGAGTTGCAGGTGGTGGCCGGGGACGCCCTCGTGGTACCAGGTGGTGACGAGCTGCCAGGTCGGGAACGCGTCCCGGCCGAGGGTCGGCAGGTACGTGCGCCCGGGCCGGCTGAAGTCCAGGCTGGGGCCGGAGTAGTACGGGGCCGCGGCGCTTCCGGCCGGGGCGATCCTGGACTCCACCTTCCGCACCGGTCCGGAGATGTCGAAGTGGGTGCCGTCGAGGGCCTCGATCGCCTCGTCCATGATCCCCTGCAACCAGGCGCGGATCCCCTCCTCGCCCTTGACCGTATGGCCGTGCCGCTCCAGGTGGTGCATGGCGTCGAGGACGCCGGCCCCGGGCAGCACGCGGCCGGCCTCGGCCCGCATCTCGGCGGCCGTGCGGTGGAACTCCCCCCACGCCCAGGTGTAGGCCTCGTCCAGGTCGACCTCGGCGCCGGTGTGGTGGCGCACGGCGAGCCGGTACCGGTCCCGTCCGACGGCGTCCGGGGTGTCGGCGGTGGCGGGGGCGTAGCTGTCGCGCAGCCAGTCGCGGAACTCGGCGACGGCGGCGGTGGCCTCGAGGGCGCCCGCGTCCAGTTCGCCGCGCAGCCGCTCCGGGCCGGGGGTGACGAAGTCGGCGAACCAGCCCGCGCCCTGGGTGCCCTCGCCGGTCCAGGCGGTGAGCTGGTCGATGACCACGGCCGCCTGGCGGGGCGCGGCGAGCAGGCCCCGGGCGATCCCCTCGGTGAGCGTCGCCCGGTATCCGTCGAGCGCGCCGGGCAGGTTGCGCAGCCGTCCGGCCACCGCCGCCCAGTCGTCGTCGGTGGCGGTCGGCATGAAGGTGAAGATCTCCCGCACGTGGTGGACGTGCGCGCCGATGTTGCGCAGTTGGCGGAAGTTCTCGCCGGCGTCGTGCAGGGCGAGTTCGGCGGTGAGGCGCTCCCGCAGCAGCCGGGCGCAGGCCCGGTCGGCAGGGTCCTCGGTGGTCGGGGCGGTGTCGAGCGTGCGGAGGGTGCCGCGGGCGATATCGGCCAGGGCCTCGAACCCCTCCGGGGAGAGGTCCGGCTGCCGGTCGTCCCCGGGGTGCAGGCCCAGCCAGGCGGCCTCCAGCGGGTCGTGGGCGGCCACCTGGTCGAGGTGGCGGTCGGCGATGGTGCGTGGGGTGATCGTTTCATCTGCCATGCCACCATCCTGGCGTACCGTCTGCTGGGCCTACCACGGCCGGCGCGAACACGACCGTCCTGAGCCGCACGGCCCGTCAGCCGCCCGGGGCCTTCCCGGGCACGGCCGTGGCCGCGTCGCGTCCGGACGGGGTCGCCGCCGGGAGCCTGGCGCTGCCCAGCACGGCCGGGCCGATGAAGGACGGACTCGCGGGGAAGACCTGGCGCTCGACGTGGTCGACGACGAATCCGGCCGCCCGGATCGAGTCGAGCGTCGGACGGTTGCACTCGCAGCAGACCACCAGCCGGTTCAGCCAGTTCATCCGGTCCTGGTGACGGGCCACCTTCGGGTCCTCCGAGCGCATGTGCTCCAGGAAGAGCAGTCGCCCGCCGGGGCGCAGTACCCGGCCGAGCTGTCGCAGCGCCCGCTGCTGGTCGCTCACCCCGCAGAGCACCAGCGTCGACACGACGACGTCGAAGCTGTCGTCCTCGAACGGAAGGTCCTCGGCCGGCGCCCGCAGGACAGTGGTACGCGGAGCCCGCTCCGCGACGTGCCGCTCCAGCCGGCGGACCATCGCCGGCTCGGGCTCGGTGACCGTCAGCAACTCGACGCCCTCGCCGTAAAAGGCGAGGTTGGCCCCGGTGCCGCCGCCGATTTCGAGCACCCGACCGCCGGCCTCGGCGATCAACCGGCGACGCAGGTCGCTCAGGCCTTGCCGCTCGGCCTTGGCCATCATCCGGTCGTAGGTCACCGCGAACAGTGTGCTTCTGACGCCCATGACTGCCTCGATTCACGGTCCGACGTTCTGCCTCGACGCTAGGCCCGTGCCGTGCCCGGCACATGGGGCGGATGCCTCATCTTCGGCCCCGTCGTCCGCGTCGTCGTTCCCGGAGCCGGCCCCGGTCTCAGAGCAGACCGTTCTGCACCGCGAAGAGACAGGCCGAGGCCCGGGTCGAGGTCCCGATCTTGGCGTAGATGTGCTCGATGTGGTTGCGCGCGGTCTTGGGCGAGATCACCAGCCGTGCGGCGATCTCCTTGCTGGCGCAGCCACGGGCCAGCAGCCGCAGCACGTCGATCTCGCGGGTGGTCAGGCCCGCGGGCCCGGCACCGCGCCGCGGCGTGCGGTGCCCAGCGGCCGCGAGCACCGCGGCGACCGCCTCGCCGTCCAGGCGTCCGGCGGCGACCTCGGCGTGCAGCTGCGCGGTGGCCTCCGTCGCCCGGAGTGCCGCCCGGTGCGGGCGCGGCTCGATCATCGACTGGTACGCGTCCGCGACGCCCAGGATCCGGCTCGGCCAGGAGATCGCGCCGCCCACGAGCCCGCGCGGGTAGCCGGAGCCGTCCAGCCGTTCGCGGTACTGCACGGCGACCGCGCCCAGGGGGGCGAGCGACCGGGACTGCCGGAGCATCCGCTCCGTCAGATAGGGCTGCAGCCGTACCCGTTCCCACTCCCCCGCGCCCAGCGGTCCCGGTTTGTCCCAGATCGCATTGGAGACGCCGAGGCGGCCCAGGCCGTGCGCCAGGCCCGCTCGGCGCAGCGTCGTCACTTCGGCCGGATCCATCCGCAGCCCGAGCGCGGCCGCCTCGGTCAGCGCGGCCACGGCTCGGCCGTGACCCAGCGTGTACGGGGACTTCAGATCCACGAAGTCGGCGACCGCGAGCAGCGCCGCGTCGAACTCCTCCTCGCCGAGCCGCACGCCGAGCGCGGGCTCGGCCCCGATCACCGCCTCCCAGGTACGGGCCGTGTCCAGTCCGCCCACGATCTCCTCGGGCTCCCGGCAGAACTCGACCACGAGTCCAGGATCGAACTGCGTCCCCGCCCGGCGCCTGGCCAGCTCCGTGGCCGCCCCGGTCCCGCCGATCCGGTGCGCCACCTCGACGTACTCGGACAGCTGCGCGAGCCGGGAGGGCAGCGGCACGGCCTCGCCCTTGAGCTCCCCCGGCCAGCCGCGTCCGTCCCACTGCTCGTAGGAGCCAGCCAGCGCCTCCTGCACGGCGTCCGGCAGACCGAGCCGCCGGGCGAGCTCGCGGGCCAGCGCCGAGTGCGAGCTGATCATCCCGTTCAGGTCGCGGAACCCGCCGAGCGTGAACTCCAGGCCGACCCGGAACCGGTGCAGCGGCGGATTGCCCGCTCCGATCAACCGCAGCGTCGCCGCCGCGCCCGCCAGGCTGCGCTGCTCGTAGGCGTACTTGCCGGACTTCAGCGTGATGTCGTCGCCGAACCACTTCGCCTGCTCATGCGCGTCGGAGTGGCAGCCGACGTTGACCAGCAACGCGGTGTAGTAGACGACCATCCGGGTGTCGTCGTCCAGGCCGAGCCGCTCGGCCAGTCGCAACGCGATCAGGCACTGGCGCAGCACGTGCTCCATCGGCTGGCCGAAGCCCAGGTCCACGCCCAGCGAGAGCGCGGCCACCAGCTCCGCCAGACGCACCCCTGCTCCGCTCTCCGCGTGGCTCGTCACCCTCACCACGCTACGCCCCCACACACCGCTCATCTCGATCTGTAAAGGTCTTCCCGTTCGTCGGACGCTGCCCGCTGCTGGCGGGGGGAGCTCACTGACCGTCGACAGATTTGCGAGAAGGGTTGACACTGCGCGCAGGGTATTGGAGGCTCCCATTGGCCGACGCCGGGGCATTTCACCTCGGCGATCTTTTTGCGACTTATTGTTAGCGCTAACAGCCAGCCGTCGAAGCCACTGCCGATCGGGAGGACAGCTTGCGGACCTGAGTGCCGACCCGCCCGGTTCTTCCGCTACTTCCCCCTCTTCGGGCGCCCACGATGCCGAACCGGAGATCCGAGCTGGATTCGCCACCCTGATATGCCGGGAAACCGCACCGGAAATACCGGTGTTCAGCCAGCTATTTCTTCATACGGCGGCCTCACTGCCCGATCGAGTCCTCTCGGAGTCCCCACCCCGCAGTCATGGGGCCATCCCTCGAAACGCGCTTGTCATGTTCACACCTATCTCGGAGTACTACCGAACCGCGAGAAACAGACACCTCCCCCACCACCCCCACCACCCCCACCAGGAGGCGACCACATGCTCCACGCGAACCCGCGCGTCACCCGGCCATCGGCGCGCGCACGGCTGCGGAGGACGCTTGCCTGCGTACTCTCGGCGTTACTCCTGTCCCTGGCGATTCCGCTGCTCTCCCTGGGCGCGGCCCAGCCGGCTGCGGCCACGCCAGCCGCACCGGCCGCGGGCAACGGTTTGGCGATCACGCCGCCGATGGGCTTCAACGACTGGAACGCCTACGGCTGCGACGTCTCCGAGCCGCTGATCAAGAGCACGGCGCTGGCCATGCACAACAACGGCATGCAGAGCGCCGGGTACGCGTACGTCAACATCGACGACTGCTGGATGACCCACTCCCGGGGCTCCGACGGACGTCTGGTCCCCGATCCCAACAAGTTCCCGGACGGGATCAAGGGCACCGCCGACTACGTCCACTCGCTGGGGTTGAAGCTGGGCATCTACGAGGACGCCGGACTGCAGACCTGCGCCGGTTTCCCGGGCAGCCTCGGCCACGAGACCACGGACGCACAGACCTTCGCTGCCTGGGGCGTGGACTACCTGAAGTACGACAACTGCTATGCGGGGCCCGGCTGTTGGCTGAACTCCTGCCCCCAGGGCAACAAGGCGCCCGCCCAGACCCGGTACGCCACGATGCGCGACGCCCTGGCCGCGACCGGTCGGCCCATCCTGTTCAGCCTGTGCAGCTGGGGCGAGGACGCCGTGTGGACCTGGGGCGCCGGGGTCGGCAACAGTTGGCGCACCACCGGCGACATCAACGCCGGCTATGCCAGCATGCTGTCGATCTTCCACAGCAACGTGAACCTGGCCGCCTACGCCGGGCCCGGCCACTGGAACGACCCGGACATGCTCGAGGTCGGCAACGGCCCGCTCACCGACACCGAGAGCCGTTCGGAGTTCAGCCTGTGGGCGGAGATGGCGGCTCCGCTGATCGCCGGCACCAACATCGCCTCGGCCGGCCCGGCCACCCTGGCCACGCTCACCAATGCCCGGGTGATCGCGGTCGACCAGGACCCGCTCGGCAAGCAGGGCACCCTGGTGTCCTCCGCCGGCGGTCTCGACGTGCTGGCCAAGCCGCTGGCCAACGGCGACGTCTCGGTGGCCCTGTTCAACGAGACCGGATCGACCGCGATCATCAGCACCTCCGCCGCCGCGATCGGGAAGACCGGCGCCTCCGGCTACAGCCTCACCGACCTGTGGTCCGGCGCGACGTCGACCACCACCGGCCCCATCAGCGCCTCGGTTCCGGCGCACGGCACCACCATGTTCCGCGTCGCGGGCGGCACCGGCGGCGGAACGGACCAGAGCGGCCCGGTGCGCGCGGTCGGCGCGGACAAGTGCCTGGACGTGCCGAACTCGACCACCACCCCGGGCACCCAGCTGCAGATCTGGGACTGCAACGGCCAACCGAACCAGACCTGGACCCGCACCTCCTCCGGCCGACTGACCGTCTCCTCGGGCGGCACCCGGATGTGCCTGGACGCGTACGACGGCCAGACCGCGCCCGGCACCAAGGTCGAGATCTGGACCTGCAACGACCAGCCGAACCAGCAGTGGACGGTGAACGCCGACGGCACCATCACCAGCGCCCAGTCCGGGCTCTGCCTCGACGTCACCGCCCGGTCCACCGCCAACGGCGCCCTGATCGACCTGTGGACCTGCAACGGCCAGAGCAACCAGAAGTGGGCCGTCTGAGCGGTCACCGGACGCAACTGCCGTACTGTCCCCGAGGTCCCGACCTCGGGAGGCAGTACGGCAGTTGCGTCCGACCTCAGAAGGTGAGGACCGGCTTGACGGCCTTCCCGGCGGTCATGTCGCGGACGGCCCGGTCGATGTCGGCGAACGGGTAGTGGCTGATCAGGCGGTCGAGGGGAAGGCGGCCGTCGCGGACCAGCCGGACCAGGGCGGGGATGACGGTCCGGGTCTCGGCATCGCCGAGGGTCAGGCCGACCACCGTACGGCCGGGGATCATGGCGTTGGCGTCGAGGGACACCTCGGTACCGAAGGGCGGGGCGCCCACGACGGCCAGGGTGCCGCGGGGCGCGAGGGCGTCGACACCCTGGCGAATGACGGCGGTGTTGCCGGTGGTCTCCACGACGCCGTCGGCGCCCTGACCACCAGACAGTTCCAGCACGGCTTCGGTGAGATCAGCCTCGGCCGCGTTCACGGTGTGGGTGGCGCCGAGTTCACCGGCGAGCGCCAGTCGCTCGGGCACCCGGTCGACGGCGATGATCGTGGTCGCGGGGGTGAGGGCCGCCGCCATCACCGAGGAGAGCCCGACCGCACCGGCGCCGAGCACGACCAGGGTGCTGCCCACCTCGGGTCGGAGCACCTTCCACACGGCGCCCACACCGGTCTGCACTCCGCAGCCCAGGGGCGCGATCAGCTCTAGCGGGACGTCGGGGTCGACCTTCACCAGGCTGCGTTCCTCGACCAGGGCGAGGTCGGCGAAGGACGACTGCCCGAAGAAGTGCCCGCCGAGAACGGCGCCGTCGCGGGTGATGGTGCCGCTGCCGTCGCCGCGCCGCCCGCCGATGAGGTTCAGCGGCAACCAGTCGGCGCAGTAGGCGGGGTGGCCGTCGCGGCAGTTGCGGCAGCCGCCGCAGGAGGTGAAGGACAGCACGACGTGGTCGCCCGGCACGATGCCGGTGACCGCTGAGCCGACCGCCTCCACGACGCCCGCCCCCTCGTGGCCGAGGACCCCGGGCAGCGGGAACGGCAGGGCGCCGGCGGCGGCCCCGAGGTCGGTGTGGCAGAGTCCGGCGGCCCGGATCCGCACCAGGGCCTCATGGGGTCGGGGCTCGTCGAGTTCGACGTCGGTGAGGACGAACGGTGCTCCGCCGGACTCGACGACGGCTGCGCGGGTGGTGGGCATGGGCGGGTACTCCTCGGTGCGCGGAATGCGAAGCGGGATGAGATGCGGGACGAGAGGAGGAATGAGAGGAGGAATGAGAGAGCGGAACGCGAAACCGATGGAGCGTCAGTTCATGGCGATGACAACCGACTTGGTCTTGGTGTAGGAGGCCAGCGCCTCGGGCCCGTACTCCCGGCCGAAGCCGGAGTCCTTGACGCCGCCGAAGGGGACGGCGGGGTCGAGCATCGCCCAGTCGTTGATCCACACGATGCCCGCCTGGAGGCGGTCGGCGACGCGGTGTGCGCGGGTGAGATCGGCGGTCTGGACCCCGGAGGCCAGACCGTAGCGGGTGCTGTTGGCGAGTTCCACCGCCTCGTCCTCGGTCTCGAAGGGCTGGACGGTCAGGACCGGGCCGAAGATCTCCTCCTGCACCACCCGGGAGTCGTTGGACAGGTCGGCGATGACGGTGGGCGCGTAGTAGTAACCGCCGTTCAGCTCCAGGCGCTTGCCGCCGCACAGGATCCGACCGCCCTCCCGGCAGGCGAGGTCCACGTACTCCTCGACCTTCCTCAGGTGCCGCTCGCCGGCCATCGGCCCGACCACGGTGTCCGGGTCCCGGGGGTCGCCGACCGGGACGCCGGGGACGGCCTCGGCGAGGATTCCGAGCACCGTCTCGTACCGCGGCCGGGCGACCAGCAGCCGGGGCCCGCCCATGCAGAACTGGCCGGTGTTGAAGACGAACGCCTTGATGACGGCGCCGATCGCCTTGTCCAGGTCGGCGTCCTCGAAGAGGAGATGGGCCGCGTTGCCGCCGAGTTCGAGGGTGACCGGCTTGAGTGCCGCGCCGGCCACGCTCGCGGCGTGCCGGCCGATCGCGGTCGAGCCGGTGAACGCGACCTTGTCGATGCCGGGGTGCCTGAGCAGCGCCTCACCAGCCACCGGGCCGGCGCCGGTGACCACGTTGACGACGCCGTCGGGCAGGCCGGCCCGCTGGAACAGGCCCGCCATGAACAGGGCGCTCAGCGGCGTCTCGTCGGCCGGCTTGTGGACGACCGTGTTGCCGGCCGCGAGCGCCGGGCCGATCTTCGAACTGGACAGGATCAGCGGGAAGTTGAACGGGGTGATGGCCGCCACGACGCCGAGCGGGCCGCGCCGGGTGTAGGCGAAGGCGTTGAGCGGGGTGTCACGGACGGCTCCGTCCAGGGTCTGGGCGAGGGCCGCGCAGTACTCGTACTGGTCGGCGGCGGTCTCCACGTCCACGGGCCGGCAGAGCGAGACGGGCTTGCCGACGTCCAGGCTCTCCAGGGCCGTGAGCTCGTCGGCGTTCTCCCGGATCAGCTGGGCGATCCGGTGCAGCACCCGGCCACGCTCGCGCCCACTCATCGCGGCCCACCGGCCCCGCTCGAAGGCCTCCCTGGCGGCACGCACCGCCGCGTCGACGTCGGTCGCGTCGGCCTCGGCGACAGTGGTGGCAACCCGTCCGGTGGACGGGTCGATCACCTCGGTCCGCGCGCCGCTGGACGACTCTCGCCACTGCCCGCCGATGAACAGGCGGCCGGGCTCGATCTCGGGGGTGCTCATGGCGAGTTGGATCCTCTCGGTGATCGGCTGATCGGCTGATCGGCAAAGACGGTCGGCGGCCCCGTGATCGTCAGGAGCCGCCGCCGGGCGGGGCGGGTGCCGGGTGGGGCGGGGTGTCGGGCGGGGAAGTGCGGGCAGGTACGGGGAGGTGCGGGAGCCTCAGCGGGTGACGAGCCGCCCGGGCCGGTAGCTGACGAAGGCCGTGGTTCCCGCGGGCCGGTCGGCGTTCAGCGCCGCGGCGCCCGTGTCGCCCCAGTGCCCGGTGTCGATCCGGCGCACCAGGGCGTGCAGACCGGCGAGGATCTCGTCGGAGGTGAAGCTGCAGTGACCCTGACGGGCCACGTAGGCCTGGCGCAGCAGCGCGCCGTCACCGGCGGCGCGGACCCGCGCCGCGAAGGCGTTCTCCTGCTCGACCGGGATCAGTTGGTCGGCGGTGGTGTGCAGGTCGAGCAGCGGCACGTCCAGGCCCTGGCCCGCGGTGGAGCTCCGCTCCATCCGGCGGGTCGCGGCCGGGTCGGCCTGGTGGGCGGGGACGGCACGGAGGGTGGCGAGGTCTTCGTCGAGGTCGAGACCGGCGGCCCGGTAGAGCGCGCGAACCTCGGCGTGGTGGGGTGAACTCGCCAGCAGGTACTTCCAGTTCAGTCCGACGGTGGAGCCGCTGTCGCCGCCGGCGGCCTGCTCGATCGAGTAGCGGCCGGTGATGATGAAGTCGAGCTGCCCGGCCGCCAGCCAGTCGTACTGCTGCGCCTCCTGGCCGGCCGGGTCGTCGGCGGCGGGCGGGTTCTTCCCCGGGGCCCAGGCCGGCAGGTTGAGGTAGGCGGCCGCGAGGGCGATGCGGGCGCGGCCTTGCGGGGTGGTCTGGGCTGCCTTGACGGCCTCCGTCAGGGTGGTGGCGGTGGCAGCGGCCGCGGCCTGGCTGGGGTAGTCCGTGAGGCTGAGCCGGTCACCAGGCGCGAGCAGGGTGGCGAGCACGGTCTCGGCGGCGAGCTGATAATTGTTCAGATCGACACCGCCGGCGACCAGTCCGCACAGTCCGAGCGCGCCGGCCACCCGTCCGTCTGCGTCGCGGGCGATCTGGGCGTTGACCAGGCCGCCCATGGAGAGGCCGACGGAGATCGTACGGGCGGGGCGGCCGACGGCGGCGGTGAAGGCGTCGATGGTCTGGAACTGGTCGCGTTCCGCGCTGTCGAGGGCCCACCAGGAGCCGTACGGGTCGTAGGAGGAGCCGACCAGCGCGTAGCCCTCGGCGAGCAGTGCGGTGGCGGCGGCCGAGCTGGGGGCGTCGCCGGCCTGGGTGGGTCCGAAGCCGTGGCTGAACAGCAGCAGGGTGCCGTTCCAGTCGGCCGGGATGTCGGCGACCCAGGTGGCGCCGTCGGCGAGCGTGCCGGTGCGGTGGGCGGTCGTGGTGTCGGCGTGGGCCACGGCCACGGGGGCGGCGGCGAGGGCGAGGGCGGTGCAGGCGAGGGCGGTGCAGCCGGCGGCGAGTCGGCGCGTGAGGCGGGTGCCCATGGTGAGGTGGTCCTTCCCGGGGAGGTGGGTTCGGAAGGAGCGGGGGGGAATCGACTCAGCGGAAGCGCGGCGCGGGGCTGAGGACTCGATGAATGTAGGGCGATTTTTTGGCGACGGTCAAGACGATGCCCGAGATTCGCCGCTGCCGGCACCATGGGCCACCCCCCGGGAGGGCCGTCAGCGCGCCGGGATCGCGTCCAGGACCCGCTGGGCTTCCCCCCGCGCGGCGGCGGCGCAGCGCTGGGCCAGGGTGTGGAACAGCTCCTCGGCGCGGATCGCCGGCCAGTCGGCGGGCAGGTGCTCCGCGGGCAGGTGCGGGTCGCGGCGGACCAGCTCGAGCCAGTCGGTGTGCAACAGCAGTTGCCCGCCCAGCGGGTCGGGGCCTCCGGCGTCGGGCTCGCTCCAGCGGTCCAGGAAGGCGCGGTACTCGGCGGCGATCGCCGTGGTGTCGAAGGCCGACTCCACCACCTGCGCCACCTCCGTCGGCTCGAGGACCGTGCCGCGGAAGACCCGGAGGTGGGCGGTGAGGGAGAGGTCGTCCAGCAGCGCGGTGACGTCCACGACGCCCGGCGCGATCCACAGGCCGCTCTGCAGCGGACCGAACCCGCCCCAGGTCAGCCGGGAGCGCAGGTCGTGACGCTCGCGCCGCCAGGCCTCGGGCAGGGAGAAGCCGACCAGCGTCCACTGGCCGTCCCAGTCGCGGTTGACCGCGCCGGTGCGCCAGATCCGGTCGTGCCCGTCCTGCAGCACGGCGACGGCGCGGGGGGTCAGCGCGAAGTACATCTTCCGGCCCTGGCGGTGCCGCTCCAGCAGGCCGCGGTTGACCATGCGGGTGAGGGTCGAACGGACGGCCTCCTCGGTGACGCCGATCCTCGCGAACACCTCGATCACGCAGCCGGAGGACAGGGCGATGCCCCGGCCGAGCACATGGATGCCGAAGAAGCTGAGCATCAGTGACTGGGGACGCGGGGCGAGATCGGGACTGGTCACGGGCACAGCGTAGGGCGCCCGTGCCGCCGGCGTGCGGATGGGTTCGAATATTCGGCAGTTCCATTGACGGCCGACAGAAAGCTGCCTAGGTTGAGCGCACCGACAACCCCAGCCAAGGAGCAGTCCCATGGATCTGAGCGGCAAGGTCGCCGTCGTCACCGGCAGTGGCCGCGGCCTCGGGCTCGCCTATGCCAAGGCCCTCGCCGCCGCGGGCGCGGCCGTCGTGGTCAACGACGTCGACGCGGACGCGGCGGCCGGTGCGGTCAAGGAGATCGAGACGGCCGGTGGCCGTGCCGTCGCCGAGGTCGCCGCCGTCGGCACCGCCGAGGCCGCGCAGGCCCTGGTCGCCCGCGCCGTCGAGGCCTTCGGGCGGCTGGACGTCATGGTCACCAACGCGGGCGTGCTGCGCGACCGGGTGCTGTGGAAGATGACCGATGAGGACTTCGACACCGTCGTCCAGGTCCACCTGCGCGGCACCTTCACCTGCGTCCGGGCAGCAGTCGAGCGGATGCGCGAGCAGGGCGAGGGCGGGCGGATCATCGTCGCCGGCTCCCCCGCCGGTCAGCGCGGCAACTTCGGCCAGACCAACTACGCCGCCGCCAAGGCGGGCATCGCCGCGATGGTCCGCACCTGGGCGATGGAGCTGGCCAGGGCCGGCATCACCGCCAACGCCGTCATCCCCGTCGCGGCCACGGCGATGACCAGGACCATCCCCGCCTTCGCCCCGCACGTCGACGCCCTGGAGCAGCACGGCACCCCACTGCCGGACGGCCTGCGCAAGGGCGAGGGCTTCGGCACCGCCGAGGACGTCGCCCCGCTGATCACCTTCCTCGCCTCCGACGCCTCTGACGGGATCACCGGGCAGTGCATCGGCATCGGCGGCGACAAGCTGGCGCTCTGGTCGCACCCGCAGGAGGTCTCCGTCGCCTACGCCGACGGCGGCTGGAGCGCGGAGGCCATCGCCGCCGCCTGGCCGGTCTCCGTCGGGCGCGTGCCGGAGACCTACGGCATCCCGGCACCCCGGATCTGACGGGAGTGCGCCCGATGAACGATGTACCAGGGATCCGCCCGATGAACGACGAACCGGGGATCCGCCCCATGAACGATGAAGCGGGGTCCGCCCGATGAACATCGACGACCTCGTCGCCATCGACATGCACACCCACGCCGAGGTGTCCTCGCGCGGCCGGGGTTCGCTCTCCGAGGAGCTGGACAGCGCCGCCGGGGCGTACTTCAAGGCGGAGCACCGCCGCCCGACCCTCCCGGAGATCGCCGCGTACTACCGCGAGCGGAGGATGGCCTGCGTGGTCTTCACCGTGGACGCCGAGGCGGCCACCGGCACCCCGGCCGTCCCCAACGAGGAGGTCGCGGAGGCGGCCCGGGAGAACCCCGATGTGATCATCCCCTTCGCGAGTGTCGACCCGTACAAGGGGAAGATGGCCGTACGGCGGATCCGCACACTGGTCGAGGAGTTCGGGGTCAGGGGCTTCAAGTTCCACCCCAACGTCCAGGCCTTCCGCCCCGACGACCGGATGGCCTACCCGCTGTACGAGGCCATCGAGGAGGCCGGCGCGATCGCCGTCTTCCACACCGGCCAGACCGGGATCGGCGCCGGCGCACCCGGCGGTGGCGGCATCCGGCTCAAGTACTCCAACCCGATGCTGGTCGACGACGTCGCCGCCGACTTCCCCGGGATGCCGATCATCCTCGCCCACCCCTCCTTCCCCTGGCAGGACGAGGCGCTGGCGGTGGCCACCCACAAGCCGCAGGTGTACATCGACCTGTCCGGCTGGTCCCCGAAGTACTTCCCGCCGCAGCTGGTCCGGTACGCCAACAGCCTGCTCAAGGACAAGGTGCTGTTCGGCTCCGACTACCCGCTGATCAGCCCGGACCGCTGGCTCGCCGACTTCGCCGAGCTCCCGATCAAGGACGAGGTCCGGCCGAAGATCCTCAAGGAGAACGCCGCCAGGCTGCTCGGCCTCGACAAGCAGCAGTGACGCCAGGCAAGGGAGTCCCGCGTTGCAGAACCAAGGCATCGGGTCCTGGCCCGCCCGCCGGGCCCGCAAGACCCCGCACCGCACCGCCCTGCTCCACGAGGAGCACGCCACCGACTACGCCGGGCTGTACGACCGGAGCACCCGCCTCGCCCACCTGCTGCGCGCACGCGGCGTGCGGCCCGGCGACCGGGTGGCCTTCCTCGGGCCGAACCACCCCGCGTTCCTGGAGGCCCTGTTCGCCACCGGCCAGCTCGGCGCGGTCTTCGTCCCGCTCAACACCCGCCTCGCCGCCCCCGAGCTGCGCCACCAGCTGCAGGACTCGGGCAGCAGGCTGCTGCTGACGATCAGTCAGGTCGATGCCGCCGAACTCGCCGGGGACGTCGCGCTGTTGGAGGCCGAGGGCGAGTCCTACGAAGCGCTCCTGGCCGGCGCCCCGTCCGAGCCGCTGGACGTGCCGGTCGGTCCGGACGACCTGTGCATGATCATGTACACCTCGGGGACCACCGGCCGCCCCAAGGGCGCGATGCTCACCCACGGCAACATCCTCTGGAACAGCCTCAACGTCCTGGTCGACGTGGACCTCTCCACCGACGAGGTCACCCTGGTCAGCGCGCCGCTGTTCCACACCGCCGCCCTCAACATGACCTGCCTGCCCACCCTGCTCAAGGGCGGCACGGCCGTGCTGGAGTCCGCGTTCGACCCGGCCCGCACCCTGGAGCTGATCGAACGCCACCGGATCACCTGCCTGTTCGGCGTCCCCGCGATGTACGACGCGGTGGCCGCCCAGCCCGGCTGGGCCACGGCGGACCTCAGCAGCCTGCGCAACCTGCTCTGCGGGGGCGCACCCGTCCCGGCCCGGACCATCCGGCACTACCTCCAGCGGGGCCTGGCCTTCGTCCAGGGCTACGGCATGACCGAGGCCTCCCCCGGCGTCCTGCTGCTCGACCGGCAGGACGCGCTGGCCCACGCCGGGACGGCGGGCGTACCGCACTTCTTCACGGACGTACGGCTGGTGGACCCGGCCGGCGATCCGGTCGGGGTGGACGAGCCGGGCGAGGTGCTGGTCGCCGGGCCGCACGTCACACCCGGCTACTGGGGCCGCCCCGAGGAGAACGCCACCGCCTTCGACGGCCGCTGGTTCCGCACCGGCGACATCGCCGCGGTGGACGCCGAGAACTACGTCCGGCTGGTCGACCGGCTGAAGGACATGTTCATCTCCGGCGGCGAGAACGTCTACCCGGCCGAGGTCGAGAACGCCCTGCTGGAACACCCGGACGTCGCCGACTGTGCCGTCTTCGGCGTGCCCGACGAGAAGTGGGGCGAGGTCGGCCGCGCCGTCGTCGTCCTGCGGCCCAGCTCCTCGGCGAGCGCCGAGGAGCTCACCGCCCACCTGGACGGGCGGCTCGCCCGCTACAAGATCCCCAAGTCGGTGCGCTTCGCCGACGCCCTCCCGCGCAGCGGCGCGGGCAAGTTGCTCAAGGGCCCGATCCGGGCCGCCCACACGGAGCACTGACACCCCCTGGACCCGTACCGAGAGGCTCCCCCATGTCCCGTACCGTCAACGGCATCGCCGAACTGCTCGAACTCGGCGGCACCGACCTCGGCCACAGCGAGTGGCTGGAGATCGCCCAGGAGCGGGTGAACACCTTCGCCAACGCCACCGACGACCACCAGTGGATCCACGTCGACGCCGAGCGGGCGAAGGACGGCCCCTTCGGCGGCACCATCGCCCACGGCTACCTGAGCCTCTCGCTGCTCATCCCGCTGTGGAGCGAACTGCTGGAGGTCCAGGGCATCGGCATGGCCGTCAACTACGGCCTCAACAAGGTCCGCTTCCCCTCCCCCGTCCGGGTCGGCGCCAAGATCCGCGCCCACGGCGCGATCGTCTCGGTGACCGAGGTCAAGGGCGGCGCGGAGGTGACCGTCGACCTGACCGTCGAGATCGACGGACTGCCCAAGCCCGCCGTCGTCGCCCAGGCCGTCTACCGCTTCTACGCGTGACCGCGGCATGACCGACCAGGCCCCCCGCTCGGCCGCCGACCGGCTGCTCGCCGTGCTGGCGGCCTTCGGGCATGCCGGCCCGGCACTGTCGCTGACCGAGATCGGGCGGCGGGCCGGCCTCACCCTCCCGACCACCCACCGTCTCGTCGGGCTCCTGTCCGACTGGGGTGCGCTCGAACGCGACCCGGACGGGCTGTACCACATCGGCCTGCGGCTGTGGGAGCTCGGCTCCCTCGCCCCGCGCGGCCTCGCCCTGCGCGAGGCCGCGATGCCGTTCCTGGAGGACCTCTACGAGGCCACCCACGAGAACGTGCAACTCGCGGTGCGGGACGGCCTGGAGGTCGTCTACATCGAACGGATCTCGGGCCGCTCGGCCGTGGGCGTGCGGACCGCGGTCGGCGCGCGGTGGCCGCTGCACGCGACCGGCGTCGGCCTGGTGCTGCTCGCCCACAGCACCCCGGAGGTCCAGGACCAGTACCTGGCCCGGGAGTTGGCCGCGTTCACGCCGTACACGGTGACCGATCCGGTACGGCTTCGGCGGCTGCTCGCCGAAGTGCGGCGGGCGGGCGTCATTGTGAGTGACCGTCAGATCACCGCCGACGCCGTGTCGGTGGCCGCACCGGTGCGCGGTGGGCGGGGGAAGGTGGTGGCCTCCGTGTCCGTCGTGGTGCCGGCCGAGGGGGCCGCGCCCAGCCCCCTGACTCCCAGCGCCCTCGCGCCCGCCGTCCGGGTCGCCGGGCTGGGCATCTCCCGGGCCCTCGGCCGGACTTCCACCTGATGGAAGTCCCGTTGTGAGCGGCACCGCGCCCCTGCGAACCTCGTCGCACCCACCCCCTTCCCTCCGCGACGGGAGCGCCCCATGGCCACCGCATTCGCCCGCAACCAGTGGTACGTCGCCGCCTACGGCAGCGAGATCGGCCGCGAGCTGCTCGGCCGGACGATCCTCGGCGAACCGATCGTCCTCTACCGCACCGAGGAGGACGGGCGGGTCGTCGCCCTCGCCGACCGGTGCGTGCACCGCCGCTTCCCGCTCTCGGCGAGCCGCCTGGACGGCGACCGAATCGTCTGCGGCTACCACGGCTTCACCTACGACACCGCCGGAGCCTGCGTGTCCGTCCCCGGCCAGCGACGCATCCCCCGCACCGCCCGGGTCGCCGCCTACCCGGCGGTCGAGCTCGACTCGTTCGTCTGGGTCTGGATCGGCGATCCGGCCCTGGCCGACGAGAAGACGATCCCCCGCGCCCCGCACCTGGCGGACCCGGACATGGTCACCGTCCGCGGCATGGAACCGATCGACGGCGACTACGGGCTGCTGGTCGACAACCTGATGGACCTCTCCCACGAGACCTACCTGCACAGCGGCTACATCGGCACCCCGGAGGTCGCCGAGACCCCCATCACCACCGAGGTCGACGAGGGCGCCGGCGTCGTCCGGGTCTCCCGCCACATGACGGACGCCGAGTGCCCGCCCTTCTACGCCCGCTCGACGGGCATCGAGGGCCGGATCACCCGCCGGCAGGACATCGAGTACTTCGCTCCCTGCCTCTACCTGCTGCACAGCCGGATCATGCCGGTCGGGCAGGACGAACCGGCGTTCCGCACCGAGATCACCTACGCCATCACCCCTTCCGCCCCCGGCAAGGTCTACGACTTCTGGGCCGTCTCCCGCGACTTCGCGACGGACGACGACGAAGTCACCGCGTTCCTACGGGACTTCAACCACCAGGTGGTGATGCAGGACGTCGACGCCCTGAACCTGTTGCAGCGCGCGCTCGACCGCGAGCCGGCCGGCTACCAGGAACTCAGCATCGGCATCGACACCGGCGGCCTCGCCGCCCGCCGCATCCTCGCCGCGCTGGCCGGACACCCGAGCGAGGCACCGATTGGCTGAGAACCTCCACACCGTCGTCGTCACCGACCGCCGCCAGGAGGCCGACGGCGTGATCTCGCTGGCCTTCCGCGGCAGCGGCCTTCCCCCCTGGGAGCCGGGCGCCCACCTCGACCTCCTCCTCACCGACGGGCTGGAGCGGCAGTACTCGCTCTGCGGGGACCCGGCCGAGCCGGACGTCTGGCGGATCGCCGTGCTGCGGGAGCCCGAGGGGCGCGGAGGATCGGCCTTCGTGCACGAGCGGCTGCGGGTCGGCGACACCCTACGGGTGCGGGGGCCGCGCAACCACTTCCCGCTGCGGCCCGCCCGCCGGTACCTCTTCATCGCCGGGGGGATCGGCATCACCCCCGTCCTGCCGATGCTGCGGGCGGCGGACGCGGCCGGCGCCGACTGGTCCCTGCTCTACGGCGGACGCACCCGCGGCTCCATGGCCTTCCGCGATGAACTGGCCCGCTACGGCGGGCGGGTGGCCGTCCGGCCGCAGGACGAGACCGGCCTGCTGGACCTGGCCTCCTACCTCGGTGCCCCGGAACCGGACACCGCCGTCTACTGCTGCGGCCCCGGCCCGCTCCTCGACGCCGTCGAGCAGTACTGCGCGGCGACCGGCTGGCCGGAGCCCCACCTGGAACGCTTCCGCCCGCGTACCCCGGCCGCTGCCTCCCCCGACACCCCGTTCGAACTCGTCCTGGCCCGCTCCGGCCTGACCCTGACCGTCCCGGAGCACACCTCCGTCCTGGAAACGGTCCGCGCAGCCGGCGTCGAGGCCCTGTACTCCTGCTCCGAGGGGACCTGCGGGACCTGCGAGACGGACGTCCTGGAGGGCGTCCCCGAGCACCGCGACTCACTTCTCACGGCGGAGGAGCGCACCGCCGGGGACACCATGCTGATCTGCGTCTCCCGTTGCCGCGGCGACCGCCTGGTCCTGGACCTCTAGCCCGACGAGCTGGTCCCGGGCGGCGGACAGGCCCCGTGGGGCAACTCAGGGGCAGGGCGCCTGGGTACGGTCCTTGCCCGGCATCGGGGCCGGCTTCGCACTGCGTTCGCGGTCACCCGTCCAGTAGGAGGCGGCCGCGGACGGATCCTCCGTCACCTGGTGGCTCACCACCGCCTCAGGGGTGTTCGGGCAGTGGTCCGTCGCGGCGGGGGTGGTCTTCTGCCCGCAGGCCGCGGCGAGCAGGAGCGCGCCCGCGACGGCTGTCAGGGCGGCCGCCTTCCGCAGGGGTTCGGCTGACACAGTGCTGTCCTCGATCCGTGGGTCGTGGATCCGTGGATCCGGCCGGGCCTGGCGCTGCTCAGGGGGAGACGTTGGCCTGGATCCCGTTGAAGAGGGAGGCGACCGCGCTGGTGAACGGCGGGCCAGCTGGTCGCAACGAGGTCAGGTGGCGCTGGGGAGGTGGCGTGCCACTGTGAGCCTGGCCAGCGTACGGAGGTTGGCGAAGTAGGAGGCGCAGTACTCCGAGTCGATCAAGGGTACGACTTTGTCGAGGCCGGCGATGCACCACCAGAGACCGGCGATGCCGTTCTCGTCAAGCCCGCCGTTCAGTTCTGTGCGGACGAGGCCGGCGGTGTCGGCGTCCAGGAGGATCAGCTCCACACCCGCGATGTCGATGCCGCGGAAGCCGTCGGGGTACGGGGCACGCTCGTGGTCGTCCCAGAGTTGGGCAAGTCGGTCCTCGGGCTGCGGTGTGCTTGTCGGGAGGAGTAGGGAGACGGCGTCGAAGACGGTGCGCACCAGGTCGATGGCACGGAGCGGGAGGATGACGGCACTGGATCGGGTGCCCCGGGCGAGGCCGTCGCGGACTTGTCGGCTGCGGTCGAGCTCAGCGGCGAGTTCGGGTGCGATGAGGCCTGCGGTGGTGGCACGCGTGATGAGGTCCTGGAGCGACGCATGGGTGGCGAGACGCTCAGTGAGGAGGTGCTCCAGGGCGAAGAGGGAGTGCGAGACGGCGACGGTGGCGAACTCGTACCGGTAGTAGGAGTGCCGGATGAGCTCGCGGGAGGTCTCCAGGGCGCTCATGACGTACATCGAGGCGTTGGCGGGCACCACCAGGTCTGCCACCAGGGCTTCCATGCCCGCGTAGTCGGGGACGAGGTAGTGGTTACGCGGGTCCGGCGCCGGCTGCGGGAGGGGGGTCACCGGGGCAGTCTTGTTGCTCGACGGCCGTTGGCGCCAACGGATTTCGATGGCGCTTTGCGAACGGCTGGACGCACGCCGCTAACGGAACTGCGCGAGAAGTCGGCCGGGCCGACTTCTCGCGCAGGGGTGTTCAGACGGTGGGGAGTTCGCCGGCCTTGAGGGAGGCGACGAACGCAGACCAAGCGGCACCGCCGGGTCAGTCCCGGGGCAGTCCTCGGCCGATCGGGGCGCCGACGTAGTTGTGCGCCAGCTCCGCGGCCGCGTGCGGGGAGGCGGCGAGGCGGGCCAGTTGGGAGAGTTGCAGGCGGGTGTCGAAGGTGGACTGGTCCGGGTCGACGTGCAGGGTGGTGGTCATGAAGTACGAGAAGTGCTCGGCGCGCCAGACGCGTTCGAGGCCGGTGTCGGAGTAGGCGTCGAGCAGGGCGGTGGAGCCGGTCCGGTGCAGCTCCGTGAACGCCTCGCCGAGGACGAGGACGTCGGCGACGGCGAGGTTGAGGCCCTTGGCGCCGGTCGGGGGGACGATGTGGGCCGCGTCACCGGCCAGGAACACCCGTTCGTGGCGCATCGGTTCGGTGACGTGGCTGCGCATGGGCAGCACCGCCTTGGTGGTGATCGGGCCGCGGGCCAGCTTCCAGCCCGGTGCCCGGCCGATGGCCAGCCGGGCGTCGAGCTCGTCCCAGATCCGCGCGTCGGACCAGTCGACCGGGTCGGTGCCGTTGGGCACCTGGAGGTAGAGGCGGCTGACCGAGGGCGAGCGCATGGAGGCGAGGGCGAAGCCGCGCTCGGAGTGGGCGTAGATCAACTCCTCGTAGACCGGGGGCGCCTCGGCGAGGACGCCCAGCCAGGAGTACGGATAGGTGCGCTCGTAGGTCCGCAGGACGGCTGCCGGGATGGCGTTCCTGGTCACACCGTGGAAGCCGTCGCAGCCGACGACGTAGTCGCAGGTGAGGGTCGACTCGCGGCTCTCGCGGGTGTACCGGACGGTCGGGCGGGCGCCGTCGGCCTGCGCCACGGAGTGGACCTGCGCGCCGAAGAGCAGCGGGCCGCCCTCGGTGAGCTGAAGGGCGATCAGGTCCTTGACCACCTCGGTCTGGGCGTACAGCATGACGCTCCGCCCGCCGGTCGGGCCGGGGAAGCCGATGCGGTGGGCGCGGCCGCCGAAGCGCAGTTCGATGCCGTCGTGGACCAGGCCCTCGCGGTCCATCCGCTCCCCCGCGCCGACGGCGCGCAGCGCGTCGACGGTGGTCTGCTCCAGGATCCCGGCGCGCTGGCGGTGTTCGACGTAGGAGCGGTCCCGGGCCTCCAGGACGACGCTGTCGATGCCGGCCCGGTGGAGCAGCCGGGCGAGCAGCAGGCCCGCGGGCCCGGCGCCGATGATGCCGATGGTGGTGTGCATCAGTGGTCGTCCTCCTGTTCGTTCGAACTGTCCTGCCGCAGCACGCGGTTCGCGATGGCGAAGGCCGCGTTGGCGGCCGGGACGCCGCAGTAGACGGCGGTCTGGAGCAGGACTTCGCCGATCTCCTCGGGGCTGAGGCCGTTGCGCACCGCGGCCTTGACGTGCATCGCGAGTTCCTCCTGGTGGCCGCCCGCGACCAGGGCGGTGAGGGTGACGCAGCTGCGGGTGCGGCGGTCCAGGCCGGGGCGGGTCCAGATCTCGCCCCAGGCGTAGCGGGTGATGAAGTCCTGGAACGGCGCAGTGAATTCGGTGGTGCCGGCGACGGCCCGGTCGACGTGGGCGTCGCCCAGAACGGCCCGGCGTACGGTCATGCCCGCGGCGCGCCGGTGGTCGTCGTCGAGCCCGGGGGCGAGGTGGCTCCGCAGGGCGTCGAGTACGGCCTGCGGCCGTTCGACCGGCGCGAGGTGGGCGGCCCCCGGGAGCTCGACCAGCCCGGATCCGGGGATGCCGTCGGCGAGTCGGCGGGCGTGCGGGGGCGGGGTCGCGGTGTCGTCGCGGCCGGCGATGACGAGGGTCGGCGCCGTGATCCGGTGCAGCTCGGCGCCCAGGTCGAAGGCGGCCAGTGCGTCGCAGCAGGCCGCGTAGCAGGCCGGGTCGGCGGCGCGCTGGTCGGCGACCAGGGCGTCGGCCAGGGCGGCGGCCGCCGGGGTCCGGGCGAAGCCGGGGGTGAACCAGCGGGCCGGTGCGGTCTCCGCCAGCGGTTCCGTGCCCGCCCTCCGGACGAGCGCGGCACGCTCGCGCCAGGCTTCGGGTTCGCCGAAGCGGGCGGAGGAGCAGACCAGGGCGAGCGAGGAGATCCGCTCGGGGTGGTGGACGGCGAGGTGGGCGCCGACGGCGCCGCCGAGGGAGATGCCCGCATAGGCGAAGCGGGTCAGCTCGAGCCGGTCGGCGACGGCCAGCACGAGGTCGGCGAGGTCGGCGACGGTGGCGCCCTCGGAGAGCAGGCCCGCCGGTGAGCGACCGTGGCCGGGCAGGTCCCAGCGGACCACCCGATGGTGCCGGGCGAGGGCGGCCGCCGGCTCGTCCCAGACGGCGAGCGAGGTGCCGAGCGAGGGGCCGAGGATCAACGCCGGGGCGTCCCTTGGCCCTTCGGCCGGTCCCTCGGTGGTGAAGTGGAGCGTCATGGGAGGGTCCTCCGTGGTGGGACCGATGCCGGAGTGCGCCGTAGGGCACGGTCGACCAGTGCGGCAGCCGATCCCGAGTACCGGGCCGGATCGGTGAGTTCGCGCAGTCGCCGGGTGTCGATCCGGTCCTTCAGAGCGGGCTCGTCCGCCAGGACGTCCTGGAGGTCGAGGTCCTCGGCGACGGCCCGGCGGGCGGCTGCGGTGAGCAGTTCCCCGGCCGCTCGGCGGCCGAGCAGTTCGCCGAGCTCGGCGGCGAGGCGCTCGCTGACCACCAGGCCCCGGGTGAGGTCCAGGTTGTCGCGCATCCGGTAGGCGAACACCTGGAGGCCCTCGGCGAGTTCGGCCGCGGCGCGGGCGGCTCCGCCGGCCAGGCGGAGCAGTTCGCGCAGGCTCTGCCATTCGGCGTGCCAGGCGCCGGCGGGCCGCTCGTCCTCGGCGGCGAGCGAGCCGAGCAGGACGGCGGCGAGGGCGGGTGCCTGGCGGGCGGCGGCGGCGATCAGGGTGGCGCGGACCGGATTCGCCTTGTGGGGCATCGCCGAGGAGCCGCCTCCGCCGCCCTCCGCGACCTCGCCGGTCTCGGTGCGGGAGAGCACGAGGACGTCGGCGGCCGCCTTGCCGAGGGCCGCGGTGGTGAAGGCGAGCGCGGCGGCCAGATCGGCGATCGGGGTGCGCAGGGTGTGCCAGGGCAGGACGGGTGCGGCCAGGCCCACTTCCCGGGCGTAGGCCTCGATCAGCTCGGGGCCGCTGCCGGGTGCCTGCGCCAGTGCCTCGAAGGCGGCCAAGGTGCCTGCGGCGCCGCCGAGTTGGGCGGGCAGGCGGAGGGCGGACAGCCGGTCGGCGGCGTCGAGGGCGAGGCTGCGCCAGCCGGCCGCCTTGAGGCCGAAGGTGGTCGGGACGGCGTGCTGGGTCAGCGTACGGCCGGGCATCGGGGTGCCGCGGTGCTCGGCCGCGAGGCGTGCGCAGGCCTCGGCGGTGCGGTGCAGGTCGGCGAGGGTCGGCACCAGGCTGCGAGTGGCGACCAGCATGGCGGCGGTGTCCAGGATGTCCTGGCTGGTGGCGCCGCGGTGCACGAACGGTGCGGCGTCGCCGGGCACGGCGGCGGTCAGGTCGGCGACCAGCGGGATGACCGGGTTGCCGCCCGCCCGGGCGCGCAGCGCGAGGTCGCGTACGTCGAAGTGCTCGGCGCGGGCGGCCGCGTCCACGGCGGTGGCCGCCGAGGCCGGGGCGTGCCCGAGGCGGGCCTGCGCCCGGGTGAGGGCGGCCTCGGCATCGAGCATCGCCTGGAGGAAGGCGACATCGCCGGTGGCCGCTTCGACGGCCGATCCCGCGCGGAGCGGGGAGAGCAGGCCGACATCGGCGGCCGCCGTCTGATCAGTGGAAGTCAAGGAAGACCGTCTCCTCGGGCCCCTGCAGCCGCAGGTCGAAGCGGTAGCTGCCCCGGGTCTCCTCGACCGCGAGCAGGGTGGCCCGGCGGCGCGGCTCCAGCGAGCCGAGCAGCGGGTCGAGCAGCGGCTTGACCGGGTCGGCCCGGTCGGCCGTGCGGTCCTCGGCGGGCAGGTAGATCCGGGTGAACAGGTGGTGGAGCAGGCCTCGGGCGAAGACGCAGACCGACAGGTACGGCACGCCGCCCGGGGCGAGGGTGCGCAGGACGTACCGGCCGTCGGCGTCGGTGGCGACCCGGCCGAAGCCGGTGAAGGTGACGCCGTCGCGGCCCGCGTGTCCGCCGGTGACCTGGTCCCGGCGCAGCGAGCCGGGCGCGCCGGTGCGCGAGCCGTCCGGGCCGGGCTGCCAGATCTCCAGCAGGGCGTCGGGGACCGGTTCGCCGCCCCCGTCCAGGACGCGGCCGTGGACGACGATGGTGTCGCGGTGGCCGGCGGGCGCGATCTCGCCCCCGCCGGGGAAGGGCAGGGCGTAGCCGTAGAACGGTCCGACGGTCTGCGAAGGGGTGGGGAGCATCAGCGGCCTTCCTCGATCCAGGTGGCGGCCGGGCCGTCGAGGACGATGTCCCAGCGGTAGCCGAGCGACCACTCGGGAGTGGACAGGTCGTGGTCGTAGGTGGCGACCAGGCGGGCGCGGGCGGCGTCGTCGGTGACGGACTGGAGGATCGGGTCGTAGGCGAAGAGCGGGTCGCCGGGGAAGTACATCTGGGTGACGAGGCGCTGGGTGAAGGCAGTGCCGAACAGCGAGAAGTGGATGTGGGCGGGCCGCCAGGCGTTGGTGTGGTTGCGCCAGGGGTAGGCGCCGGGCTTGACGGTGGTGAAGCGGTACCGGCCCTGGTCGTCCGTCAGGCAGCGGCCCGCGCCGGTGAAGTTGGGGTCCAGCGGCGCGGGGTGCTGGTCGCGCTGGTGGGCGTACCGGCCCGCGGCGTTGGCCTGCCAGATCTCCACCAGTTGCCCGCACACCGGGCGCCCGGTCCGGTCGAGCACCCGGCCGGTGACGGTGATCCGTTCGCCGAGCGGCTCGCCGGTGTGCCGGCGGGTCAGGTCGCCGTCGAGTTCGGTGACGTCGGTGACGCCGAAGGCGGGGCCGGAGAGCTCGACGGCCTCCGGGTCCCGGACGGCGACCAGCGGCTGCCGCGGGTGGCGGAGCAGGCTGCTGCGGTAAGGGGCGTAGCCCCGGTCGGGGTGGTGCCGGACGGAGCCGGCCCGGGCGTACGCCTCGTGTTCCCGGGCGATCTCCTCGGAGATGTCCTGCTGGGTCGGCGGCATGGCGGTCGGTCACCTTTCCGGGGCGAGGGCGGGGACGGCGATCCGTACCGGCGCCGCGGTGCGCCGGACGATCTCCTCGGGGGTCACGCCGGGGGCGGTCTCGACCAGCACCAGCCCGTCGTCGGTGACGTCGAGGACTCCGAGGTCGGTGATGACGCGGTGGACGCAGCGCCGGCCGGTCAGCGGCAGCGAACACTCGGCGACCACCTTCGGGGTGCCGTCCTTGGCGGTGTGCTCCATCACCACGATGACCCTGCGGGCGCCGTGGACGAGGTCCATCGCGCCGCCCATGCCCTTGACCATCCTCCCGGGCACCATCCAGTTGGCCAGGTCACCGCGGGCGGAGACCTGCATGGCACCGAGGATCGCGGCGTCGAGGTGACCGCCGCGGATCATCCCGAAGGAGAGGGCGGAGTCGAAGAAGGCCGCGCCCGGGAGCACGGTCACGGTCTCCTTGCCCGCATTGATCAGGTCGGGGTCGACCTCGGCCTCGGTCGGGTACGGGCCCACGCCGAGCAGGCCGTTCTCCGACTGGAGGACGACGTCGACGCCCTCGGGGAGGTGGCTGGGCAGCAGCGTGGGCAGCCCGATGCCGAGGTTGACGTAGCTGCCGTCGGCCAGCTCCCGGGCAGCCCGGGCCGCCATCTCGTCCCTCGTCCAACTCATCGGATCATCCTCCGCTCGATGCCCTTGTCCGCGGCCTGTTCCGGGGTCAGCGCGACCACGCGCTGCACGAACACCCCGGGCAGGTGCACCTCGTCCGGGTCCAACCCGCCCGGCTCGACGAGCTCCTCGACCTCGGCGACGGTGATCCGGCCCGCCATCGCCGCGAGCGGGTTGAAGTTGCGCGCGGCCTTGTTGAAGACCAGGTTCCCGTGGCGGTCGCCCCTGGCCGCGCGGACCAGGGCGAAGTCGGTGGTGATGCCGCGTTCGAGGACGTACTCGCGCCCGTCGTACGCGCGGACCTCCTTGGGCGGCGAGGCCACGGCCACGCCGCCGTCCGGGTCGTAGCGCCAGGGCAGCCCGCCGTCGGCGACCTGGGTGCCGACGCCGGCCGGGCTGAAGAACGCCGGGATGCCGCAGCCGCCGGCCCGCAGCCGCTCGGCCAGCGTCCCCTGCGGGACCAGTTCCACTTCTAGTTCGCCGCCGAGGTACTGGCGGGCGAACTCCTTGTTGTCGCCGACGTAGCTGCCGGTGACCCGGCTGATCCGACCGGCCGCCAGCAGCAGGCCGAGGCCGCCGCCGTCCACTCCGCAGTTGTTGGAGACCACGCCGAGGCGGGTGCTCCCCCGCCCGAACAGCGCCTGGATCAGGACGTTCGGTACGCCGCTGAGGCCGAACCCTCCGACCGCCAACGAGGCTCTGTCCCCGATGTCGGCGACCGCCTCCTCGGCGGTCGCAACCACTTTGTCCATCCGATGACCGTCCCGTCGGGCCGCGGCGTTCGCCTGGTGAACGATGGTGCATAATTTGCCGGGCCAGAGTGTGCGCCGCCCCACCGGCCGTGTCAATGCCCCGCCGTGGCCCCGTGTCAGGGCATCCGTGCCGCGGCTTCCGTGCCACCGATCAGGAGGTCCGAGATGACCGCCCCTTCCCCGGACGAGTCGGTCCGCCCGCTGGAGCGCGGCCTGGCGGTGCTGCGCGCCATGGCGGCCGACCCGAGTCCACGGCAGCGCCCCAGCGACCTCGCCCGCGAGACCGGCCTGGCCCGCTCGACCGTCGACCGCGTCGCGACCACCCTGGTCCGCCTCGGCCTGCTGCGCTCCGACGGGCGCGACCTGCTGCTCACCCCCCGGGTGATGGGGTTCGGCAACGCCTACCTGGCCTCCTGCGGACTGCCCGAGGCACTCACTCCGCACGCGCTCGCCCTCGCCGACCGGCTGGACGAGTCCGTCTCGATCGCCGTACCCGACCAGGACGGCGTGCGGTTCATCACCCAGGCCCCACGCCGGCGGAGCATGGCCGTCTCGTTCCGGATCGGCGACCTGCTGCCGGCCGAACGCTGCGCGCCCGGAGCCCTGTTCGCCACCCGGTGGACCGAGGCCGAGCGCGACCGCTGGCTGACCCGGCGCCGGACGGATCCGCTCGACAGCGGCTTCCCCGCCGTCCCGAGGCGGACCGGGACCGGCGACGACCGGCGGGCCGAGGCAGCCGTCATCGAGGCGGACTCCATCGAAACAGGCTCCATCGAGGCGGGCTCCATCAAAGCGGGCTCCATCGAGGCGGACTTCGAGGAGCGGGTACGGACGGCCCGCGAGACCGGCCTGTCGGTGGACGACCAGCTGATCGAACCGGGACTGGTCGCCGTGGCCCTGCCCGTCCGCGACCCCTCGGGCGCCACGGTCTGCGCCCTCAGCGTCGTCAGCCACACGAGCCGCCACACCGCCACGTCACTGGCGCAGCACGCCCTCCCCCGGATGCGCGCCACCGTCGACGCCATGGAGCACGCGCTGAGCCGCCAGACCCCGCCCCCTCCGCCGCCGGACACCGTCGCGGCCTTCGACAGTTCACTGAAGGAGGAACTGGGCTCCGGCTTCCTGCAGTCGCTGGCCCGCGGCCTCGACGTCCTGCGAGCCCTCGGGTCGCGCCGCGGCGCCATGAGCCTGGCCGACACGGCGCGCGCCACCGGCCTGCCCCGCGCCACCGCCCGCCGGGCCCTGATCACCCTGCAGCACCTCGGCTACGCCGCGGCCGAACCGGACGGCTACCGACTGCTCCCCCGGGTCATGGACCTCGGCTTCGCCCGGCTCTCCCAACTGACCACCGCCCAGATCGCCAGGCCCCATCTGGCCGCCCTGGTGGCACAGGTCCACGAATCGGCGTCCGTCGCCGTCCTCGACGGCGACGACATCCGCTACGTCGCCCGCGTCACCGCCTCCCGCATCATGCGGGTCGACATCACCGTGGGCACCCGCTTCCCCGCGTACGCCACCTCGATGGGCCGGGTGCTCCTGGCCGCCCTGCCCGAGCCGGAGCGGCTGGACCACCTGCGCCGGGTGGCGCTTCACCGGATCACCCCGCACACCAAGGCGACCGTCCCGGCCCTCGCCCGCGCCCTGGCCGCCGCGGCGGGGGACGGCTGGGCGCTGGTCGACCAGGAGCTGGAGGAGGGGCTGTGCTCCGTCGCCGTCCCCGTCACCGACGACCACGGACGGGTGATCGCCGCCGCCAACGTCGCCCTCCCCGCCAGCCGCGGCACCGCCGACCGGATCCACGACACCGTCCTCCCACCGCTGCGGGAGGCCGCGCGCCGGATCGGGGCGGACCTGGCCGAAGTCGCCCGCTTCACCGGCTCCCGGATCCGCTGAAAAAACCTCCCGGATCACGGCAACCTTCCCGCGGGCGGCGGCAACTGGCAGGTGAACGAGGCCAGGACCAAGGCCCACTGTGCCAGAGGAAGAAGCCGTTGCCCGATCAGAACCGTTCTCATCGCCGCCGCCCGGCGACCCGTCGCGTGATCGCCGTCGCCGTGGCCCTCGCCGCCACGGGCGCCGCCGTGCCGCTGATCGCCCAGGCCGCACGCACGTCGAAGGCCGCCGCACCGACCACGACCGCCGAGGCGGCGGCCGGCAGCGGCCGCTACTTCGGCACGGCGGTGTCCTCGGGCAGGCTCGGCGACTCGACGTACTCCACCATCCTCGACCGGGAGTTCAACGCGATCACCCCGGAGAACGAGATGAAGTGGGACACCACCGAGCCCTCCCGGGGGTCGTTCAACTTCGCCCCGGCGGACTCGATCGTCAGCCACGCCTCCGCGCACGGCCAGCGGATGCGCGGCCACACCCTGGTCTGGCACTCCCAGCTGCCGGCCTGGGTCAAGTCCATCAACGACGCCAACACCCTGCGCGGCGTGATGGACAACCACATCACCCAGGAGATGTCCCACTACAAGGGCAAGATCTACGCCTGGGACGTGGTCAACGAGGCGTTCAGCGACGACGGCAGCGGCCGGCACCGCAGCTCGGTGTTCCAGGACGAGCTGGGCGACGGCTTCATCGAGGAGGCCTTCCGCACCGCCCGGAACGTCGACCCCTCCGCCAAGCTCTGCTACAACGACTACAACATCGAGAACTGGTCCGACGCCAAGACCCAGGGCGTCTACAGCATGGTCAAGGACTTCAAGTCCCGCGGTGTGCCGATCGACTGCGTCGGCTTCCAGAGCCACTTCGGCGCCGGCGGCCCCCCGGCGAGCTACCGGACCACCCTGGCCAACTTCGCCGCACTCGGCGTGGACGTCCAGATCACCGAGCTCGACATCGCCCAGGCATCGGCGAACGCGTACACCGCCGCCGTCCAGGCCTGCCTCGACGTTCCCCGCTGCACGGGCCTCACCGTGTGGGGCATCCGCGACAGCGACTCCTGGCGCACCGGCGAGAACGCGCTGCTGTTCGACGGCAACGGCAACAAGAAGCCTGCCTACGGCGCGGTCCTCAGCACCCTGAGCGCGAGCAGCGGCGGCACTGGCGGCGGAGACGGCGGCACGCCGGGCGGGGGCATCGTCCCCGGCACCGTGTACACCCTCTCCGGCGCGGCCTCCGGACGCGTCCTCGACGAGCCCGCCGGACAGAACGGCAACGGCACCCCACTCCAGGTGTGGGACGCCAGCGGCGCCGCCAACCAGCAGTGGCGGGCCGGCCGGAACAGCGACGGCTCCTACACCTTCACCGACCTCGCCAGCGGCCGGGTCCTGGACGATCCGGCCGGCCAGGCCGCCAACGGCACCAAGCTGCTGGTCTGGGACGACAACGGCGGCGCCAACCAGCACTGGAAGGCCGCCCGCAACAGCGACGGCTCCTACACCCTCACCAACGTCGCCACCCGCAAGGCCCTGGAGACGCCCGGCAACCAGACCGCCAACGGCACCCCCGTCCAGATCTGGGACTCCTGGGGCGCCGCCAACCAGCACTGGAACCTCACCCCGGCCGGCTCCGCCCCGACCACACCCGCGCCGTCGGGCAGCAACTCCTGTGCCCTGCCGTCGAGTTACCACTGGTCCTCGACGGGTTCGCTGGCGAAGCCCGGCAACGGGTGGGCCTCGGTGAAGGACTTCACCGATGTCGTCTACAACGGCAAGCACCTGGTCTACGGGTCGAACGTGTCCGGGTCGTCCTACGGCTCGATGATGTTCAGCCCGTTCACCAACTGGTCGGACATGGCCTCGACCGGCCAGACCGGCATGAACCAGGCCGCAGTGGCCCCCACGCTGTTCTACTTCGCGCCCAAGAACATCTGGGTCCTCGCCTACCAGTGGGGCCAGTGGCCCTTCCTCTACCGCACCTCCAACGACCCGACCAACCCCAACGGCTGGTCCGCGCCGCAACCGCTGTTCACCGGCAGCATCCCCAACTCCGGCACCGGGCCGATCGACCAGACCCTGATCGCCGACGGCCAGAACATGTACCTGTTCTTCGCCGGCGACAACGGCAGCATCTACCGGGCCAGCATGCCCATCGGCAACTTCCCCGGCAACTTCGGCTCCTCCTACACCACGGTCATGAGCGACTCGGTGAACAACCTCTTCGAGGCGCCACAGGTCTACAAGGTCAAGGACCAGAACCAGTACCTCATGATCGTCGAAGCCCAGGGCGCCGCCGGCCGCTACTTCCGCTCCTTCACCGCCACCAGCCTCAACGGCACGTGGACCCCGCAGGCCGCCAGCGAGGGCAACCCCTTCGCTGGCAAGGCCAACAGCGGCGCCAACTGGACCAACGACATCAGCCACGGCGACCTGGTCCGCAACAACCCCGACCAGACCATGACCATCGACCCCTGCAACCTCCAGTTCCTCTACCAGGGCAAGAGCCCCACCGCGACCGGCCCCTACGACAAGCTCCCCTGGCAGCCGGGCGTCCTCACCCTCCAGCACTGACCCACCCCTCGAACCGGTGGCCCAGCCGACCAGTCGGCTGGGCCACCCATCTGTTGCGGACCAATCGCCCCGGTCAGGCCAGGTGCTCGCCCTTGCGCAGGGCCCGGCCGCGGAAGGGGGGCCCTGAGCTCGGGCAGGTAGAGGACCCACGTCGCCCGGCCGGTTGGTTCGAACCATCGCCAACATCCGCTCGCCGACCCCGCGGTCCTGGCAGTGACGGTGATGCCCCGCCGTGTCGCAGCCGTTCCGCGGCCGTTAACAATCGGTGTCCGGGCTGGGCGGGTGATCGCGAACGCTCGGTCACAGCGAAAGCAACACGCCTGTTCGTCCCCGGAAACGCGGGCGAAACGACGTCAACAAAAAGTTGACCCGCTGTTCTGGTCGATGGGCCCACACCCCCAACCTCCCTTCTCCGCCGCACCCACCCCCTGTCGCGCGCCGCCGCTCTTCCCCTCTCCCCCGTACTCTGCTTCACCTCCGGAGGCCCCTGTGTCCCAGGCCCCTGACGTACCCGCGTCCGGTTCCACCGCCGCACCCGCCCGGCATCCGGTCGACGAAGTCCTGCCGCCCGCCCGGCTCGGCCTGCTCGGCCTCCAGCACGTACTGGTGATGTACACGGGCTGTGTCACCGTCCCGCTCGTCTTCGGCGCGGCAGCCAAGCTCGACACCACCACCATCGGCCTGCTCATCAACGCCGACCTGCTGGTGGCCGGCCTGGTGACGCTGATTCAGGCGCTCGGCATCGGCAAGGTGCTGGGCGTGCGGCTGCCGGTCGTCGCGGGCGCCACGTTCACCGCCGTCACCCCGATGATGCTGATCGCGGGCGAGTACGGCATGCAGGCGGTCTACGGCTCGATGATCGCCGCAGGCTTCTTCGGGCTGCTCGTCGCGGTGCCGTTCGCCCGCGCCGTGAGGTTCTTCCCGCCGTTGGTCAGCGGGTCCGTCATCACCGTGATCGGGCTGTCGCTGATCGGGGTGGCCGCGGGGCTGATCGCGGGCCACGACTCCGCCGCCAAGGACTACGCCGCCCCCAGCCACCTCGCGCTGGCCGGCGGCATCGTGCTGCTCATCGTCCTGGTCAACCGCTTCACCAGCGGTTTCCTCTCCCAGCTCGGCGTCCTGCTCGGCCTGATCGTCGGCACCCTGGTCGCCTTCCCCATGGGCCTGACGGACTTCTCCTCCGTCGACGGCGCCGACTGGTTCGGCCTCTCCGCTCCCTTCCACTTCGGCGCCCCGCACTTCCCGATCGCGGCCGTGATCTCCATGTGCGTGGTCATGCTGGTGACGTTCACCGAGTCCACCGCCGACATGCTCGCCGTCGGCGAGATGACCGGCCGCCCGCTCTCCCGCAAGGACCTTGCACGAGGCCTTGCCGCTGACGGTGTCTCCGGCGTCTTCGGCGGCATCATGAACGGCTTCCTGGACACGGTGTTCGCCCAGAACGTCGGCCTGGTCGGCATGACCAAGGTCCGCAGCCGCTTCGTCGCCGCGGTCGCCGGCGGCATCCTCCTCGTCCTCGCCCTCATCCCCAAACTCGGCGAGGAGGAAGCAGACGGCGGCGCCGTGGTCCCAGCCGGCGACGGTGTGGAGCACGACGCCCGTGACGGCGATGCCGACGAGGGAACCGAGTTGGCGGTTGGCGTTGAGGACGGAGCCCGCGGTGTTGGCGTTCTCCGGGCCGGCCGCGTCCACGAGGGCGGCGGTCATGGCGGGAGAGATGACACCGGCGCCGATGTTGGCGGCGCCCACGGCCAGGGCGCCGGGCCTCGGGCTGACCACCGTCTCCGCCGCGATGGCCTCCTTCGCGCCGCCCGGCGTCCGCGTCCTGGCGGTGCGCGGCGGCCCCCAGGAGGTGCGGCGCCTGCTGCTGGCCCGGCTCCCCACACCCCCGGCCGAGCCCGTTCAGCGCCTCGCCGACGCCCTGCGCGCCGTGGCCCTCGCCGACGACGCCGCCGTTGAACGGTCGGGGCCAGAACGGTCGGGGCTAGCGTGAGAAGTAGGTCTTGAGGCTCACGGCTGGTCCCCCTGAGTACTTCTGGACAGCCGTCCTTGCGTCTCCGGACACGGCCACAGAAGTGGTGCCCGCAGCAGGAACTGTGATCAGCCCACCGATCGGGACCGCTTCGACCACCTGCTGGGGCGTTCCGGCCGCTGGCTGGTCGTAGACCAAGTAGACAATACGGACCGATACGGCCGTGCTGTTCGGGTTTTTCAGGATGACCTGGTCGAAGGCGTCGAATTTGGTCAGCGGCTGACCTGAGGCGTCCGCCGGATCGGCCTCGACTGCAGCTGCGCTCGCCGGAAGGTCTGCCGCAGCAAGCTCTTTGACGGCCACCTTGACGTTCGCGACCCGTCCGGCGTCAGCACCGTGGAAGGCCAGGACGTCGTATCCCCCACCGGGCTGGATGACCAGACCGCCCCGGTCACTCCCGTAAGCCGTGCTGACCTGCACGTCGGGCAGATCCTTGCCGCTGCCGTCCACTGCCGTGATCGTCAGCGTGGGCACCACACTGGTCCGCCCGTCGTTGCCGATGGACAGGGTCTGGTCGATGAACTCCTGCTTGCCCAGCGCGTAGTAGCTGAAGGACAGTGATGTGGCCGCCGGGCTTGTCGCGGGGGCAGGTGCGGCCGATGTCGAGGCCGTCGGCGCCGCATCGGTGGTGGGACTGCCGGATATGGACGGCCCTTGCCTGGGGGTCGCGGAGGTACCGCTCGGGTCGCAGCCGGCCAGCGCGGCGACACCGAGGACGATGCCCACGACCGTCCGGGCACGGAGGGTTGAGCTGCCCCGCCGGTATCGAGCGCAATATCGATCATTCCTTGGCATTGCCGGAGAGTAGCGCAAGCCGAGGACACAGCGGGCGCCCGATTCCGCTCCTCGCTCCCGACTCGGCGGGGCAGGGCCAGGTCAGACCTGGGCCGGGATGCCGAGGTCGGCGAGCAGGCCGCGGACCAGGTGCTCGATCCGGTCGCGGATCGGGCGGACGGCCTCGACGCCCTGGCCGGCCGGGTCGTCCAACTGCCAGTCCAGGTACTGCTTTCCGGGGAAGAAGGGGCAGGCGTCGCCGCAGCCCATGGTGATCACCACGTCGGAGGACTGGACGGCCTCGGTGGTCAGGACCTTCGGGACCTCGGCGGAGATGTCGATCCCGACCTCGGCCAGGGCCTCGACCACCGCCGGGTTCACGCTCGCGGCCGGGGCGGACCCGGCCGAGCGGACCTCGACCCGGTCGCCGCCGAGGCGGGTGAGGAAGGCGGCGGCCATCTGGGACCGGCCGGCGTTGTGCACGCAGACGAACAGGACGGACGGGGTGGCGGAAGTGCTCACGAGAGGGGTCCTTCGGGGGGGTGTACGGGTGAGGGTCAGCGGGCGGCCGGGGCCGGGTGGTGGTCGCCGTGCGGGACGACGAGGCCGTCCGCGACGGGCATCGGGCCGCCGAACAGCACCGCGACCAGCGCGACGCCGACGACCAGACCGGCGAGCTGGGCGGCGATGAATGGCAGGAGCGAGCCGGGGGCGATGCCGGCGAAGGTGTCGGTGAAGGCCCGGCCGATCGTCACCGCCGGGTTGGCGAAGCTGGTCGAGGACGTGAACCAGTAGGCGGCGCCGATGTACGAGGCGACCGCCACCGGGGCGAACCGCTCGCGCCCGACCCGGGCCAGGCCGAAGACCAGCAGGATCAGCCCGGCGGTCGCGACGACCTCGCCCAGCCACAGGTGCGGTGCCCAGCGGTCGTGCGTCGACCAGCGCACCAGCGGCGCGGCGAACATCGCGTCCGCCAGGACCGCCCCGCCGATCGCCCCGGCGATCTGCGCCGGGACGTAGGCCGCGACCTCCCGCGGGCCGGGCCCGTCCCCCTCGCGGCGGCCGGTCCACCAGGCGGCCAGGGTGACGACCGGGTTGAAGTGGGCGCCGGAGACCGGGCCGAGGAGCAGGATCAGCACGCCGAGGCCGAACACAGTCGCGAGCGAGTTGGCCAGCAGCTGCACGCCGACGTCCGCCGACAGCTTGGCGGCCTGGATGCCGGAGCCGACCACGACGGCGACCAGCGCGCCGGTCCCGACGAACTCCACCGCCGCCCGGCGGCCCAGCGGTGCCATCCCGGTCATCTGGACCCCCCGACGGGGGCCTGGAGCAGGGCGGACAGCTTGGCCAGCGCGGCGGGCAGGACCCAGTAGTAGACCCAGGTCCCCCGGCGCTCGGAGCCGACCAGCCCGGCCTCGCGGAGCACCTTGAGGTGGTGGGAGATCGTCGGCTGGGAGACGTCGAACGGGCCGGTCAGGTCGCAGACGCAAGCCTCGCCGCCCTCGTGGGAGGCGATCAGCGACAGCAGCCGCAGCCGCACCGGGTCCGACAGGGCCTTGAACGCCTTCGCCAGGTCGACGGCGGCCTCTTCACCGAGGGGCTCGCGGACCAGCGGCGAGCAGCACGCGGCCGCGTCGTCCTGCCCGATCAGCTCCAGTTCCAGATTCGACATATGTCTATATTGACAGCCATCGATGCGAGTGGCAACGTCGACTATATCGACATCCGTCGAATCAAGACCTCGGATCGGGGAGGACCACCATGTCCCGCGTTCAACTCGCCCTGCGCGTCGCCAACCTCGAAGGCTCGGTCGCCTTCTACACCAAGCTGTTCGGCACCGAACCCGCCAAGCGCCGCCCCGGCTACGCGAACTTCGCCGTCACCGAGCCGCCGCTCAAGCTCGTCCTCATCGAGGGCGAGCCCGGCGAGTCCACCCGCCTCGACCACCTCGGCGTCGAGGTCGGGAGCACCGACCAGGTGACCGCGGCCACCGCCCGCCTCCAGGAGGCCGGCCTGGCCGCCTTCGAGGAGAACGACACCTCCTGCTGTTACGCCCTCCAGGACAAGGTCTGGGTCCACGGCCCCGGCGGCGAACCCTGGGAGGTCTACGTCGTCAAGGCCGACGCCGACACCCTCGGCAAGAGCGCCGAGGGCGCCCCCGGCCCGGCCTGCTGCCTCCCCGAACAAGCACCCGCCGCCACGGGCTGCGCCTGCGGCTGACCCCCAGTCGGAGTCAGGGCCGCAGGCTGCGCACCGTCGGGAGCCAGGCGCGGTAGCGGCGCAGGGCCTGGCGCTGCTGGAGCTGTTCGGCGAGGAGAGCCACGGCGGGGTGGGTGCCGGGCCGCGGGGCGTTGCCGCGGGCGAGGCGGCGGAGTTGGTGGCGGACCTGGGCCATGGTGGCGGCGGAGGCGAGGGCCTTGTCGGACCAGGTGACCGGGCGCAGCGCGCCGTCGGCCTCGCGGCCGGCGGCCCAGCGGTCGGGCAGGTCGGGGGTGACGGCGAGGGCGGTGCCGAGCCCGACCACGTCCACGCCGCCGGCGAGGACCTGGTCGGCGGTGTCGCGCCGGGTGATGCCGCCGGTGAGCATCAGCGGGAGGGGGCTGGTGGCGGCCAACTCCTCGGCGAGGTCCAGGAAGTAGGCCTCCCGGGAGCGGGTGCGGGCGTCGGCCGGGCGGCCGGTCATGGCGGGGCTCTCGTAGCTGCCGCCGGACAGTTCGACCAGGTCGACGCCGAGCGGTGCGAGCATCGCGATCACCTGCCGGGCGTCGTCGGCGTCGAAGCCGCCGCGCTGGAAGTCGGCGGAGTTGAGCTTGACGGCGACCGCGAAGGCCGGCGGTACGGCGGCGCGGACAGCGCGGACGACGTCCAGCAGCATCCGGGCCCGGTTCTCGAGCGACCCGCCCCAGGCGTCCGTGCGCCGGTTGACCAGGGGGGACAGGAACTGCGACAGCAGGTAGCCGTGGGCGGCGTGGATCTCCACACCGTCGAACCCGGCCTCGGCGGCACGCGCGGCCGTGGTCGCGAACCGGGCGACGGTGGCTTCGATCTGCTCGGGGGTCATGGCGCTGGGGCGGCCGAAGCGGCCGCTGTGCCGGCCCAGGTCGACACCCACCGCGGACGGGCCCCACACGACGCCGGGCATGTCGGAGGCGACCTGGCGGCCGGGGTGGTTGATCTGCATCCAGACCGCCCCGCCGCCGGACTTGGCGGCCTCGGCCCAGGCGGTGAACGGCTCCAGTGGCGCGGCCTCGTCGAGCACGACGCCGCCCGGCCCGGTCAGCGCCTCGGCGTGGACCATGACGTTGCCGGTGATCAGCAGGCCGGTGCCGCCGGCCGCCCAGCGCCGGTACAGCTCCAGCATCCGCCGGTCGGGCAGCTGGCCGTCGCCGGCCATGTTCTCCTCCATGGCCGCCTTGGCGATGCGGTTGCGCAGAACAGCCCCCGAGCGCAGGTGCAGGGGCGAGAACAGCTCGCTGGCCATTCGGGTCTCCTCTCCGTCGATTTCTCCGTCGACCGGGTCGACTAGGATGTGTACATCGCTCACATTAGGCGAGAAATGTGAACAGTGCATACATCAGGGAGGGTGACCCATGCCACAAGCGACCGGCTCGTACCACCACGGCGACCTGCGCTCCGCCTGCCTGCGCGCCGCGCGGGAGCTGCTGGAGGAGGACGGCAGCCCGGGCCTGTCCCTGCGGGCCGTGGCCCGGCGGGCCGGCGTCTCGGCGACCGCCCCCTACCGCCACTTCGCGGACCGCGACGCCCTGGTCTCCGCCGTCGCCGCCGAGGGCTACCTCGAACTCGCCGGATCCCTCACCGCGGCCCACCCGGAACCCGCTACACCCGACGAGCTCGCCACCGTCGCCGTCGCCTACGTCCGCTTCGCCCTCGACCGCCCGGCGCTGTTCCGGGCGATGTTCGCCGAGCCCTGCGACCCGACGAACGAGGAACGGACCGCCGCGACCGCCGCCATCCGGCAGTACGTCCACGGCATCGTCCACGGCGTGTTCCCCGACGCCGACCCGGAGGCGCTGTCCACCGCGGTGTGGGCCCTGGTGCACGGCCTGGCCTTCCTGCACCTGGACGGCAAGCTCGACGCCTCCTCCCCCGAGGCGGTCTCCGGCCAGGTCCGGGCGGCCGTCCTGGCGGCGCTCGCCGTCACCCCGGCGAAGGCGTAGCGGGCGGCGGCCGGCGGGCGGCGGCCGGCGCCCGAATATTCAGCGCGCCGCCGAGGGCGGCACCAGCCGCAGCCCCGCCAGGTCAGGGGGCACGGCGGCGTCGGGGCGGAAGAACGGGGCGGCCTCCCCGTCGCTCGCGGTGGCGGGCGCGTCGGTGAGCCGGAAGCGGTCCCGCAGCCGGCCGTAGAAGTCGGTGGGCCGCAGACGGATCAGCCGCACGCGCTGCGGGGCGCGGTAGACGCCGATCCAGTCCCCCGGGTCGAGGACGCCCCGCAGCTGGCCGTCGACGCTGACCGCGGCGCGGCCGGAGTGCGGCAGGATGCGCAGCGCCACCGGCTCGTCGGGGGCCGCGACCACGGTGCGGTTGAAGGTCATGTGGGCGGCGATCGGGGTGAACACCACCGCGTCCATGTGCGGGGAGAGCACCGGGCCGCCCGCCGCGAAGCTGTAGGCGGTCGAGCCGGTGGGCGTGGCGACCACGAAGGCGTCGGCCGAGTAGGCGGCCAGCAGCCGGCCGGAGATGTAGACCCCCGCGCTGACCTGGTGGTCCCGGGCGAGCTTCTCCACCACCACGTCGTTGAGGGCGTTGACGTCCAGCGCCAGCCCCCACCCCTCCCCCTCGCCGTTCTCCGCCCGCACCGGCGGGGGCGGCAGGGCGGGCCCGCGCCCGTAGCAGAGGAAGGCCTCCATCTCCGCGGGCACCCCGGGCAGCCTGGAGGCCCGCATGGTCAGCGTCATGCGCTCCTCGACCGGGGCGTGCCCGGCGTGGACGGCGTCCAGGGCGGTGGCGAGGTCGCAGACCGGCACCTCGGTGAGGAAGCCGACCCGGCCCAGGTCGACGCCGAGGACGCCGGCCCCGGTCTTCACCGCGATCCGGGCACCGCGCAGGAAGGTGCCGTCCCCGCCCAGAGTGACCACCAGGTCCGGGTCCCCGGCCGCGCGGGCCTCCTCGCGCCCGGAGCGGCGCCGGTGGTCCGGCGTCCAGACGTCGATCTCGGTGCAGCGGACGCCGTGCGCCGCGCACCAGGCGTGCACGGCGCCCGCCGCATCCCGGGCCTCGGCCCGGCCCTGATGGACGACCAGTCCGACACGGTGCACGGGCATGGCGGAGGCCTCGTCTCGTCGCCTGGGTACGGCGGCCCGGCCCGCCCGGAGGCGGTGGCCGCGTCTTCCTACCCGGCCCATCGTGGCGCCTCGACGCCCGATCGGCTCGTCGGACGGCGGCGAGCCGGGCGCGCGGGCGCCCACCGGGTCAGGCGGCGCCGAGGCGGTCCTGCCAGTCGGCCGGCACCTCGGCACGAGAGCAGCCGGTGAGCAGCGGGCGGGCAGCGGCTGGGCAGCCGGACTGCCGCCGCGGCGGTCAGCAGCCCCGGTGGCAGTCCGGGCAGACGCCCGCCAGCTCGACCGTGTGCTGGACGTCCACGAAGCCGGACAGCTCCGCGATCCGCTCGGCCCAGGCCTCCACCGCGGCCGAGTCCACCGGCGAACTCAGGCCGCACACACGGCAGATCAGGTAATGCCGGTGGTCGGCGCCCGGCCGGTAGCGAAACAGCCGTTCGCCGTTGGTGTCGCGGACGACGTCGGCACGGCCGACGGCGGCCAGCGCGGTCAGGGTCCGGTAGACGGTGCTCAGGCCCACCCGGGAGCCGGTGGTCAGCAGCCCGGCGTGCAGCAGCTGGGCGCTGACGAAGTCCTCGCAGGCCCGCAGCGACCGCAGCACCTCGGCGCGTTGCGGGGTGAGCCGGCCCAGCCCGTCGTGCTCCTTGTCCGGGTTATCCGGCTGCGCGTTCACGGCCTTCCGCCGCCCGGCGGCCCGCCGGAAGGCCGTGGTCAGCGCCCGGCTGCTCATCTCGGCCACGGGTCAACCCGTCCCGGGGGCTGCCACCCCGGCCGGCTGCGGGCCGGAGGCCCGGCGCGGCCGACCCAGGAAGGTGGCCGCGTACACGGCCGTGGCCGTCGCCATGATCGCGAAGCTCGGCGGCAGCTTCGGCGCCGCCGCACTCAGCAGCAGCCCGCCCCACATCTCCGCGACCGCGAGCCCGGCGGACAGCGCCAGCGCCCGGTACGGCCGGTCGGTGAGCCGCAGCGCCGCGCCCGCCGGGGCGGCGAGCAGGCCCAGCAGCAGCAGCGAGCCGACCGCCTGGGTGGCCTCCCCGGCGCAGGCGCCGACCAGGGCGAGGAAGCCGAGCCCCAACGCCCGTACCGGCACGCCCCGGGCGGCGGCCACGGCCTCGTCGAGGGTGGCGAACAGCAGCGGGCGGGCGATCAGCAGCAGCGCGACGCAGATCGCGCCCGCGATCGCGACGGCCACCGTGGTCTGGCTGCCGTGCAGGCCGAAGATCGAGCCGAACAGCACGCTCGTCCCGGCACCGCCCTGGGCCCCGCTGCGGGAGGTGGTGTAGACGGTCAGGAAGAAGGCGCCAAGGCCGAGGATCCAGGCGAAGACGCTGCCGATCACCACGTCGTCCGCCCGCCCCCGCCGGCCGAGGCCGCCGATCAGCAGGCCCACCCCGACGGTCGCCGCGAACAGCCCGAGCCGCAGGTCGTAGCCGCCCGCCAGCGCGGCCATCGCCCCGGTGAAGGCGACGTGGCTGAGCGCGTCGCCGGTGAAGATCTGCGCCCGCAGCACCAGGAAGCAGCCCACCAGCCCGCACGCGAGCGCGATGAACGTCCCTGCGAGCAGGGCGTGTTGGAAGAACGGCTGGGTCAGGACGGCGATCATGCCGCAGCTCCGATCGCGACGGCCGGACGGGCGCCGCCGGCCAGGCGGTCCCGGGCGAAGCGCACCAGGTGCGCCAGGACGTATCCGGCGAAGGCGAAGCCGGTGACGAAGAAGCCGAGCGGGTACGGCTGGTAGTAGGCCGCGACCAGGCCCGCCCAGCAGGCCGCCAGCCCGAGGACGACGGACAGCAGCAGGCTCAACCCCGGCCGGGCGGTGAGCTGTTGGGCCGTCGCGGGCGGGATCACCATCAGCGCGAACACCAGCAGGGTGCCGGTGATCTGGCTGGCCTCGGCGGTCGCCGCACCCAGCAGCACCAGGAACAGGGTGCCCAGCAGCCGCACCGGCACCCCGCGCCCGGCCGCCACCTCCGGGTCCACGGAGGCGAACAGCAGCGGCCGTCCGATCACCGCCAGGGCGGCCAGCACCACGGCGCCCACCACCGCCAGGGTCACCACCTGGCCGGTGGTGATGCCCAGGAAGCTGCCGAACAGCAGCGCCGTCGGCCCCTCCAGCAGGCCCTTGTACAGGCTGATGAAGAGGTATCCGCAGGCCAGTACGAAGGCCTGTACGGTACCGGTGAACGCGGACTCCTCGGCGCCGCTCCCCCGGCCCCGGCGGCCGAGCGCCGCCGTCACCAGCGCGGTGGCGACGCAGAACCCGAAGTAGCCGAGCGTGGTGGAGAAGCCGAGCAGCACGGCCAGCGAGGCGCCGGGGAACGCGGACACCGACAGGGTGTGCCCGACGAAGGTCTGCCGGCGCAGCACCATGAACCAGCCCACCACGGCGCACACCACGGCCACCACCAGGCCGGCCCGGAAGGCGTTCACCATGAACGCGTAGGACCAGATGTCCTGGAAGTCGGCGACCAGGTCCCAGCTGAAGACCGGGGCGGTCGCGTCAGTTGCCAGCTGCACGGCCGCCTCCGTTCCCGTGCCGGTCGGTGTGGACGTGCCGGTCGGAGTGGACGTGCCGGTCGGAGTGGACGTGCCGGTCGGTGTGGCCGTGTCGATCGGCGTGGCCATGCCGGTCGGTGTGGACCGCCGGCGACTCCGGCTGGCCGACCACGACCAGCCGCCCGTCGCCGGTGCGCAGCACCTCGACGGGCGTGCGGTAGAGGCGGCTCAGCGTCTCGATGGTGATCACCTCGGCCGGGGTGCCGGAGACGGCGCCGCCCTCGGCAATGTAGACCACCCGGTCCAGGTGGTGGAGGATCGGGTTCACGTCGTGGGCGACCATCACCACCGCCACGCCCTCCTGGTGGCAGATCCGCCCCAACAGGGCGGCGATCGCACCCTGGTTGGGCAGGTCCAGGCTGTCCAGCGGCTCGTCCAGCAGCAGCACCCGCGGGCGCCGTACCAGCGCCTGGGCGATCAGCAGCCGCTGCTGCTCGCCGCCCGAGCACTGGCCGATCGGCCGGTGGGCGTAGGCGGTGGCGCCGACCAACTCGACGACCTCCTCGATCAGTTCGCGCTCCGCGCGCCGCCGGGCGCGGTTCAGGAACGGGACGGGGATCCCCCACTGGTCCCCGTCCAGCCCCAGCCGCACCACGTCGATCCCACGAATCCGGACGCCGGCGTCGAAGTTGCGCCGCTGCGGCAGGTACCCGATCGCCGCGTTCCGCCCGCCGGGCGCCGCGCCGAGCACCCGCACCTCGCCGGCGGCCGCCGGGAGGACCCCCAGCAGGACCTTGACCAGGGTCGACTTGCCGACCCCGTTGGGGCCGAGGACGGCGGTGAACTCCCCGGCCCCCACGGTCAGATCGACCCCCGACCAGAGGGTCCGCCCGCCGACCCGCACGGCGGCCCCGCGCAAGGACAGCACGGCATCGGCATCGGCGCCGGGTCCGGCACGCTCGGCCTTCGGTCGGACCTCTTCGGTCGGGTGGATACTCACTTGCCCGTCGCCTGCTTCAGCGCGTCGGCGATCCCCTGGAGCTGCTGGGACTGCCAATCCTGGAAGGTGGCGTTCGCCGGGGCGAGGGTCTCGGTGACCTGGGCGACCGGTATGCCCTGCGCCTTGGCGGCGTTGACCTGGGCGACCACGTCGGGGTTGGAGTTCTGCGAGTTGTAGACGTAGACCTTGATCTGCTTGCCGGCGATCTGCTGGTCGATGGCGGCCTTGTCGGCGGCGGTCGGGTCGGTGCCCTCGCTCTCCGCGTCCAGGAAGGTCTCCGGGGTGAGCATCTTCAGGCCGACGCTCTCCGCGAGCGGGGTCACGATCGACTCGGAGGCGCCGATCGGGGTGCCTGCGTACGTGGCCTTGATGTCGGCTTCGAGCTTGTTGTACGTGGCCAGGGTCTGGGTGGTGAAGGTCTTCTCCTGGCTGTCGAAGTAGGCGGCGTCGGCCGGGTCCAGCTTCTTGTAGTCGTCGGTGATCCGGTCGATGACCTTGGTGACGCTGTCCGCGGAGTACCACTGGTGCGGGTTGTCGCCCTCCTTCTTGCCCAGCAGGTCGCCGACCTTCAGCGCGGTGCGGGCGGAGGCGGGGTTGGCCGCCAGCAGCTTGTCCGACCAGGCGTCGTACCCGATCCCGTTGGATATCACGTAGTCGGCGCCCGCGACCGTACGGCCGTCGGCGGCGGTCGGCTCGTAGGAGTGCGGGTCGGTGTCCGGGTTGGTGATGATGCTGCTCACCTTCACGTGGTCACCACCGAGCTGGGTGGCGATGGAGCCCCAGAAGTTCTCCGCGGCCACCACCTGGATCACCTTCGAGCCGCCGGCGGCGCTACCCGAACCGGACGCGGCCGGCTTCGCCGGGGAGGAGGTCGAGCAGGCGCTGGTCGCGGCGAGCGCGGCGACGGCGGCCGCGGCGAGCACGCTGCGGAGGGTACGGCTGGCCGATCTGGACGGGGTGGCACGCATGGCGGGGTTGCTCCTCGAAACCTGCCGGCCCCGCGGTCCGGCGGGGGTCCGGCTCCGGTGGACGTCTCGAACACTAGATGGAAACGATTGTCATAACTACCCCGCTTTTACAGAACATGGAAATCATTGCCAAACCTTGACTGCGATGGCCCGCGGCGGCCTGCGGAGCCCGCCCGCGCACGCGTCGGGCCGCTCGGCCCGCACACGCGTCGGGCCGCTCGGACCGCTCCAGGCGCAGGTCAGCCCCAACAGCCTTGGCAGCCAAGCGAACTGATCGACACTCGAGTACCCTCGGGAGCCGTACCGAAGCCGTACCGACCCCTCCCCCGACGTCGAGAGGTACCCCATGGTCGCCAGCCTGTCCCTGCCCCGCATCATGCGCGTCGGCCGGGGTGCCGCCGCCGAGTTGGGCGAGGTGATGGCGGGGCTGGGGCTGAGCCGCCCGCTGCTGGTCACCGACGCGTTCCTGGTCGGGACGGGCGCGGCGGAACGCCTCACGGCCTCGCTGACCGGCGCCGGGCTGGACCCGCGGCTGTTCTCCGACACCGTGCCCGACCCGACCACCGACTCCCTCACCGCGGGCCTGAAGGCCCTGCACGAGCACCGGGCGGACTCGGTCATCGGCTTCGGCGGCGGCAGCCCGATGGACAGCGCCAAGGCCCTCGCCCTGCTCGCCGTCCAGGGCGGCCACATGCGCGACTTCAAGGCGCCACGGGTCAACCACGGCCCGGCGCTGCCGGTGATAGCCGTCCCCACCACCGCGGGCAGCGGCTCGGAGGCGACCCAGGTCACCGTCATCACCGACAGCGACACGGACGAGAAGATGCTCTGCCTGGGCCCGTCGTTCCAGCCGCTGGCCGCCGTGATCGACGTGGAACTCACCCTGTCGATGCCGCCCCGGCTGACCGCCGACACCGGCATCGACGCCCTCACCCACGCCGTCGAGGCGTACGTGAGCCGCAAGGCCAACCCCTTCACCGACGGCCTGGCCCTCACCGCGATCGGCGCCATCGGCCGTCACCTGCGCCGGGCCTACGCGGACGGCTCCGACGCCGTGGCCCGCGAGGCCATGATGGTCGCCGCGACCCAGGCCGGCCTCGCCTTCTCCAACTCCAGCGTCGCCCTGGTGCACGGCATGAGCCGGCCCATCGGCGCCCACTTCCACGTCGCCCACGGCCTGTCGAACGCGATGCTGTTCCCCACCGTGACGGCCTTCTCGGTGCACGCGGCCCGCGACCGCTACGCCGACTGCGCCCGCGCCCTGGACGTCGCGACCGCCTCTGACCCCGACGACCTGGCCGCCGACAAGCTCGTCGACGCACTCCGCGAACTCTGCCGCGACCTCCAGGTACCCACGCCCCACAGCTACGGCATCGACCGGGACGCCTGGACCGGCCTGATCCCCCTCATGGCCGAGCAGGCCCTGGCCTCCGGCTCCCCCGCCAACAACCCGGTCGTCCCCACCGACGGACAGATCCGGGAGCTCTACGCCCGCATCTACGCCTGACCGCGCCCGGCACCTCCGGACGCGGCCCGCGGGCTCAGCAGCATCCGGATGTCGTTCTCGGCCCAGAGCACGAACCGCTCGACCGGCACCACCCGGTGCCCCGCCTCGGGCCGGAAGCGGAAGCGCTTGAGCAGCACGGCCAGCAGCAACTGGGCCTCCATGGTGGCCAGTTGAGCCCCCTCGCAACTGCGCGGTCCCAGGCCGAAGGGGATCCAGGCCAGCCGCGGGCGCCCGGCCGACTCCGCCGGGCACCGTACGGGCCGGGCGGATAGCGGCGCAGCGACTCCTTGAGGACCATCTCCAGGTACGGCAGCCGGTGCAGGTCGGCGTACTCCGGCGCGGCGCGCCCGCCGAGCACGCGGTCCAGTTCCTCTTCCTCCGCGACGCGCCGGGCCTCCGCCGGGTGCCCGCCGAGCAGGTGCAGGGTCCAGGAGACGGCCACGCCCGTGGTGTGGTGGGCGGCCAGCATGACCGCGAGCACAGTGTCGCGGATCCGCGCGGGGTGCTCGCCGGCCTCGACCAGGGCGCCGATCAGATCGCTGCGGTCGGCACCGGGGGCACCGGGGCGGTGGGCCGCGATCACCCCGTCGACCGTCGCCCGCAGGTGGGCGAGCGCCGCGGCCGTCCGTTCGGCACGCTCCTCGGTCGGACGGTAGAGGTGCTCCAACTGCTCGGTGAGCACCACCTCGAAGGCCTCGACCACCCGCTCCGGTTCCTCCGTACACCGAACGGAACCCAGTGGAAGTGTGACCGCTGCCGTCGAACCCGACGCCCCCGCCACGCCTCACCACGCGAAGTGGAGCCCCGGACCGTCCTGCCAGGCCCGCACCGCGGTGTCGGGGTTCTCGGGAGTCACTCGCCCGGTCCGGTCACAGCCCCGGGATCCCGGTCCGCCGCGCGTGCAGCTCGGAGCGGACCAGTTCGAGGAGACGCCCCGTCCAGTTGCGCCCCCGGCCGGCGTTGTCGCCCCAGAAGGCCGAGTCCATGTCGTCGTAGATCACGTTGGCGTCCTCTGTCGACAGCAGGATCTCGGCCAGCTCGGGGTGCTGGTCGTACTTGGCGCGCAGCAGGTACGTCATGACGGCGGTCCGGCTGTGCTCCCAGCCCTCGCGGCGAAGCGCCTCGGCCGCGAGCTTGCGCGCCGCGGCGGCCGTCTCCGCCGTCGCGATCGCGGCCCGGGCCTCGGACTGAGCGACTGACAGGGCCCAGTAGGCATGGGCGACGGAGGGGTAGCCGGCCTCCCCCACGGTGATCGGGGCGGGGTAGTCGTTGCGCAGGCCGACCTTGCCGGGATCGTCCACCGGCTCTCTCGGAAACGTCTGGCAGACATGGACCGCCGGAGCATGCGACGCCACCGGTCCGTCCGCGGGGACGCGCTTGGCCCGCTCGGCCCTCCAGCGGGCCCGCTCCTCGAAGTACGCGAGGGCGGCGTCGTAGTCCTGCTGCGTGACCGTTCCGTCGAACGACATGTAGGTCCGGCCTCCGGGCCCTGCCACCAACACCCGCAGTGGCCGGTCCTTGCGGTCCATGTCGCCCAGCGCGTAGCAGCGCTGCGATTCCGGGATCGCGAGGAACGCGGCGTGGGCGGCGGCCCGGTTCTCCTCGGTCCGGTCGGCAAGGAAGACGTCGACTGCGGCCAGGCAGCGCTCGGTCGAGTCGGGCCGCCCGTTCAACTGGTCGATGGTGTCGCGGACCTCGGCGAGCAGCAGCTCAGGGGTCTGCCAGCTCTGCGGCTCGCTGAACCTCCACTCCGCCAGGTCGTGCGCGGAGGCCTCCGCGCCCTCCGGGAGGCTGGTGGCCACCCAGCCGGTGCGCAGTTTCTCCTCGAACTCCTCGATGGTGACCAGGCCCCAGCAGTCGATGAGCCCGTCGGCGTAGATGAAGAGGTCGGTGAGGAAGTAGTGGCCGTTGCGAATGAAGACGTGCCGCCAGGTTCCTGGTATGCGGACGCCGTCCGCGGTGCGATGGGTGATCCGGTTGCCGATCATCCTGAGATTGTGTCGCAGCGAACACCCGGTCGGCCCCGGCTTTTCCTCCAGGCCGGTCCGCCGGTCGCGGGCGCGGATAATGGCCGGACCGCCGGGCGAGCGTGCCCGCGCGGCAGTGATCGATCGAGAGGTAGCGGACGGATGACCCTGGAGGCAGGACGGCGCGTCAGGTTGACGGAGGACCTCGGGCTGGGTGAGGCCGTCGCCGGTGACCCTGGGGTCGCCGTCGGGTTCCTGTCGCTGGGTGCTGGGGCCGAGGGCACCGTCGAGCGGGTGGACGGCGAACTCCCGGAGGGCGAGGAGGTCCGCGAGTACCAGCGGCTCAAGGCGCTGTTCGACGACTACGGGCACACCATGCCGGCGGCCAGCCGGGAGCGGTTGACGGAGCAGCTCGCCGCGCTGGAGCCGGCCTGGGCCGCGCACCGGGAGCGGGGCAGCCTGGTGACCGTCCGGGTCCGCCTGGACAACGGCTTCGTCCTCGACGGGCTGCACCAGGACGTCCTCGCCGCCCTCTGAGCGCGGGCGCCGTACGTCCGCCGGCCTGGGCGTTGAGCCGCGGCGGAAGGCGAGAGCGCCGAACGGCTGAGGCGCCGCTGACGCCCGCACCGCGGCGGCCCGTTCCGGCCGATCCCCTGGCCGGAACCGGGCCGAGCTGGAACCATGGCCCGATGCGCATACTGATCATGGGCGGCACCCGCTTCGTCGGCCTGCACTTCGCCCAGGCGGCGCTCGCCGCCGGACACGACGTCACCGTCCTGCACCGGGGCCGCTCCGGCGCCCACCTGCTCCCCGAGGCCACCCACCTGATCGCCGACCGCGACGCCGACCTCACCGCGCTGCGCGGCCTGAGCTGGGACGCCACCGTCGACGTCAGCGCCTACTTCCCGCGCCAGGTACGGCAGTTGGCGGCTGCCCTCGACCCCGGCGCGGCCGGACGCTACCTCCTGGTGTCCTCCATGGCCGTCTACGACACCCCCGCCGCCCCCGGGTTCACCGAGGACTCCCCGCTGCTCCCCGCCGACGGCCCGGAGCCCGAGGAGATCACCGTCGCGACCTACGGCATGCTCAAGGTCCAGTGCGAGCGCGCCGCCCTCGAGCACTTCGGTCCGGACGCGCTGCTGGTGCGGCCGACGTACGTGATCGGCCCCCAGGACTACACCCACCGCTTCGACCACTGGGTGCAGCGGCTCGCCCGGGGTGGCGAGGTGCTGGCCCCGGGTCGGCCCGACGCCCCGCTGCAGGTCGTCGACGGCCGCGACCTCGCCGACTGGATGCTCGCCCTGCTGACGACGGGCGCCACCGGCGCGTACCACGCCGCGACGCCCCCGTCCTCCACCATGGGCGGTCTGCTGGACGCCATCGCCTCCGCCGTCGCCCCGACCGGGACCACGCTGACCTGGGTCGACGACGAGTTCCTCCAGGCCTCCGGCGTCCAGGACCGCGCCCTGCCACTGTGGAGCGCCGATCCGCTGCGCCGGGCCACCAACACCGCCGACTCCGCCGCCGCCCTCGCCACCGGGCTCAGCCTCAGGCCGGTGGCGGACAGTGCCCGCGACATCGAGCCGTTCGAGCCCGCGCCGCACGCCCTGACCCCGGCCGGGGAGGCCGAGCTGCTCGAAGCCTGGCACCGGCGCTGAGCCGGACGCCCACCCGCCCGCGGCTCAGTCGACGTCGACCTCTGCGTCGCTGAGCCCGAGCCGCAGGTGCTCGATGTGGTAGACGGCCTGGTCGAGCAGGGCCGCGACGTGGTTGTCGTAGAGCGCGTAGACCACCGAGCGGCCCTCGCGCCGCCCGACCACCAGGCCGAGATTGCGCAGCAGCCGGAGCTGGTGGGAGCAGGCGGACTGCTCCAGGCCGACCTCGGCGGCGAGTTCGGTGGCGGCGCAGGGCCCCTCGCGCAGGCGGGAGAGGATCAGCAGGCGCGAGGGGGTGGCCAGGGCCTGCAGGGTGGTGGCCACCCGGGCGGCGCTGGCTTCGTCCAGGCGGGTGTGCGGGACGGCGGTTGCGGGGGCGGCTCCATGACCCATGCGGGCAATACTACAACTCATACATGAAGACGCGTTCATATGTTCATGTATGGTGGATGAGTCACCGGCCCCACCCTGCCCCGAAGGGTCCCGTCCGCATGCCCACCACCCTGATCGAGCGCCCCGCGCCCTCCGCCGCGCCGCGCCCCGACACCGCACCCCGCCGCCGCACCCGGGTGTTCGCCCTGCCCGAGGCCCGCTGGGCCACCGCCGCGACCGTGCTCTTCCTGATCGCCCTCCCCCTCCAGCTCACCGGCGCCCCCGCCTGGGCCTGGGGCCCGCTGTACGCCCTCGCCTACGCCACCGGCGGCTGGGAACCCGCCTGGGCCGGCCTCCAGGCGCTGCGCGAGAAGACCCTCGACGTCGACCTGCTGATGATCGTCGCCGCGCTCGGCGCCGCCGCCGTCGGCCAGGTCATGGACGGCGCGCTGCTGATCGTCATCTTCGCCACCTCCGGCGCGCTGGAGGCCCTGGCCACCGCCCGCACCGCCGACTCCGTCCGCGGACTGCTCGACCTCGCCCCGACCACCGCCACCCGGCTGCTGCCCGGCGGCGGCGAGGAGAGCGTGCCGACCGAACGCCTGGCCGTCGGCGACACCGTCCTGGTGCGCCCCGGCGAGCGGATCGGCGCCGACGGACGGGTCCTGGACGGCGCGAGCGAGGTCGACCAGGCCACCATCACCGGCGAACCGCTGCCCGTGCCGAAGGAGCCTGGTGACGAGGTGTTCGCCGGCACCCTCAACGGCACCGGCGCGCTGCGGGTCAGGGTCGAACGGGACGCCGCCGACTCGGTGATCGCCCGGATCGTGAAGCTGGTCGAGGAGGCCTCGGAGACCAAGGCGCCGACCCAGCTGTTCATCGAGAAGGTCGAGCAGCGCTACTCGATCGGCATGGTCATCGCCACCCTGGCCGTCTTCGCCGTGCCGCTCGCCTTCGGCGCCGCCTTCACCGGCTCACTGCTGCGGGCGATGACCTTCATGATCGTCGCCTCCCCGTGCGCCGTGGTGCTCGCCACCATGCCGCCGCTGCTCTCCGCGATCGCCAACGCCGGACGACACGGCGTGCTCGTCAAGTCCGCGGTGGTGATGGAACGGCTCGGGCAGACCGACGCCGTCGCCCTGGACAAGACCGGCACCCTGACCGAGGGCACCCCCCGGGTCACCGACATCCGCCCGCTCACCGGCTCCGACCTCACCGAGGACGGCCTGCTCGCCCTGGCCGCGGCCGCCGAGCACCCCAGCGAGCACCCGCTCGCCCGCGCCGTCGTCGACGCCGCCCGCAGCCGCGGCCTGGCCCTCGCCGCGGCCGAGGACTTCACCTCCGCCCCGGGCATCGGCGTCACCGCCACCGTCGACGGCCGCGCCGTCGCGGTCGGTGCCCCCGCCCGGCTGCTCAACGGCGCCGAGGACGCCGTCCGCGCCGAAGCGGCCGCCGTCGCCGCCGAGTTGGAGGACGGCGGCCGCACCGCCGTCCTGGTCGAGCTGGACGGCACGCCGGTCGGCCTGCTCGGCATCGCCGACCGGCTGCGCCCCGACGCCGCCGCCACCGTCCGCGCGCTCACCGCCCTGACCGGCTCCGCGCCCGTGCTGCTCACCGGCGACAACCCGCGCGCCGCCGCCCGGTTGGCCGCCGAGGTCGGCATCAGCGACGTGCGCGCCGCGCTGCTGCCCCAGGACAAGGTCACCGCCGTCAAGGAGCAGCAGGCCGCCGGGCGCAAGGTCCTGGTGGTCGGCGACGGCGTCAACGACGCCCCCGCCCTGGCCGCCGCCCACACCGGCCTCGCGATGGGCCGGGCGGGCTCCGACCTCGCCCTGGAGACCGCCGACGCCGTCATCGTGCGCGACGAACTCGCCACCGTCCCGGCCGTGGTGGCGCTCTCCCGGCGGGCCCGCTCGTTCGTGGTGCAGAACCTGGTGATCGCCTCGGTGTTCATCTCGGTCCTGGTGGTCTGGGACCTGGTCGCCACCCTCCCGCTGCCGCTGGGCGTCCTCGGCCACGAGGGCTCGACGGTCATCGTCGGCCTCAACGGCCTGCGCCTGCTGCGCGAGGCCGCCTGGACCAGGGCCCGCGCCGAGGCCGACCGCTGAACCGGACGCTCAACCACCCGCAGCCGGAAGGCCGCCGCCCCCCTCCACCACAAGGGGGGCGGCGGCCTTCCGCGTACTCGGGGTCAGCTGTGCTTCCAGCTCACCGAGAACGCGCTGCCGCCGCTCAGCCCGGAGGTGGCCGCCTTGGTGACGCCTCCGGAGGCCATGGTGATGGCGTCCGGCTTGAAGCCGCCCAGGCTCTGGCCGTTGACGGTGGCGCCGCTGAACGAGACCGAGCCGAAGTCCGACAGCGGGAGCACCCCGGTGGAGCTGGACGGGGCCTCGGCGATCACCTCGGCGGAGGCGAGCCGGGCGCTCTTGAGGGACTTGGTGACGGTACGGCTCCAGCCGGCCGTGGTGTCGGCGAGGGTGAGCGTGAAGGAGCCGCTCCCGTTGGTGGTGACGCTCGCGGTGAAGTGGTCGCCCGGGCGCACGGTGTTGCTGAAGTTGACCGGGTAGGCCGGGTACATCTCGTACCAGGAGGAGTACACCGGGGAGCCGCCGGAGCAGTCGGCCTCGGTGCCGGTCTGCTCGACACTGCTGCTGCCGTCGCCGTCCAGGCCGACCCAGAAGCTGGACCAGGTGTCGTTGCCGGTGCAGGAGACGGCGGGCTGGACCCAGCTGGCCTTGACGCTGGTGAACCGGCTGCCGGTGGCGGCGTAGCCGGACCAGTTGCCGCTGGTGCTGTGCAGCAGCCCGCCACCGTGGTGGGCGAGCGGTGCCTGGACGAGAGTGGGGGCGGTGGCGGCGACTGCCGGTGCGGCCCCGCCCAGGACGGTCAGCAGGGCGGTGGTCACGGCGAGGGTGCGCCGACGGGCTTCGGGCATGGCTACTCCCTTGTGAGGGCGTGGAGTTGGCCGAGCGTCGACAAAGGTAGACCCGCCGGGTCAGCCCGGGATGTCACGGGAACATAACGAACCGTCACCCCACCCGCAGAGGAAGCGATCCGGGCCCTCGGGCGGAACGGCCACGGCCGGGAAGCCCTGCACCGCGCGCCACCGATGACGGGTCCTCAAAGCGTCGCCCCCGGCCGGAGGGCCGGGGGCGGCGCAGTGGTGTCGGGTCAGCCGCCGTCGTAGGCCAGCTCGGCGGTGGGGGCGGGCGCCGGGGTGTCGTGCTCGGCGAGCATCTCGCGGGTGAAGCCGAAGAAGTAGGTGGCCAGGAAGCCCACCACGTAGCCGGTCAGCAGGCCGCCGCCGTAGACGGCCGCGCTCGCGAACAAGCCGTGCGGGCCGGCCAGCAGCGGGAACAGGGCCCAGCCGGACGGGCCGATGGCGGTGGAGCCGACGGCGCTGCCGAGCTGGCCGGCCACGCCGACGAAGGCGCCCCCGGCGGCGCCGCCCACGCAGGCCGTGATGAAGGGGCGGCCCAGCGGCAGGGTGACCCCGTAGACCAGGGGCTCGCCGACGCCGAGCAGGCCGGCCGGGAGAGCGGAGCGGATGGTCGCCCGGAGCGGGGCGTTGTGGCGCAGCCTCAGGTAGACCGCCGCGGCGCAGCCGACCTGCCCGGCGCCGGCCATGGCGAGGATCGGCAGCAGCACGGTGGAGCCCTGCTGCTGGATCAGGGTGGTGTGGATCGGGATCAGCGCCTGGTGCAGGCCGAGCATCACCAGCGGCAGGAAGAGGCCGCCGAGCACCAGCCCGGCGAGCAGTCCGCCGTGGGCGAGCAGCCAGGTGGCGGCGTGGCCGATGCCGGTGGAGACCTCCCCGGCGACGAACATCAGGCCGTACAGGGCGGCCAGGCCGCCGACCAGCACGGTGACCGTGGGGGTGACCAGGACGTCCAGCGCGGCGGGCACCATCCGCCTGGTCCAGCGCTCCACCTGGACGGCCAGCAGCGCGGCGAGCAGCGCACCGACCACGCCGCCCTGGCCGGGGGTGAGGTGGTGACCGAAGGCCTCCACCTTGGCGACCCCCGCGTAGACGATCACACTGGCCACGGCCCCGCCCAGCACGGGCGTACCGCCGAATTCCTTCGCCGTGTTGTAGCCGACGAAGACGGCGAGCAGGGACATGAACCCCGAGGAGACCGCCCCCAGCGCGGCGACCAGCGCCGGGGCCCAGCCGAGGTTCGCCAGCGCCCCGGAGAGGGCGGCGACGATGCCGCAGCCGATCAGGGCGGGGATCAGCGGGACGAAGATGTCGGCGATCCGGCGCAGCGCCCGCTTCACCGGAGTCGCGTTGCGCACCTTCGCCTCCGCCCGGATCCGCGCCCCGCGACCGGCGAGGTCCTCGGCGGTGGGGTCCTCAGCGGTGGAGGCCGCGGCGGCGGGGGCCGCAGCGGAATCGAGCAGCCGCTGCAGCTGCGCGGTGACCCCGGCGACGGCCGCCGGGCCGAGGACGATCTGGTAGGTGTCGTCGTCGACCGTGCCCAGGACGGCCGGCAGCGCCGCGAGCGCCTCGCGGTCGACCAGGGAGCGGTCCACCAGGCCCAGCCGCAGCCGGGTCATGCAGTGGGCGACCGAGCGGATGTTGGCGGCGCCGCCGACCAGCGGGAGGATCGCCTCGGCCACGGCGCGGTTCTTCTCGTCCGACATGCCAAGGGGCGTACCCGGACGGACCGGGCGCTCAACCGGACCGGTCGGCCACGCCCCGGACGAACCCCGCGCCCGCCCGCACCCTGTCCCCCGAACGGCGGCCGGGACCACGGGTCGGCCGCGCCGGCAGAGGTGATCCGCTCGGCCCCTTCGGGCGCCCGTTCTGTTCGGAGGGGCACCGAACTCTGCCCTCGGGCTGCATGCGCGGCTCTGGCCGGTGCACCGTGCACGACGGGACCCTGGTGGGTGGAGATCGGTGGGTTGAGGACGGATCCGGGGGCGGGCGTGTTCCAGAGCGGCAAGCAGACGGCCGGTGTCAGCGAGAAGGCGACCGGACCGAGTCGGCCGCGCCGCACCGGGCCCACGCCGCAGCCCCTGCAAGTGCCGCAGCCCCTGCAAGTCCTGCAAGGCACTGTCGGGAACGCCGCGGTGGTGCAGATGCTCCAGCGGGCCGGGCGCCTCCCGGCGGGAAGCCGGCTCCAGCTCCTCGTCGACGGCGGTCGTCAGGGCGAGCTGCCGCAGGTGCGGCGCTCCACCGTGCACGACGTCCTGCGCTCTCCCGGCCGCCCGCTGGAGACGGCGACCCGCGACGACATGGAGTCCCGGTTCGGCGCCGACTTCTCCGACGTCCGCATCCACGACGACCACAACGCCAGGATCTCCGCCGCCGAGGTCGGTGCCCGCGCGTACACCTCGGGAAGCCATGTGGTGATCGGCGAAGGCGGGGCCGATCGCCACACCCTCGCGCACGAACTGACCCATGTCATCCAGCAGCGACGGGGCCCGGTGGCGGGAACAGACAACGGCACGGGCCTGCGGGTCTCCGATCCATCGGACCGCTTCGAGCGGGAGGCCGAGGCGAATGCGACCCGCCTGATGTCCACGGGCGTGCGGCACGCGGCGGGCACCACGGACACGACGGACACGACGGACGCAGCGCGGCCCGGTCATGCGGTGCGGGAGGAAGCGCAGCTGTCCTCCGCGACGACCGTTCAGGGCGCCTGGGAGATGCTGGACGGAAGGATGCAGTTCGTCGAGGACGACGACTCCGTGTTCCAGGCTTCGCTGCGCGAGGCGACGGGCGACTCGAAGAAGCTGAGGCCGGAGCTCGCCAGGAAGTGGCTCGAGGCGGCCGGCCTGGGTGAGAACGACAATCAGTCGGCGTACTACAAGAGCACCGCGTATCTCTCCCTCGACACCTTCCTGAAGTCAGGTCCGGAACGCCGGTACGGGCCGAATGACCAGGCGGCCTTCATGACCGAACTGGCCGCCTTCAGCGCGGGCAAGGACGCCCAGAAGCAGGACGAACTCCTCACGTCGGTGGTGGAGTTGGGCGACTGGATCGAGAAGACGTACCCACCCGGCGAGTTCGTCTACGTCGGGCTGGGGCGCAGCCCGGCCGCCGTCATGGCGCACCTCCAGAGCAGGAACCCCCGCATCACCTACTCGATTCCGTTGTCGAGCTTCCGCCCCGGACCGGAGGACCCGGGGTCGATCCTCGGGAAGGTGCTCACCACCGAGTCGCGGGAGAAGAACTGGTTCGGCCGTGAGTCCGCGGTGAAGCGGACGAGCGCCCCGCCGTCCGAACAGCAGCAGGCCATGCTCGACGCCCACTTCGCCGAGTTCCTGCCGACGGACCTGCCGGGCAAGGTCCTCCTCATCGACTACACGCAGTCGGCGCAGTCGCTGGTCTCGGCCCAGCACTATCTGCAGCGCTACCTCGGCGAGAAGACACCCGTGTACGGCCTCGCCCTGCACGAGGACCGTCACGAGGCGCAGGTACGGGCCGTGTACGAGGCCGTCACCGTCGACGAGGAGGTGCCGATGCCGTACAGCCCCACCGATCTCGACGTCATCGAAGACCTCGCCGACGAACGCGCGACCTGGGGAGAGCGGTTCGCCTCCAGGAACGTCGGGGACAACACCCCGCTCGCGGAAGCGTTCCGGCGGGAGCTGTTCGACGAGTACTCCCAGTTCGGCTCCTACAAGCTTCTGGAACAGGAACTCGAGTCGTTCGAGGCGGGACGGCCCCGTACGAGCGACGAACGGGAGGCCTACCAGGTCCTCAAGGAGGAGATCGAGAAGCTGGACACGTCACGCGGCGCGCGTTCCTGACGCCTGCCGGCCCGAGTCAGCCGGACGACCGGGTTCGGCTGCAGGGTCAGCTGGTGGGCTGGGTCTTCTGGTTGTAGATCTCCTTGCCGTCCGCGTCGTAGGCGTGGACGTAGGGGTTCGGGGGGAAGGAGTGCGCGTCGAGGTCGATGGAGATGGCCGCCGTGTAGACGAACGCGCCGCCCGCCATCTCGGCCGGGTACTGGGTCGGGTCGTCGCCGTAGCTGATGGTGACCTTGGCGACATCGGGCGTGGAGTGCCCGGCGCCCAGCAAGAGGACCTGCCCGGCACCGGCCCGCGTGCCGAAGCTGTCGAAGAACTCGATCTTGTGGCCGGTACCCCAGAGGCGGTCGTTGATGAACGTCGCGGGGACGGACCGGCTGGTGCCCTTGGCGCCCTTCGACTCGCACTGCACGTACTGCTTGGCGGAGTTGACGGCGATCACCACGCCGTCGGTCTCCGGCGAGGCGACCGGAGTGCGGACCGCGATCACCGGGTGGTACTGCGACGCCTCGGAGCCGAGGCAGGAGGCCAGGATCCCGGCCACGGCCCCGGCGTCGATCGGGGTCGTCTTCGTGCTGGTGACGGTGAAAGCGGCCGGGGGGCGGGGGGACGGGGAAGCCGGCGCGGAGGAAGAGGCCGTGGTGGCTGCTCCTTGCGGTGGTCCCGATGAGTGCGGCGCGGACGGGAGAACCAGGAACAGGGCCGCTGCGGTGCAGGCGGCGGTCGCGCCCAGGGCGTGCCGGAGGTACCGGCGGTGACGGCGCCGGTCGGCGCGTCGGCGGATCTCCGCAGCGGGCAGGGCCGGTGCGGGCAGCTGCGTGCCGAGCAGCCGCAGCCGGTCGCCGACGATGTCGTGGACGGGGTCGTGGACGGGGTCAGACACGGAGCTTTCCTTCCTCACTGGTCAGGCTTCGGTCGGTGAGTCTGGCCGCGAGCGCCGTCCGGCCGCGGGCGAGGCGGCTCTTGACGGCGCTGACGCTGGCTCCGGTCTCGGCCGCGACCTGCTCGACGGAGAGGTCGCACATGTGGTGCAGGACCAGGGCGCTCCGCTGTGCCTCGGGCAGGTCGCGGAGCGCGGTGACCAGGACCAGGTGCTCCTCGGTGGGCGGCTCGACGGTGGGTGGTTCCTGCCGGTGGTGGCGTCCGGCCAGGTGCAGACCCCGGGTCAGCCGCCGCCAGCGGGAGATGGCCAGCCGCCGGGCCGTGGTCCGGATCCATGCCTCCGGGGCGCCGTCCGGGCCGAAGGTGCGCCTTCGGTCCCACGCGCGGATGAAGGCCTCCTGGACCACGTCCTGCGCTTCGGACCAGTTGCCGGTCAACGCGTAGAGCTGCCCGGTCAGGCGGGAGAAGGACGCCGCGTAGAACGCGTCGAACTCCTGGGGCGTCATCAAGGGCCTCTCTTCCGGGACTGTCCGTCAACTCGCGGCACGGGCGGCTCGCGAGGAAGCACTCCCCGGCGGCGGCGGAGCCGTGCGTCCTGGGCGGAGCCTCCCGCCCTGTACGCACGAGCACCGCCCCAGGGTCGCATCCGCTGCCTATGAGCTGGATCACGTCTGCGGGGCGCGACGCGCCGGGCGTCGGGTGGCGTACAGGGGTGCGGGCATCAACCGGACGCCCGCAGGAAAGGACACGGATTCATGCGTATCCGCCCGATCACCCTCATCGCCGCCACCGCCGCGGTCATCGCGGCCGCGGGGGGAGCGGCCACCGCCGCGACCGGCAGCTCCACGCCCACGGCCACCCCCACGGCCGCCCCGACGGCCACCCCTTCGGCCCACGGCGAGCCCACCAGCACGCCCACCGGTGTGCCCACCAGCACGCCCACCGCCGCGGCCGGCGGCTCGGCGACCCCCGGCGGCGGCCCGTCCGCCACCCGTGTGACCCCCACCGCGGCCGCCTTCACCGTCACCAGCACGAAGACGACCCCGATCGACGCCGGGACCGTCGCCGGGATCCTGGCCTCCTGCCTGGGCTCCGAGGCGTCGCAGTACCACCCGGTGATCGCGGTCCGCACCCCCGTCGCCTCGCAGGACACCGACGGCGTGGTGATCGCCGTCAACTCCGCCAAGCAGTACGTGCAGTGCGAGTCGAAGGGCGCCAAGGGCACCAGCCGGTCCGTCCCCGCGACGTTCATCAACGACCGCCTGTGGGGTGCCGGCCACAAGATCGAGTTCTTCGACAGCTTCATCTCGCCGGCCGGTGCCGGGCAGATCCTCGCGCTGGGCGCCGGGCACTACACCCCCGACGTCGCCAAGGTCACCATCAGCTACGGCGACGACCCGACCCAGTACCCGACCGAGATGGCGGGCGGCGCGTTCGCCTACTCGGCGGCCATCGCCGCCGACATCACCCCGCACACCTTCCCCCCGTTCCCCTACATCCACGCCTACAACGCGGACGGCAAGGAGATCTACAACCAGAAGACCCAGCCCACGCCCAAGAACACCCACCCGTAGGCGTTCTCCCAGGCGCCCGGCGGTGGGGCGGCCGTCCAGGCGGCCGCCCCGCCGTGGGCCCGGCGCGGGGCGGGCTGCGTTCGTCCACGACCGCCCGCCCCGCCTCCGGCGCCGGTGTCGGGCCCGGTGGGTGGGGCCGGGGGCGGGCCGGCCTCGGCCGTTCCGTGTGCGAGGTGAACGGGCGCTCAGCGGGGGTGGCGGCGCAAGGGCGCCAGTGGCGGGTTCCCGCCCGGTCAAGCCTCGGTCATGGCGCGGGTTCCGGCCTTGTTCGGCGGCGCCCGGCTTGGCTACCTTCCTACCGCTGACGCCTCGTAGGCTCGGCACCACCCCCTTGGCATGCCCCGATCATCGATCCTCCGGCGGCGCCCCCGTCCCCCACAGGGCCGACGCTCCATGCCCCGCCGGGCCTCCAGGGCAGCCGTCTGCTCGTGCGCGTATCCCCCTCACACCCCGGGCCTGCACCCCGGCGAGCCGCTCACCTCGGCCTGCCCGCACGCCCGGGGCCCCACCCCCCACCTGGGAGGGCTCCGTTGCGCAACTTCCTTTCCCCCCTGCGGCACGGCCGGCTCCGGGCCGGCACCGCGACCTTCGCGGTCGGCGCCGTGGTCGCCGCCGGCCTCGCGCTCGCCGCCCCGGCCGGTGCCTCGGCCGCCGCGTCCGGCACGAACGGAACGGCCGGCGCCGGCGTCAAGCACGTCTGCGCCAAGCCGACCAACCGTCACCAGATGGCCTGCGACGCCCTGGTGCGCACCGACGTCGTCCAGCCGCACGCCTTCTCCCTCGGCGCGTTCTCCCCGGACGCGACGCCGTCCGGCTTCGGCCCCGGCGACCTGCAGAGCGCCTACGCCCTGCCGGCCAACGGCGGCGCCGGGCAGACCGTCGCGATCATCGACGCGATGGACGACCCCAACGCCGAGTCCGACCTGGCGACCTACCGCACGCAGTACGGGCTGCCTGCGTGCACCACCGCCAACGGCTGCTTCAAGAAGATCGACCAGAACGGCGGCACCAGCTACCCGACCTCCGACACCGGCTGGTCGGGCGAGATCTCCCTCGACCTCGACATGGTCTCCGCGGTCGCCCCGAACGCCCACATCCTGCTGGTCGAGGCCAACTCGGCGACCATGGGCGACCTCGGCGCCTCGGTCAACCAGGCCGTCGCCCAGGGCGCCAAGTTCGTCTCCAACAGCTACGGCGGCGCCGAGGACTCCACCGACACCGCCTCGGACAGCCAGTACTTCAACCACCCGGGCGTCGCCATCACCGCGTCCTCCGGCGACTCCGGCTACGGCGCCCAGTACCCGGCCGGCTCCCAGTACGTCACCTCCGTCGGCGGCACCTCACTGACCCGCGACTCCAGCGCCCGCGGCTGGAGCGAGTCCGTCTGGGGCTCCAGCTCCGGCGGCAACGGCACCGGCTCCGGCTGCTCGGCCTACGACCCCAAGCCGAGCTGGCAGACCGACAGCGGCTGCGCCAACCGCACCATCGCCGACGTGTCGGCGGTCGCCGACCCGGCCACCGGCGTCGCGGTCTACCAGACCTACGGCGGCAGCGGCTGGGCCGTGTACGGCGGCACCAGCGCCTCCGCGCCGATCATCGCCGCCGTCTACGCCGACGCGGGCACCCCGGGCGCGTCCGACGTCCCGGCCAAGTACGCCTACCAGCACACCGGTTCGCTGAACGACGTGACCAGCGGCGCCAACGGCACCTGCTCGCCGACCTACCTGTGCACGGCCGGCGCCGGCTACGACGGCCCGACCGGCCTCGGCACCCCCAACGGCCTGGCGGCCTTCACGGCCGGCGGCAGCACCGGCGGCAACACCGTCACGGTCACCGGCCCCGGCAGCCAGAGCGGCACCGTCGGCACCGCCGCCAGCCTGCAGATCCACGCCAGCGACTCGGCCTCCGGCCAGAGCCTGAGCTACTCGGCCACCGGCCTGCCGGCCGGACTGTCGATCAACTCCTCCTCCGGCCTGATCTCCGGCACCCCGACCACCGCGGGCGGCAACAACGTCACGGTCACCGCCAAGGACACCACCGGCGCCACCGGCTCCGCCTCCTTCAGCTGGACCATCGCCGGCTCCGGCGGCGGCACCTGCACCGGCGGCGGCCAGCTGCTCGGCAACCCCGGCTTCGAGACCGGCACCGCCTCGCCGTGGACGGCGTCGAGCGGCGTGATCGACAACTCCAGCAGTGAGCCGAGCCACTCCGGCTCCTGGAAGGCCTGGCTCGACGGCTACGGCACCACCCACACCGACACCCTGAGCCAGACCGTCACCATCCCGGCCGGCTGCAAGGCGACGCTGAGCTTCTGGCTGCACATCGACACCGCCGAGACCGGCACCACGGCCTACGACAAGCTCACCGTCCAGGCCAACTCCACCACCCTGCACACCTACTCCAACGCCGACGCCGGCACCGGCTACGTGCAGCGGACCTTCGACCTGTCGAGCTTCGCGGGCCAGAGCGTGACCCTCAAGTTCACCGGCACCGAGGACTCCTCCCTGCAGACCAGCTTCGTCATCGACGACGCCGCCATCAACGCCTCCTGAGCGCCTGACCGGCTGACAGCTCCAACCCGTGTGGGCCGCAACCCCGTTGCGGCCCACACGGCCTGTTTCCGGCCCCCTGGTCAGCAGTGGACGGTGCTGATCGTCGGCATCGGCGACAAGATGCTCACCCGGACCCTGCACAGCCTGGACCGGGACGGCCGGGTCAGCCGCCGGGCGCACCCGGTGGTCCCGCCCCGGGTGGAGTACCGGCTGACCGGGCTGGGGCTCACCCTGGACGCGCCGCCGGTGCCTGACCCGGCCGTCGCGCCCGCGGCCCGGGGCCGCCGTCCGGGGCCGGCGGCGTCACCCGGGTGCCGGGCCGTACTGGCGGTGACGCCCGGCGGTCCGCACCGTGGTGGGTGGATCCCGACGGCGACGACCCCCAGGACGGTACCGATGGACGCGAACGACTCCCCCTCCCGCGTCGTGGTCGGCGTCGACGGCTCCGCGCCGTCGCACGCCGCACTGCGGTGGGCGGTCCACCACTCCGGACTGACCGGCGCGGTGGTGGACGCCGTGGGGGCCTGGGAGCCGCCGAGCCACTTCGGCTGGTCGGCGCCGGTGGTCGACACCGCCTTCGACCAGGACCTGGCCGAGCGCAAGTTCGCGGAGGAACTCGACGCGGTGCTCGGCCCGGACTGCCCGGTGCCGGTCCGCCGGACGATGGTCATGGGCGACCCCTCCGACGTCCTGCTCGACGCCTCACAGGGCGCGGAACTGCTGGTGGTGGGCAGCCACGGCCGCGGCGGCTTCACCCGGGCGCTGCTCGGCTCGGTGAGCACCCGCTGCGCGCAGCACGCGACCTGCCCGGTGGTCATCGTCCGGGCGCAGTGAACCCGGCGGGGCGCTGAGGGGTCTACCAGGGGACGGTCCGGCCGAAGCGGTCCAGGTACGCCGGCCCGGGTGTGCCCAGTCGCGACAGCAGGACGTCCACCAGCAGCGGAACGGTCTCCTCGAGCGTGAACGGCGCGTCCGGGCCGCCCAGGGCGGTGCGGATCCAGCCCGGCGCCAGCAGCACGAAGGCGCGCTGCGTCCCGCTCCGCCGGGCCGCGAAGCTGCGCAGGAACATGTTCAGGGCCGCCTTGCTGCCCCGGTAGGCCTCGCGGCCCCCGGTCGTGTTGTTGGTGAGGCTGCCCTGTCCGGAGGACATCACCCCGATCAGGCCCGCCGGGGACACCAGGTCCTCGAGGGCTTCGATGACCCGCATGGGGCTGAGCGCATTGGTGACCATCACCTCGATGAAGTCGTCCGTCGTCACTGCCCCGATCGGCGTGTCCTCACCGGTGGTGATGCCCGCGTTGACGAAGAGCACGTCGAGTGGGCGGTGCGCCAGACGTTCGTGCAGCACGGGCAGGCGGCCCGGGTCGTTGATGTCGAGCTGCTCGATGGTGACCCGCCCGTCGGCGCGGTCCGCCAGGTCGTGCAACGGCGTCCGGGCCGTGGTGTCGCGGACCGTGCCGACGACCGCCCACCCCCGGTCGAGGAACTCCGCCGCCATGGCGTGGCCGAGGCCGCGCGAGGCCCCGACGATCAGCGCGGTGGGTGCGGTGGGCGCGGTCGGCGGGTGTTGTTCGCTGCCAGTCGATGACATCAGGCGTCATCTCCGTTCTTCGAGTCGCGGTCGAGCCTCGGCTTCCGTTCGGGCGTCGTCGAGTGTTCCGCCCGCCCCGCCCCTCGGGCGAGCCGCACGCGCCCGTTCGTAGGATTGCCGACATGACAAGGGCCCTCATGACGGAATCCGCTCCGATCCAGCCCGACGACGTGCGAATCATCCGGGCGTTGCAGATCGCCCCGCGGGCCTCGTTCGCCGCGATCGCGGCCGCCCTCGGCCTGACCGAGGGCTCCGTCAACCGTCGGTACCGCCGCCTGCGCGCCGACGGTGTCATCCGGGTGGCCGGCGTGGTCAACCCGGGCGCCCTGGGGCAGAGCAGGTGGCTGGTGCGACTGCGCTGCCGCCCTGGCAGCGGCCCGGCGATCGCCGACGCGCTGGCCAGGCGTGACGACGTCAACTGGGTCTCCCTGGGCGCGGCCGGCAGCGAGGTCACCTGCGCGACGCAGTCCCGGACCCGGGAGCAGCGCGAGGACCTCCTCGGGCAGCGGCTGCCCCGCACGGCCGCAGTGCTCGACATCAACGCCGCCGCCATGCTCCGGCAGTTCCTCGGCGGCCGGGGCCACTACTGGTCCGCCTTGCAGGGCACGCTGTCCCCGCAGGAGGAAGCCGCGCTGGGCAGCGGCGGGCCCCCTTTCACCGAGTCCCCGGTCGTCGCGCGCGAGCCGCTGCACCTCACTCCCGAGGACGAGAAACTGTTCGACGCGCTCGCGGTGGACGGCCGCGCCGGTCTCGTCGATCTCGCCGCGGCCGCCGGGCTCACCCCGGGGCGCGTCTCACGGCGCCTCGACGCGCTGCTCCGGCACCGCGTCCTCCACATCGACGTCGAGATCGCCCCGGCGGCCCTGGGCTACCACGCCCGCGCGCACCTCCTGCTCCGCGTGCACCCGTCGGAGGTGAAGAACGCGGGCCGCGCGCTCGCCCAGGAGCCCGGGATCGCCTTCGCCGCGGCCGTCTCCGGGCCCTGGAACATCCACGCCGTCGCGCACTGCCGGGACCTCGACGAGCTCTTCGAGTTCACCTCGGAGCGCATCGGGTCCCTCGCCGGGCTGCAGAGCATGGAGGTCTCCCCCGTGCTGAGGCAGGTCAAGCAGGCCGGCACCCGGCTCGTCGACGACCGCCTCGTCGACGACCGGCGCGTCGGGCCGTCCGGTGCCCGCGCGCGGCGCTGACGGCGGCGCGGGCGTCGTCAGGCGTGTCTGACACGCCTAGTCCAGGCCCCGGGCCCGGCGCAGGCGGGCCGTGAGGGTGTCGGGGGCGATGATCGGGTCCGGGTACTCGGGGGCGAGCAGCCACGGGCGGTGCACGGCCGGTCCGGGCAGGTGGGCCAACTCCGGTACCCAGCGCCGTACGTACGCGCCGTCGGGGTCGAAGCGGTCGGCCTGGCGCAGCGGGTTGAGGACCCGGTTGGGCCTGGTGTCGGTGCCGGTGCCGGCCACCCACTGCCAGTTGAGCTGGTTGTTCGCCACGTCCCCGTCGACCAGCAGGGACAGGAAGTGGGCGGCGCCGATCCGCCAGTCCAGGTGGAGGGACTTGGCGAGGAAGCTCGCCGTCAGCAGCCGGGCCCGGTTGTGCATCCAGCCCTCCTCGGCGAGCTGGCGCATCCCGGCGTCGACGATCGGGTAGCCGGTGCGGCCCTGCCGCCAGGCCTCGGCCTCCCGCTCGTCGTGGTGCCAACGGTCGTCCCGGGTGCGGTAGTCGCGGTGCGCGGCGTCGGGGCGGGCGGCGAGCACCTGGTGGTGGAAGTCCCGCCAGGCCAGCTGCCGGACGAAGGACTCCGCTCCGCTGCCGCCGCGCTGGAGGGCCCGGGCGGTCAGCTCGGTGGCCGACAGGCAGCCGAAGTGCAGGTACGGGGAGAGCCGGGAGGTCTCGTCGGCCGCCAGGTCGTCGTGCACGTCGGCGTAGGCGTCGACGTCCCAGCGCCGCCACCGTTCCCGGGCCGCGGTCTCGCCGCCGCGCGGCAGGGACGGCGAGAACGGGCCGCCGACCACGAGGTTCTCGCTGCCGATGCCGGTCGGGGTGCGCAGCGCCCGGGGCGCGCCCAGCACGGTGCGGTGCGGGGCCTGCTGCCAGGCGCGGTGGTACGGGGTGAAGACGGCGTAGTGGTCGCGGCCGGCCGGGGCGATCCGCCCGGGCGGCACCACGGTCACCGAGGCGTCGTGGACGTGCAGCCGGTCACCGAACAGGGCGAGCAGCCGGGCCTCGCGCCGACGGGCGAAGGCGCTGACCCCGGCGGCCACGTGCACCGTCCCGGCACCGGCCTCGGCGGCCACCTGGGCCGTCTGCTCGGCGGTCGCGCCCCGGCGGACGATCAGGCGGGAGCCGGCGCGGCGCAGCGAGGCGTCCAGGTCGGTGAGGCAGTCGGCCAGGAAGGCCAGCCGGTTGGGGGCGGCGAAGCCGGCCGCCTCGACGGCGGGGTCGAGGACGAACAGCGGCACCACCTGGTCGGCGGCGGTGCGGGCGGCGTGCAGGACGGGGTTGTCGTGCAGGCGCAGGTCCTGGGTGAACAGGGCGATCGAGACGGTCATCGGCGGGCCCTCGGAGCGGATGCGGTCGGGGTTGTCGGGGTTCTCGGGGTTCTCGGGGTTCTCGGGGTTCTCGGAGCTGTCGGAGCTCTCGGTGTACGGCGGGACGGCGGGACGACGGGGCGGCGCGGCGGGTGCCGGACCGCACCGGATCCTTCGGAGCCGATCGCCCCGCGGATCGGTCCGGTGCCGCCACTGGTCACGCCGCATGCCGGGCGCGTTCCGTGATGTTGCGCGCCATGGCGTCGAACACCACCGAGTGGAACGGCGCCACCGACCACCAGTAGGCGTGGCCGGCCAGCCCGTGCGGGTGGAACAGGGCGCGCTGACGGTAGAGCGCACCGCCGTCGCCGTCGGGGGCGACCCGCAGTTCGAGCCAGGCCAGCCCGGGCAGGCGCATCTCGGCCCGCAGGCGCAGCAGGCGTCCGGGCTCGATCTCCTCGACCCGCCAGAAGTCGAGGGCGTCGCCGACCCGCAGGTGGTCGGGGTCGCGTCGGCCGCGGCGCAGGCCGACCCCGCCGGCCAGGCGGTCGAGGGTTCCGCGCAGCGCCCAGGCGAACGGGAGGGAGTACCAGCCGTTCTCGCCGCCGACGCCCTCGACGACCCGCCAGACGGCGGCCGGGTCGGCGGCCACCCGTCGTTCCCGCAGGTCCTGGTAGAGGCTGCCGCCGGCCCAGTCGGGGTCGGTGGGCAGCGGGTCGCTGGGCGCGCCGGGCAGCGAGGCGGAGGACCACCGGGTGGTGACCCGGGCCTCGCGGATGCGGCGCAGGGCCAGTTCGAGGGCTCGGTCGAAGCCGGTCAGCCCCTGGGGAGGGTCGGGGATCCAGCGGGCGATGTCGTGCTCGTGGCAGACCACCTCGTGCCGCAGCGACTCCACCAGCGGGCGGGCCAGCGGGCCGGGGACGGGGGTGACCAGGCCGACCCAGTGGCTGGACAGCGCAGGGGTCAGTACGGGCACCGGCACGATCAGACGGGGCGGCAGGCCGGCCGTGCGGGCGTAGCGCTGCATCATCAGCCGGTACGTCAGTACGTCCGGTCCGCCGATGTCGAAGGCCTGGTCGACCTCCGGTGGCAGCGCGGCGGCGCCGACCAGGTAGTGCAGCACGTCGCGGACGGCGATGGGCTGGATCCGGGTGTTGACCCAGCGCGGGGTGACCATGGCGGGCAGGCGTTCGGTCAGGTAGCGGAGCATCTCGAAGGAGGCGGAGCCGGAGCCGATGATCACGGCGGCCCGCAGTTCGACGGTGGGCACCCCGGCCTCCCGCAGCACCCGGCCGACCTCGGCGCGCGAGCGCAGGTGCGGCGACAGCCCGTCCTCGGGCACCCCGGCGGGCACCAGCCCGCTGAGGTAGACGATCCGGCCCACCCCGGCCCGGGCGGCCGCGCGGGCGAAGGCGCGGGCGGCGCGCCGGTCGGTGGCTTCGAAGTCCGGCCCGGTGCCGAGGGAGTGGACCAGGTAGTAGGCGACGTCGATGCCGTCGAAGGCGCCGTCCAGGGTCGCCGGCCGGGTGACGTCGCCGGTGGCCGTCTCGACCTCGGCGCGCCACGGCTGGTCGCGCAGCCGCCCCGGGTCGCGGGCCAGGCAGCGGACCCGGTGCCCGGCGGCGAGCAGTTCGGGGACCAGGCGTCCGCCGATGTACCCGGTGGCGCCGGTGACCAGGCAGGTCCGGCCAGCCGGGGGTCGCTCGTCCATGTCCCGCTCCTTCCGTACGGCGGGTGGGTGCCTCGGGGGTGGTGCCTGGGGGGGTGTCGTCCGGACTCCGGTCAGCGGAGCAGTCCCTCCAGGAGGTCGAGGGCGCCGGCGAGGTCGCGCGGCCGCAGCGTGCCCGGTGGTCGGCGGGGTCCGGCCCAGCCCGGTCCGGCGACCAGCACCACCGGCTGGGTGCGAGCGCCCTGCGGGCCCCAGGCCGTCCGGACGACCCGCTCGACCAGGGCCCGGTCGGCGGTGCGGGTGACCTGTGACCAGAGCAGCACGGCGGGCGGCCCGGTCCGGCGCACCGCTTCGAGCAGCGCCTCGGGCGGCAGCGCGGGTCCGAACATCCGGAACGGCAGGCCGCGCTCGGCCAGCGCGGCGGCGAGCGCCTCCAGCGGGAGGGCGTGCAGTTCGGACGGCATGCCCGCGAGCAGCGCGGCCGGGCCGGGCAGCGGCTCGGGCCGGTCGGCGACCCGGCGCAGCGCGGCCGCGATGTGCCAGGACAGCAGGTGTTCCACCTCGACGTAGCGCTCGCCCTCGGCGACCCACTTGCGCCCGGCCGCCCGGAGTGCCGGGGTCATCACCTCCGTCCAGGCGACGACCGCGCCGAGCTCGTCGACGCTGCGGCGCAGGATCCGGGCCATCTCGGGGGCGTCCAGCCGTAGGGCGGCCCGGGCCAGGCCCCGGCACTCGGGGCGCACGGTGCCGACCGGCAGGGTGTTGCCGCCGGAGGCCGTACCGGTCCGGGCGGTCCGGGCCTTCGGCGGCTCGGGCTCGGGCCCGGCCCCCGCCAGGGCGATCCGGGCGGCCTCGGCGGGGTTGACGCCCCGGGCGGTGAGGCGGCACATCTCCTCCAGGACGGCCACGTCCTCCGGCTCCCAGCGGCGGTGCCGCCCGGGGGCCCGGTGAGCCGGACCGATGCCGTAGCGGCGTTCCCAGGACCGGATGGTGGTGGGCGAGACGCCGAGCCGGCGGGCGAGGGCTCCGGTGGTCAGTCCGGCCGGGGCCGGTGCGGTCGGGGCGGTCACAGCCGCGAGCCTACGACGGGGCGCCGGAGGCCGGTCGGCCGACGCGCGCGTGGCCGGGGCGGGGGCCCGGGGGCGCCGCCGAGCTCGATGCGCAGCCGGCCGAGGGCGTCGCGGATCCGGGTCTTGACGGTGCCCAGCGGCGCGCCGAGCGCGGCGGCCGCCTGGGTGTGGGTGCGGCCGCCGAAGTAGACCAGCAGCAGGCACTCGCGTTGGAGCTCGGTCAGCGCGGACAGCGCGTACCGGACCAGCTCGCGCTCCGACTCGCGCTCCAGCTCGCCCTCGACCTGGTCGGCGACCTGGTCGTACTCCGGGGTGTAGCCGCGCAGGGCGGCGGCGCGGTCGCGCTCGGCGGCCGCCCGGGCGGAGCGGACCCGGTCGACGGCGCGGTGGTGGGCCACGGTGAGCATCCAGGGCAGCACCTCGCCCCGCTCCGGGCGGTAGCGCGGGGCCTCCCGCCACACCTGCCAGAACACCTCCTGGACGACCTCCTCGGCCTGGGCCCGGTCGCGCAGCACCCGCAGGACCAGGCCCAGGACGGTGCCGGCGGTGGCCGCGTGGAGCTGCTCGAAGGCCCGCTCGTCGCCGCGGGCGGTCCGGGCCGTCAGCGCGCGCAGCCGGGCCCGCCCGTCCTCGGCGCGGTCGGTGCGGTCGGGGACGGCGGGTCCGGTGGGAGCTGTGGGCGCCCGGTCGGTGATTGCCTGCACGTTCCGACCGTCGCGCAGTCGCGGGTCGCATCGGTAGTCGCAGCGTTTTCGCAGCGTTCTGCTCGGGCGGTCGACCGGCCGGGGCCCAGGTGACGGGCAGCCCGGCCGGGGTACGCCGATTCGTCAGGGGAGCTTCTGCAGGCCCGCGCCGGTCAGGAGGTACGCAGGGGCGATGTCGGCGGCGTCCGACTCGACCAGCTCGACCACGGCGGCGCCCGCGACCTCCGGGGTGACGAGCGGGCCCAGCTGCTCGATGTACTGCTCCTCGGTCATGCCGTAGCGCTCCGCGTACGCCCGCACCGCCGGGCGGCCGAGCTCGGTGGCCGGGGTGATCCGGGGCAGCACCGCCGTGAACGTGAGGTCGAGGCCAGCCCGCTGCGCCTCCTCCTGCGCGTACCCCGTGATGAACCGCTGGGTGGCCTTCGCCCCGGCGTAACCGCCGCTGACCGGTGACCCGGCCAGCGCCGCGCCGCTGCTGATCACGACCACCCGGCTGCCGGGGCGCAGGGGCTTCAGCAGCGCTTCGCGCAGCCAGTGGAAGGCGATCCGCACGTCGGTCTCCCAGTTGACGGAGAACGTCTCCCAGGTGTGGTGCTGGAGCGGAGCCAGGTGCGGGGTCGCACCGGCCACCAGGACGAGCGTGTCCGGCCGGTAGCGGTCGATGAGGGTGCTCGCCGCCGTGGGGTCGGTGGCGTCGGCGGCCTCCGGTCGGATCCGTTCGGTGCTCTCGGCCAGTTCGGCGAGGGCTTCCCCGCCGCGGGCGACGGCGACCACCGTGGCGCCGGCCTCGGCGAGCGCGGTCGCGATGCCGCGGCCCAGGCCGCGGCTCGCCCCGACGACGATGGCGGTCGTGTTCGGCAGCTCGTTCATGGTGTCCTCCTGGTCGGATGATCTGATGGCCTGAACGTGGTCGGTTTGTTCGAATGTCGGCGGTCAGCGCGTCGTCGCCTTGACGGTCTCGGTGTCCGCCGGGCTGACCGGCTCGAGCTGGGTCCGCGTCCGGCGTGGGATGAGGAGGCCGACCGGGACGGCCAGCGCGGCGATGGCGGTGCAGGCCCAGAACGCCGTCTGGAATCCGCCGGTGAGCGCCGCAGCGGTCGATCGGCCCGTCGCGGCCAGCGCCGCGGTGTGGCTCGCGGCGACGGTCGACGCGATGGCGACGCCGATCGCCCCGCCGAGCTGCTGGGTGGTGTTGAGCAGGCCGGACGCCAGTCCGGCGTCCCGCTCGGCGACCCCGGTCAGCCCGGCGATCGAGATCGGGATGAAGGTGAACGCGGTACCGGCGCCGGCCACGAAGAACGGCCCGGCGAGGTCGGCCCAGAAGCTCCCGTGCACCCCCGCTGCGGTCGCCCAGGCCGTCCCGCCGGCGATCATGGCCATGCCCGCGGTCATCACCCGGCCGGCCCCGATGCGCGTGACCAGGAGCTGGGACGGCCCGGCGAGCGCCACCGAGGTCAGCGAGGCCGCCAGCCACGCCTCCCCGGCGGTGAGCGCCGAGTAGTGCAGGACCTGCTGCATGTAGAGCGTCCCGATGAAGATGAACGCGAAGAAGCCGCCGCCGAGCAGCAGCCCGACGGTGTTCGCGGCAGCGACCGGCCGCGACCGCAGCAGCCGCAGCGGCAGCAGCGGCGCCTGGGCCCGCGCCTCGACGAGAACGAAGGAGGCCAGCAGCACCCCGGAGGCGACGAGCGAGCCGATGGTCTTCGGGGTCGCCCAGCCGTCCTGCGGCGCGGTCGAGATCGCGTAGACGAGCAGCAGCAGGCCGCCGGTCACGGTCAGCGCGCCGAGCGGGTCGTGGCGGCGCCGGTCGGTGCGCAGACGGCTTTCCGGCACCAGCCGCGGGGCCAGTACCAGGGCCGCGAGGCCGACCGGGACGTTGAGGAAGAAGATGTACTCCCACCCGGCGTAGCGGGTGAGCAGGCCGCCGGTGAGCAGCCCGACGGTGGCGCCGCCGGCCCCGAGGCCGCCCCAGATGCCGAGCGCCTTGTTGCGTTCGGCACCTTCCGGGAACATCGTCATCACGATCGACAGCGCGGCCGGGAGGACGATCGCCGCTCCGGTGCCTTGCAGGCCGCGCATGACGATCAGCAAGGTGTCGCTGCGGGCGAGGCCGCAGCCCAGTGAGGCGCCGGTGAAGACGGCCAGGCCGAGCAGGAAGACGCGGCGGCGGCCGAGCAGGTCGGCGGAGCGGCCGCCGAGCAGCAGAAGGCCGCCGAAGGCCAGGCCGTAGGCGGTCACCACCCACTGCAGGCTCGTCGCGGAGAAGTGCAGGTCGCGGCCTATGGTCGGGAGCGCGACGTTGACGATGGTCAGGTCGACGATCGTCATGAAGAAGGCGACGGCGAGCACGGCGAAGGCCCGCCAGCGGTGGATCGGCGTCGTGGTGTTCAGCGTCGTGGTGTTCATGGGGGGTCCTCGGTCCCGGAGACACGGTCACTTGTGTGACGCGGCGCCGGGCCGTCCTTCATCGCTCCCGGCCTGGCCCCGGCCCGGCCGGGGCCAGGCCCGTGACAGGGCGCTGAGGACGAGCGGGCCGTCGCCGGGATTGCGCAGGCATCGCGGTGTCAGTCCGGCGAACTCCAGCACCGCCCCTTGCCGGAATCCCGCCGATGCGCCGCTCCAGCACTCGATCTCCAGCTCGCCGATCTCGACGACGACCAACGCGTCGGCCCACTCGGCGGCCCGGAACGGCAGCTCCTTCCCGGGTTCCAGGACCGTCGTGCGCAGCCGGAAGCCCCCCGGGCAGCGCGCGCCGAGGAAGGAGAACTGCTCCTCGCCGTCCATCAGCCGGCCCTCACCCGTCCCCTCGCCTGTCCCGCACGCTGCCGTCGGCCCGGCGGCGCAGCGTCGCGGGCAGCGCGAAGGAGGCGAACACCTCCGGCTGGCGGAAGGTCGCGATCTCGGTGACCGCGCCATCCTCGACCCGGAGCACTCCGATCCCGAACCGCTCGTGGGCCGGCCTGCCGGGCGCGCGCCGGTACATCGCGAACGCGGGCTGGTGGTTGGCCGCGGTGGGCAGCAGGAGCCAGTCCGTGCCCAGCTCGCCGAACACGTGGTCGCGGAAGAACACCTCGATGTCGTCCCGCCCGGCGTACCAGGTGGGCCGCGGCGGCATCACGAACCGTGCGTCCGCGCGCAGCAGGCCGACCAGTGCCGTGGTGTCGGCCTGCTCCCAGGCGGCGATCAGCTTGCCCAGCAGTGCCTTCTCGTCGGCGCTGGGGGCGGACGTCCAGTCGGCGCGGTCCGGCGGCAGGTGCTCGGCGAGCGTCGCGTGCGCGCGCTGCAGCGCGCTGTTCACCGCCGCCTGGGTCATGCCCATGCTGGCCGCGGTGGACTTGGCCGACCAGTCGAGCACGTCGCGCAGGATGAGGACGGCGCGCTGCCGGGCCGGCAGCCGCTGGATGGCGGCGAGGAAGGCCAGCTCGATCGTCTCCTTGGCCGTGACGACCGCCTCCGGCTCCGCGTCCGGCGGAGCCGGGGCCGCCAGCAGCCGGTCGGGGTAGGGCTGCAGCCAGGGCACGTCCAGCGGCGGCGCCGGCGCACCGCGCGGGTCGGCCGGCCCCGACACGTCCGTCGACCAGACCCGCGCCCGGCGCCGCCGCAACGCGTCCAGGCACGCGTGTGTAGCGATCCCGTACAGCCAGGCCCGGAACGGGGCACGCCCGGCGAAGCTGTCCAGCCGGGCCCAGGCCCGCAGGTACGTCTCCTGCACGGCGTCCTCGGCGTCCTCGACCGAGCCGAGCATCCGGTAGCAGTGCACCTGCAGCTCATGACGGTACGGCTCGGCGAGCCGGGAGAAAGCACCCTGATCACTGGCGCGCACGGCATCCACCAACGACTCGTCCATGGAGGTATGACGCGCGGGAGGGTCGGAATTCATCGGTGGCGTCCATCCGTAGGTGCGCCCGTGATCGCGCCCGTGCTTGCGCCGGTGATTTGCGCCGGTCCGACGGCTCGGGCTCAGTAGATGATCGAGACGATCCGGCAGGCGGCTTCGGCCAGGTCGCGGTCGCCGTCGATCCGGGCGCGGGCCAGGGCCGCGTCCGGCTGGACGCCACGGGTGCACAGCCGCCAGGCGGTCTCGGTGTCCAGGGCGACGAGCGCGGCGGGATCGCCGGTCGCCGGTTCGGCGAGCGACCAGCGCTCCGCGGTGGCAGTCGCTGTCCACGTGCCGCCGGCCCGGCCGTCGATCCGTACCTGGACCTGGGTGCCGACCGGCGCGGTGACCTCGCGCAGGGTGTGCGGCAGGGCCCGCAGGAAGGTGTCCAGGACGACGGCCAGGGGGCGCGGGTCGGGGTCGGTGTCCTGGCCGGTGGCGTGGCGGATCTGCTGGCGGTGGGTCCAGAACTCGGTGAAGTCGCGGGCGGTGTCCAGCCACATCGGCGACGGGTCGATGCCGGCCCAGGACACGCCCATGGACGGGGTGTCGGGGTCGGTGGCCTCGAAGAACCGGGCGCACTGCCCGCCGATCAGGTCGAGGGTGTCGGTGAGCGCCGCCGGGCTGACCCGGCTGTAGGCGTCGACCCACTCCTGGTTGATGCGGTGGATGAACGCCTCCAGGGTCTCGCCCGGCGCGAAGGCGGGTCCGTCCCGGTGGCCGTCGCGGTCCCGGGCGAGCCGCCCGTAGAAGTCGCCCAGGATGTGGGCGGCGAGATCGCGCACCGTCCAGCCCGGCAGCGCCCGCTCGGCCCAGTCGGCGGGTGCCAGGCCGCGCAGGGTGGCCATCAGCGCGGCCTGCTCGGGCGCGAACAGGGGGCGGGCGTCGATCGGATCACCGAGCCAGTGGTGGCTCGGCAGGTCGGTGAGCTGGGCATTCATGCCCCCACCCTGCCCACCGGGTGACTGATTCGCCAGCGAATATCCCGTTAGGGGTGGAGCTGTCACCTGCCCTGCCCAACCCGGGAGCGCCGAATCCGGACGCCTGCCGGCCATCCGTCCGAGCCACTTCACGGGCCAGGGCACCACCACCCGCGAAGGGGCCGCCGGAGAGAGCCACACCGCGGCGGCGCCACAGGGCGCCCTACCCTCCCGCGGAGAACCGGCCCCGGGTGGATGGCGCCGTCAGGCCCCGAGGCGGTTGATCTGCGCGGTGGGGAGGATGTGCGGTGCGGCGCCGTCCAGGCGGGTGGCGGCGATCATCGCGCGTCCGAGCAGCTCGGTGCTCGTCACGTAGCGGGGTGCCACGCGGCGCAGGAGCGGGTAGAGCGGGGAGGTGAGCGTGTAGAAGACCCGGTACCAGGTGGTGCCGGACGTCTCGCCGTGTACGGGCTGGATCATTCCGGGCCGGAACATGTAGGCGCGCATGTCCATGGCCAGCAGGGCGTTCTCCGTCCTCCCCTTCACCCGGGCCCAGTACGTGCGGCCCTGTTCCGAGCTGTCGGTTCCTTCGCCCGACACGTAGACGAACGTCAGCTGCGGGTTGTCGGCGGCCACCACCCGGGCGGCCTCGACCGTGTAGGTGTAGGTGATCAGCTCGTACTCCGACCGGCTCCTTCCGGCCGCGGACACGCCGAGCGTGTAGAAGCAGGCGTCCGCCCCCGCCAGGTCCTTCGCAAGCGGGGACAGGTCGGCGAAGTCCGCGTGGATCACCTCGCGGAGCTTCCGCTCGTCTCGGCCGAGGGACCGGCGGACCACGGCGATGACCTCCGTCACCTCGGGGTCCTCCAGGCAGGCGCGGAGCACGCCCTGCCCGACCATGCCCGATGCGCCGAAAAGGATGACCTTCACATCGACACTCCTTCTGTGCTGCGGCTCCGCCGCCCGATGCCGGGCCGGGCGATCCGGCGTCCGGAACGGTCTCGTTCGGTTCGGGCGCCGGAAGCCCGGTCAGCGGCCGCCATGGCCGTCACGTCCGTCGTGGCCGTCACGTCCGTCACGTCCGTCACGTCCGTGGAAGATCCCCCAGCTCAACCGGCCCTGCCGGCAGGCGTCCACCCAGAGCGGCAGGTTCTCCAGCAGCCCCGAAACGTAGTCCGGTCCGATGAGCCGGCGGAGCTCCGGGGCCCTGCGTTCGGTCTCCTCCACCAAGCGGAGGTAGTGGGTGAGGAGTTGCCCGCTGTCGTCGTCGAAGTCGACCCGGAGCGGGCCGACTTCGGCGGACCGCTTCAAGTAGTAGCCGGGGGTGGCGAGTTCGGCCACCTCAAGCCGCGCGACCACCGCCCGCAGCGCCTCGGGCGCGACCCCCTCGGCGGCCATCACATCGGTGAAGACCACCTCGCCCCCGGGCCGGAGCACCCGGGCGACCTCCGCGAGCAGCCGGTCCCGGTCGGGGCTGTGACAGAAGGCCTCCTGCGACCAGACGACGTCGAAGTGGCCGTCCGGGAACGGGATGTCCTGGAACGAGCCGGTGACCACCTCGATCAGCCCGTCGAGCCCCTGGTCCGCGTTGGCCCTGCGGTGGTGCTCGTTCTGCCGGTCGCTGATGTTGAGAGCGACCACCCGGCATCCGAAGCGCCCGGCCAGGAAGCGCGTCGCGCCGCCGTACCCGGACCCGAGGTCCAGCACCGTGACCCCGGGGCGGGCGAGCCGGTCGGCGACCTTCGCCGCCACCCGTTCCACGGTGCGCCGGGACGCCGCCGCGATCGACTCGCGCGCATCGAGGTAGCTGCCGGTGTGGATGTCCTCCCCGCCCCACACCGTGGCGTAGAAGCCGTCGACCTCGGCGCTTCCGTAGTAACGACGCGCCGTCTCCACCGCGCCCGCGGCACTCTGCTCGGCCATGGCTCCATCCCTTCGCTTCGCTCCGCTGTCGATCGCTGACTCTACGTCATCCCTCTGACAACGGGCCGCCGCTCGGCCTACCCGTCCAGCTCCTCCGCCCAGCGGCGGCTCCAGACGTCCAGCGGGCCGAGCGCCGCGACCAGCTCCTCGCCGAGCGGGGTCAGCCGGTAGAGCTCGCCGTCCCGGGTGAGCACCCGGGCCTCGGCCAGTTCGGCGAGGCGGACGGTCAGCACACTGGAGGACATCTGCTCGCACCGTCGCTGCAACTCCCGGAACCCGCCCGGCGATCGGCTGAGCTCCCAGAGCACGCGCAGCGCCCAGCGGCGGCCCAGCAGGTCGAGCGCGGCCATCACCGGCCGCCCCGAGGCCGAGCCCCGCACGGGCCGGCCGGGGCGCGGCGGACCCGCCGCCGGGCGGGCTTCGGAGCCGCCCATGGGCACCCTCCTTGCGCTTCGGTTTTCGAAGCATCATAGTGGCGCTTCGGAAACAGAAGCACCCGGGAACCGACGCCAGGGAGTGCCCATGCCGCGCATCCAGCCGCTCGAACCGCCCCACCCCGCCGACGTCCAGCGGGCCCTGCTCCGCTGGATGCCGCCCGGCGCGCCGCACGAACCGCTCGCCCTCTTCCGCGTCCTGCACCGCAACCCCGAACTCGCCTCCCGGATGTTCGCCCTCGGCGCCGGACTGCTCGGCCACGGCCTGCTGCCTGCCGCCGACCGCGAACTCGTCATCGCCCGCACGACCGCCCGAGCCGGCTGCGGCTACGAGTGGGGCGTCCACGCCGCCACCCTCGCCCGGTCCGCCGGTCTCACCGACGACCAGCTCACCGCCACCGCGGCCCCCACCATCGGCCCGGAGTGGACGGACCACCAGGCCGCACTGCTGCGCGCCGTCGACGAACTCCACGACACCGCCGACCTCTCCGACCCCACCTGGACCGCCCTCACCACCCACTACGACGACGCCCAACTCCTGGAACTCCTCGTCCTGACCGGCTGGTACCGCACCATCGCCGTCCTCGCCAACGCCCTCCGCCTCCCCGACGAACCCTGGGCAACCCCGCTCCCCGGCAGCTGAGCGCGCCGCTCAACACCTGGGCCCACGCTCAAAAGTCGGTCGCGACGGCCATCCCGGCTGTGGAACGATCCCGGGCACGCACTTGGCTACCGACGGTGTCACCCCGGTCCAGCAGTTCGTGATGGTCGATGACCTCGGACCGGACAGCGGCTACTTCTGCGAACTCACCGACCCGCTGTTCCTGGCACCGGGTGACCGGATCCTCTTCGACGGCTTCAAGTCGAAGCTCATCGTGACCCGACGGAGCGGTGAGACCTTCTCGCCGGCCGGGAAGTGGGGAGTTCGCTGCACCCACGGCCACGCACGCTTCTGAGCCCCGTTCTTCAAGGTCGGACCGGGCCAGTGGCGACGTGCGGCACCGGGGTCACCGACCGCCCCGGGCAAATCCGTTGGCACCGAGAGCCTTCAGCCGACAAGACTGCGCGGGTGAACACGCCGTCGCCGCTGCCCGGCCCGCTCCCTCTGCCGGTACCGGACCCGCGTGTCCGCGACGTCGTCCTCGACCATGCGGGCATGGACGCCTTGGTGGCCGACTTGGTTCTGCCCGGCGGCGCGTCGATGTACGTCCTGAGCACGTTGGAAACGTCCCGCGAGCTCATCCGGCACTCCTACTACCGGTACGAGTTCGCCACCGTCGCCGTCACCCATTCCCTGTTCGCCCTGGAGCACGTCCTTGCCGAGCGTCTGGGCGTCAGCGAGCCGGTCCAGGACCTCATCGAGCGGGCCGCCGGTGCAGGGCTCCTCCCGGCCGAACTCGCTGCCGAACTCGACCGCAGCCGGCTGCTGCGCGACAAGCTCACCCAGGGCGCTGTGACAAGTGCCGCCCTGGGCCCGGTCAGGGCTATCACCATGGTGCGTGCCGTCTTCGATGCTGTTTCGCTGCTCCTTCCCCCACCGTCTGCGGCAGAGGCGGCAGCCGTCGACATGAACGGAGCGCGGCCTGAAGACCGACTCGCCCGGCTGTGGGAGGAACACCGGCGCGCCCCGTACCCGGACAGCTTCCGCGGGATCGACGTCGAGGACGTGGAACTGATCCTCCTGGACGCCGACGTCGCCGGCCTCATCCAGCGAGAGCTGACCGGTGGGCTCGACGACAGTGGCATCGCCATCCTCTGGGCTTGCATCGCCGACCTCGAGAAGGTCGTGCCCCTGATCAACTCGGCTTGGACCGACCGGCAAATGGATCGCTTGAGGCGGCGGGCGGTGGGGCGCCTGGCGCCACCTCAGCGCGGTCTGAGGCCGTCCATGAGCAGGTCGAGCAGGCGTCGGGCCTGAGCGGGTTCTCCGGACTTGGCGGCGACGGCGAGCATACCGAGGATGCCGGCGGAGACGTCGTCGGCGCGAGCATCGGCGCGGATGTCCCCAGCGGTGGAGCCGGCGTCGAGGATCGTGGCAATGGCCGACAGGAGTTCCTGTCGAGTGTGGGCGAGGGAGATTTCGCCGGAATCGATCATGGCGAGCAGGGTGTCGGTCATGCCGTGCTTGGTGGCCTGCCATTCCGCGAACAGGTCCATCCACAGGCGCAGCGCCTGCGCGGGCGCGTGGCCGGCGAGCAACTCGCGTGCCCCGGCCGTCAGTCGGACGACCTGGTCCTGATAGACGGCGTCGACGAGCGCCTCCCGGGTCGGGAAGTGGCGGAAGAGGGTGGCGACGCCGACGCCCGCCTGTCGAGCGATCGCGCGCATCGATGGCTCGGTGTCGGAGGTGGCGAAGGCGTGGGTGGCCGCCGCGAGCACAGTCTCGCGGTTGCGCGCGGCATCGGCGCGCGGCTGGTGGGCTGCCGGGGACGGTTCGGTGGCCATGTCTAAGCGGATCACGTTCCATTTGAGTCGGTCCTGGCGGTAGTCTATGTCGGAGGCAAACGGAACACGTTCCGATTAATCCTGGAGGAGACTCATGACCGAACCCGCTTCCGCGCCGGGCATCATGCGCACGGTGCGCTTCCACGAGAACGGCGAGCCCGTCGACGTCCTGCGCCTGGAGACCGTCCCCGTGCCCGAACCGGGGCCCGGCCGCATCCGCGTCGCCGTGCACGCGTGCGGACTGGCCCCGGCCGACTGGGCGCTGTGCCGCGGGCTCTTCCCCGGGAGCCTGCCGCGCGGCATCGGCTGCGACGTCTCGGGCACCGTCGAGGCCGTCGGCGCGGGCGTCACGGACGTGGCCGTCGGCGACCGCGTGTTCGGCACCGCCGACTTCGCCGGCCAGCCGAGCGCCGGCGCGGCGGACCGCGCCGTGCTGGACCATTGGTTCGCCGTACCCGAGGGCCTGGACCTCACCCGGGCCGCCGCGCTCCCGATGGCGCTGAGTACCGCGTCCTGGCACCTCGCGCGACTCGGCTTGGCCGCGGACCGCACGATCCTGGTCAACGGTGCCGGAACCACCATCGGCTACGCGGCCGTGCAGATCGCCCTCGTCCGCGGGGCGCGGGTGATCGCGACCGCCGGGGAGACCTACGCCGAGCAGTTGCGCGACCTCGGAGCCACGGTGGTCGGCTACGGCGAAGGCCTGGCCGAGCGGGTCAAGGCCCTCGGCATCGGCCAGGTCGACCTCGTCTTCGACACCGCGCCGCCGGGCGGCGCCCTGCCCGAACTCGTCGAGATCGTCGGCGGTGATCCCAAGCGTGTGCTGACCTGCTCCGACGTGGCCGCAGCGCCGGAGATCGGGGTGCGCGACACCTTTCACGAAGACCCCGCGAAGCGGACCGATGACGAACTCTTCGGCGTCTTCCCCGAGTTCGCCCAGCTGGCCGCCGAAGGCAGGTTCACCGTGCCGATCGCCGCAACCTTCCCCCTCGCGGACTGGCGCAAGGCCCTTGAGATCAGCCTGACCGGGCACGCCCGCGGGAAGCTCCTGCTCCTGCCCGCCGTCGACGCCGACTAACCGGAGAGACCACCCGGGCTCGAGACATTCACCGAACTCAGAGCAAGCCCGACCGCAGGCCGACCCAATGGGCGGGGCGCCACCCGAGAATACGACGCCCCCGGAATAAGACCGACCGGCGATGGGCACTGAAGGGCTGGGGCGGGCAGCAACGGGCACGCGGCCCTACGCGACCATGGAGCTCTCTACGTTCTGTGACCCCGAAGGACAGCCGTGCCCGCGCTGCCATCCTGCCTGCTCGAACCCCTCTGGGACCAATTCGCCGCACTGCTGCCCACACGACCGGAGTTCGCTGCGGGCCACCCACTCGGCTGCCACCGCCGCAGAGTCCCCGACCGAACCGTGTTCGAACACGTGGTGCTCGCACTGGTCCACGGTTCGGGCTACGAGCGCCTCGCCAGCCACGGATGCTCGGGCCGCACCATCCGTCGAAGACTCAAAGAGTGGGCGGAGCAGGGCATTTCCGAGGCCGTCCACGCTCTCGCGCTCCAGGCGTACGACCGCATGATCGGCCTGGAACTGTCTGAGATATCCGTCGACGGCTGCATCACCAAGGCCCCGTGCGGCGGCGAGCGTGCGGGCCGGTCCCCGGTCGACCGCGGGAAGCAGGGCCTGAAACGCTCGATCGCCACCGAGGCCCATGGCGTCCCGCTCGGCCTGGTCGCCGCAGGGGCCAACCGCCACGACTCGCCTCTTCTCGGGCCGACCCTCGAGGCCGCCATCGGGCAGGTCGGGCCCCTGCCTCAGGACGTGAATGTCAACCTCGACCGGGGCTACGACAACAACAAGTCCCGCACTCTGCTTCAGGAGTTGGGCTTCACCGGTGAGATCGCCCGCAAGGGCGTACCCTCCCCAATCCAGGCCGGCAAGCGGTGGATCGTGGAACGAACGCACTCGTGGATGAACGGCTACGGCAAGCTGCGGCGCTGTACCGAGAGGAACGGCGCGGTCGTCGAGTTCTATCTCCACCCGGCCGCCGCACTTGTCACGCTCCGCACGCTGATCCGCCGCGCAACCACCCGTTACCGGTGGGGCGGCCGCCCCACCACACGGCGCCTCAAGTGAGCCATTTGCCGGTCGATCTTACTGCACCTCCTACTTCGCGAGACTTCGGACCATGGCCAAGCTCGCAGCAGCCCGCTACACCCCCACCGCGACCTGACACGTGGAGCCCGAATCGGGCTCTCCCGCACCACTCGTCAGGGCTCGGGACTCAGGGCTGGGACAGCCGCTCTTCGTAGGGCGGGCAGGACAACCACGGATCATCGAGGCTCTACGGGGCGCAGGGCGGTGTCGTTCAGAGCTTTTGTCCGGCTGGATGCCGGTTCAGGTGGCCTGCACGGAGGCTCGGTTGCTCAGGTTGAACCTGGTGAGGGCGCGCAACGCGTCCACGCACACCAGGGCTCCCCGCAGAGCGGGTCAGCTGCCCGGATGGGCGGCCGCCCAGCCGTTTTCGAGCAATGCGAAGGCCTCCTCGGCCGCGCGGTGCGGTTCGGCGTGCCGCAGGATGAAGCCGCGGGCCTCAAGGGCGAAATGGGCCAGGGCGGCGCAGCTGACGTCGCCCTCGGGGGCGCCGACGTCCTTGGCGATGGCCCGCGCCAGGGCCGCTTCGTAGCGCGTCCACATGCGGTGGGCGTAGTCGCGTAGCGCGGGGGTCTCCTGTACCAGGCGCGTGAAATCGGCGAACCGCGGGTCCGTGGCATGTACGGCGAGCTGGGTCTGATTGAGCAGGATGTGCTCGCGCAGAGCCTGCGGGATCGACGTGCCGGGGGTGCGGTCGCTCACGGCGGCGACGAGCGCCGCCTCCAAGTCGTCGTCCTGGTCGAAGACCAGGGCTTCCTTGCCGGAGAAGTGCTTGAACAGGGTGGTCACCGAGACGTCGGCGGCGTCGGCGATGTCCTTGACGCCGACCTGGTCGTAGCCGCGGTCGAGGAAGAGCTCGAGTGCGGCGTCGGCCAGGGACTGGCGGGTCTGGGCCTTCTTGCGCTCGCGGCGCCCGGTCGGTTCGGTCACGTGCATACCGTACCCCAGGGTGGAGCGATTGCAAAAGTTGAGTCGTTGCACTTATTTGGTGAGTGTGCTTTCTTGGTGGGGCCGGACTTCCCGGCGGCTCACCCACCTCTCGAGGGACACTCCCATGAACCCTGCCCGTGGTCCCCGCATCGCGATCGTCGGCGCCGGCCTCGGCGGCCTGACCTGCGCCCGAGTCCTGCAGCAACACGGCCGCTCCGCCACCGTCTTCGAACGCGAGGCCGCCGCCGACGCCCGCCCGCAGGGCGGCACCCTCGACCTGCATCCCGACACCGGTCAGGCCGCCCTGCGCGCGGCAGGGCTCCTCGACCGGTTCCACGCCCTCGCCCGCCCCGAGGGAGAGGAGTGGCGCGTGCTCGACTTCGCCACCGCCGCCCTCCTCGCGCATCAGGGGCCTTCCGCCGTCGGCGGCCGACCGGAGATCGATCGAGGCCAACTGCGCGATCTGTTCCTGGACTCGCTCACCGAGGGCACGGTGCGGTGGGACCGCGCCGTCACCGGGGTCACCCCGCTGCCGGACGGCACCTGCCGGCTGCTCTTCGGTGACGGCACCGCCGAGGACTTCGACCTGGTGGTCGGTGCCGACGGCGCCTGGTCACGCGTCCGCCCAGCCCTGTCGCACGCCGTTCCCGGCTACACCGGTGTCACCTTCGTCGAGACCGGATTCGACCACTGCGACACCCGCCATCCCGACCTCGCGCGGCTGGTCGGCAACGGATCGATGCTGGCGAAGGGCGTCGGCAGGTCGTTGGTCGCCCAGCGCAACAGCAACGGCCACATCCGCGCCTACATCGCGCTCCGCGCGCCCGAGGACTGGCACGTGACTGCCGGTATCGACCTCGGCGACCAGCGGACCGTGCGGACGCACTTGCTGAGGATGTTCGACGACTGGGACGAGAGCCTGCGCTACCTCCTGCGCAACAACGACAGCGGGTTCATCAACCGGTCCCTGTTCGTCCTGCCCGCCCCGCACACCTGGGAGCACGTTCCCGGCGTCACACTGCTCGGCGATGCCGCGCACCTGATGCCCCCCGTCGGACTGGGCGCCAATCTCGCCATGCTCGACGGCTCCGACCTCGCCCACGCCCTCGTCACCGAATCCAACGTCGACGATGCCGTCCGCGCCTACGAAGGCATCATGCTGCCGCGCTCGACCGAGGCCGCGACGGGCAGCGCGCAGGGACTCGACCACCTGGTTCCCGCAGCGACCTCGTGAGTCGGCTCCACCACCCGGGCCGCGCGGCCGTTCCTGCGTCGATCATGTGCAGTCCCGGCGGTCGCATCCGCCGCAGGGCGGCGGCGTCGGAGAGTCTGTCCGTGGGTGGTCTGCGAGTGCAGGGCGTCGAAGTGGCCACGGTGTCGGCCAGGTCGAGTGGGGCAGCAGCTCCTGTGGATCCATCATGAGTCGGTCGTGCCCGTCCAAGGCCGGTTGGAGACACCGATTTGGGCCTGAGTGGTGCATTCATGGCTGTCCAGGGACGGTCCTGTCAGCTCGGAGCAGGGAACAGGGATTCCTGGGTGGCCCGGTGTCATTCCGTTGCCCCTCTGGCTCGCATCTCGAGCACACCCCCGGTAACCCTGCCGCCGTCCCAGGAGCACCGGACGAGTGATCACCGGGCCCGCCCGTTCGAAGCCGGACGGTGAACGGCAAGGTCAGTGCTTGCGGCGGAACCAGCGGGAGCGCGGGAGGGAGTCGGTGTCGGCATCGCCCGTGGCGACGGCGAGGCGGTGCAGGATCGTGTCGTTGCCCTCGGCCGTCAGGACCGACCGGATCGCGTCCAGGTCCGCGCGGCGGGTGTCGGCGACCACGGCGATCGCCATCGCCTGGTCCTCGGGGAGCCGGGTGCGGCCCAGCAGGTGCAGGAAGCGGCCGACGTGCTCGCTCGAACGAATCACGCAGAAGCCCTCGGTCAGCCGGTCGCGCAGCTCGGGACCGACGCGTTCCCCGGCCAGCTGGACGAGCAGGCGGACCGCGTCCGAGGCGCCGGTCTCGGAGCTCGCGAGTTCGTCGAGGAGCAGTTCGGCGGCGCGCGGGTGCTCGGCCTCCAGCAGCTTGCGGATGAGCGCGGCCGTGGCCCCCGTACCCATCGTTGTGCGGGCGACCAGCCTGGCCGGTTCCGGCACGTACGCCGGCCCGTGCGGCCATGGGGCGGCCTCCAGCAGTGCGCCGAGCCGGGCGGTCGGCTCGTGCGCGAGGAGTGCGTCGACGATCCAGACGGCTTCCTCGCGCTGGCCCCGGTTGGTCAGGATCCGCAGCGTCGCGGCCAGTTCGGGCGCCGGCCGGGCGGCGGCCAGGAGGCGCCGCAGTTGCTCCGGGAGGTTCACATCGCCCAGGTCCGCCGTCCTGGTCAGCAGGTCGGCGGCGTCCGGCGGAAGGCGGAACAGGACGGCCGTCGCCAGGCGGGCCCTGAACCGGACCGGCGAGGCGACGATCTCGGGGATCGGTCGGTCGGCCCCCAGCGCCGCGAGGACCGCCGCCCAGTCGATCTCCACCGGGGAGGCGAGCAGGTCCCGGTACCAGGTCACGACGACCTCGGTCCGCCAGGCATGGTGGAGCAGTGCGGCCGCGAGCATGTACCGCCCCAGGGCCTGCAGCCGGGTCCAGGTGGCGGAAGCGTTCGTCGACCCCGCGAGCATCTCCATGATGTCGGTGACCAGCTGGGGCGACGCCCCGCCCTGGACGACGTGCTCGATCAGCTCGACGGCCTGCGCCGCCTCCAGGCTGCGCGCCAGGGATCTCAGTGCCTGCCCTTGCGGAGGACTCCGCCGGTCCAGGTCGAGGAACAGGCCGCCGACCGCACTCCCCGAACCCGTCCACGGCGCGGCGCCCAGCAGCGCCGTGCCGAGCTGGTCATCGCCCCGGCGGAACAGCCCGTACAGCACCGCCCGGCACCGGTCCGCGTCGACCGCCTGCGCGTACCGCACGACGCAGGCCTCGGCCGCGCTCCTCGTCCCGTAGGGGCTCGCCAGCACCTTGACGACCTCCCGCACCGGCCGGTCGCCCAGGGCCCGGCAGGCCGCGTCGAAGTCGTCCCAGGTGCCGACCTGGAACATCATCAGGAACGCGGCCACCGCGTCCGGCGGCTGGGTGCGCACCGCCGTGTCCCGGACGAGGTCCGCCACCGGCCTGCTGCCGTCCCGGCGCAGCTCGGCAAGCAGGCCGTGGAGCGCCAACGGCCGCACCGGCGCGCCGTTCCCGCACGCCGCCAGCAGGCACTCGGTCGCCCCGAGCCGCCCGGCCGCCTGGAACAGCTCGGCGGCGTTCGCCCACACCGCCTTGGAGACGCCCTGGGCCACCCGGCCCCCCGGCCGGGCCTCCCGCAGGTGGACGATCCGGCGGACCGCCTCCTCGGGCGAGCCCGCCGTCAGGTAGCGGTCGAGCAGCTGGTGCACGGGCAGCGGCCCGCTGGACGGTTCGGCGTCGGCATCGAGGGCGAACAGCAGGTCCGCCACCTCCACCGACGTCCGCAGCTCGACGGTGCGGGTGAGCAGGTGGGCAGCGCCCTGAGGTGAGGCCAGCTGCTCAGCCAGTCGCGCCACATCGGGGATGCTCCACCGCCGGGCCGCGCCGTCGAGCAGGTGCCGGCCGAACTGCGGATACCGGCCGACGAGCAGTTCCTCGGCGAGGGGCGCCAGGAGCAGCGAATAGTTCTCCCCACACTTGCGATCGAGCAAGGCCCGGGCCTGTTGCCCGTGTCCCCCGCCCTCCAGCCAGACGGTGAGCCACACCAGCTGGCGCTCGCTCCAGCGGTACGCGATCCGCCCGATCAGCAGGCTGATCCCCGAGTCCCAGCCTCGGTCGAGGAGGACGGCCAGCACCTCTTTCAGGACCTTGTCGTCACCGTCCGCGAGGCAGGCCACCAGCTGGGCACCGATCCGTTCGCGCAGCGCCGGGCGGCCCGGCAGCTCGACGAGTTCGGCGAGTTCGGCGGCGGGCCGGCGGCTGCGCGCCACCCGCTCCAGGATCGCGTGCTGCTCGTTGAATCCCGCGCCCTCCAGCGTGGTCAGCAGGTCGGCCAGGGGGCGGTGCGCGAGCCCGTCCCACCAGAGATGCCAGACCGTGCCCGGGAGGCGGTGGCCCTCCAGCATCACCCCCAGCAGGTTGAGCCCGGCCACGGGGTGGCGTTCCGCGAGCATCGGCACGGCCTGGCCCAGCAGGTCGCCGTCGCCGCCCTCCTGAGCGGCCCGGAGGAAGGCCTCCACCTCGTCGACGCCTGCCCGGCACAGCGCGGTGAGCACCAGCGGAAGCAGGTCGCTCAGCCCGTCCCTCCGGAGCAGGACCGCCAGGCCGGCCGCATCGACCGGGCGGAACGGCTCGACCGCGCACTGCGTGACGGCCGTGGCGTCCTCCTCCGCTCCCTCCTCGTGCAGCCGCTTCACCAGCCCGTGCAGCGCGCGCGGTTCGAGGTGGGCCGCTTCCTCCAGGACCGTGCGCAGCTGCCCGTCCCGGCCGGTGCGGCGCAGCGCGGGCAGGATCAGGTGCCCGTCCGGGCGCCGGGTCACGGCGAAGCGGAGCACGAGAGCGACGTCCTCGTCCAGGCCGACGCGTGAGGCTGACGGTCCGATCGCTGACGGTCCGATCGCCAGCCACGCGACCAGGCGATCCATCGGCCCGGAGGCGATCGCCGTCAGCACGGCGACCCGGTGCGCGTCCCGTCCGGCCTCGGCCAGCAGGGCGAGCAGCTGTTCCATCGCCGACAACTCGTCGGTGGCAGCGGCCTGCTGCACCAGGCGGTCCGCCTCCGAGCGGAGGTCGGCCGCCTCCAGCGCGTCCAGGAGTTCGGGCAGGCCCGCCGGCGACCGTCGTGCTTCAAGTACCTGATCTGCCTCGGCGGCGAGTCCGACATCGTGCAGGCCGCGCACCAGGGCGACCAGTTCGGACGCCGGCAGGCCGCCCGCCATCCCGGCCACGGCCGCACGCAGCAGCCCCGCCGACTCCGGCGGCAGACCCGTCGCGGCCAGCAGCGCCGGCAGTTCCCCCACCGGGCGGGCGACGGACGCCAACTCGACTAGCAGGAGGGCGAGTTCCGGTCGAGCGGAACCGTGGAGAGCGCCCGTCAGCTCGACCAGCGGCCCGACGGGCCGTCGCCGCGCCGCCGCCGTCCACATCGCGTCGACCGCCGTGCCGAGCTCCGCCACGCCGCTCAGCGTCAGCAGGCCGGACGTCGGCCCGACGACGGCGAACTCCTCCAGGTACTCCGTCCGCCCGGTGGTGAGCACCTGGTGCAGGGCGTCCGCCATCAGCTTGGCCGGGTCCTTGGCCGGGGCCTTGGCCACCGGCCGGAGCTCCGGGCCCAGTTGCGGTTCCGGTTCGCCCTCGACGCGGGCGGCAGCAGGTGTGGTGAGCGCCTTGAGCTCCCCGACGACCACGAACTCCGTGTGCACGGCCTCGGTGAGCACCCGGACTTCCTGTGGCCTGCCGCCCTTCCGGTGCTCGCGGTGCAGCGCGTTGACCCGCTGCTGCACCCCGGCCCGCAGCTCGTCCAGGTGCAACGGTCCCTCGTGCGAGACGAGCACCTCCCGCACCGCCCGGGAGAACAGGCTGAACGAGCCGTCCGCCGAGCCGGCCGTGGAGTCCTCGGCGGGCACGAAGCGCGCCAACTCGCCCGGTGCGCAGGCGTACAGGCGCGCGACGCGACGGCTCGCGACGGCGCGCATTTTGCTCGGGGACCAGCCGGGCGGCGGGCCCATGCTGTCCCGGATGCCCTGCCGGCAGGCGTCGATCAGGAACAGCACCTGGGCGGCGGCGGTCTCCTGCAGCCCCTGCTTCCAGTCGATCGCGATGCACCCCGACCAGTACGGTCGCTGCTGCGGGTGGATGTCCTCGGGCACCAGGTAGTCCTGCCCGTCCACGTGGGTGCCGTGCCCGCTCAGGCAGATCACCAGCCGCTCCCCCGGCACGGCACGGGCGAGGAAGTCGCCCACCTCACCGTTGACGAAGTTGGCCGTGACCTGCCCGCCCGCCCGGGGCCGGGGCAGCCAGACGTCCGCGCCGCGCGCCTCCAGGGCCTTGCCCAGGCTCGCCAAGTCCTGGTGCACGAAGGGCAGCGAGTCCCTGCCGTAGTCGGCGGCGCCGATCAGCAGCGCCGAGAACCTCCCCACCCCAGTCCGTCACTTACCGAAGACGAAGGTGATCCCCCGGGTGCCCTGAACCTCCGACGTACCGACCAGCTGGACGCCGCCCTTGGCGGACACCTCGAAGCTCAGCTGCACTTCCTTCAGCGGCAGCGGGCCGCCCCGCTCGGCGATCTTCCCGAACATCGCCTGCAACGAGTCGACGGTCTGCTCCAGGTTCGTCCGCAGCGTCCCGATCGGAATCCGGCGCAGCACCGCCTCCCGGTCACGCCGGAACATCCCCATGCTGTCGCTGTCCCCGGCCGCGTCCTCCTCGCCCTCGGTCACCCAGAACACCAGCGACTCGGACTCCGCACCGTTCTCCGGCTCGTCCACCATTCCCCCACACCGCCCCAACGATCATGGCTGCACGTCGACTTCGACGATCGAACGCTGCCACAGAATAGCCCCTGGACGCCCCCGGCGTGGCCACTCGCGCCGGGGCACGACGGCGTCGGGACGTGGCACCTCGGCACCGCTCCCGAAGCAGGCGCGCAGTTTCTCGGCGACGTTGCTCGGCAACAAGGGCCGCCGGGCGGCCCGCCCGGGTGACCGGCCGTGCTCGACGTCAGGACTTCCGCCAGAACCGTGACTTCTTCGGCGCCTGCTGGACGGGCCTGCCGACTGCGGCGTTGAGCCGCCGCCACAGGTCCTGGCTGCCCGGCCCGTCGATGACCTGGCCGATCTCCGCGAGCCATCCCTGAGCGCTGCCTCTGCGCAGCATCTCGTTCAGGTTGATCCTCCATGCCGTCGCAGTGACCGCTGTCGTGAGGTCCTCGTCGAGTCCTGCGGCACGGTGCAGGTGGTACAGGAACCGTCCAACCTCGCGGCCCGGACGACTCTGGCCGCAGAAGTCCCGAACCAGTTTCGCGCGAACGTCCGGCCCCACGCCGCCGGCCGCCAGCTCGGCGATCAGGTACGCCGCGAACGCACCGTCCGACACCAGGACCGAGAACTCGGCGATCAGCCGCTCGGCGGCCGTCAGGTGCCCGACGGAGAACAACCTGACGACCAGCCAGGCCGGGGTCTCCCCGGCCCGGATCGTCATGTCGACCAGCGCCGCCACGGCTCCCGTCGTCCTACCGGTCGTCCACGGCCTGGCCTCCAGGACCGCGGCGACACGGGCCGGCGGCTCGTCGTGGAGGAGGGCGCCGACGATCCGGAGGCCGTCGTCGCGCCGCGCACCGTCCAGCAACGACTCGATGATCTCGACGAGTTCGGCCGCCTCCCGCGCGGCGGCGAGGACGCGGCACACCTCGGCCGCACGCAGCGGGGCCTCGTCGCCGCCCAGCGCGGCGAGCTCTTCCAGCAGCTCGACGGCGTCCGCCGACGGTCGGTAGAGGGCGGCCACCGCCAGCGTCACCCTCGCCCGTCCCGACGCCACGCCCGCCTCGCGGACCGGCACGACCAGCTCGCGGATCGGCCGCTCGGCGCCCGCCGCCCGCAGGATCGCCGACCCGTCGATCTCCGGGGAGCTCGCGGACAGCGCGCGGAACCAGGCCCCGAACTCGGTGGCCGCCGGCACCCGTTCGAGCAGGGCGACCGCGTGTCCGAACCGGCCGAGGCCGTGCAGACCGGTCCAGACGGCGAATGCGTCCTCCGCGGCCCCGAGGGCGCCGAAGAGCGAGGAGACCAGATCGGGCGACGCACCGCCCCGAACGACCTGTTCGAGAAGGGCGATGGCGTCCGCCGAGCCCAACCGGCCGACCCGATCGAGCAGGACCGCCGGTACGGCCCGGCCCCGCCGGTCCACCGCGAGCAGCAGACCGGCGCTCGGCTCTCGCGACCGGGACCACTCGGCGGCGTTCAGGACCTGTTCGACCAACGGGTACTCCTCCCGGTCGCACAACTCGACCAGCACTGCGCGGCACCGGTCCTGGTCGATCATGAACGTGTACCAGTCGACGAACCTCCGAGCGCCGCCCAGCCGTCCGGAGAGACGGACCAGCACGTCGCCGACCTGCCCCGCCGGCCGCTCGCTCACCGCCCGGCAGGCCGCCCCGAAGTCCTCTGTGCTATGGCTTTGGAACAACCCGACAGCCAGGCCCAGCTCCTCCGGCGCCATCGCGCGCAGCACTGCGTCGCGCACCCGCTCAGCCTCGGGCTCGCTGCCGGAGCGCCGCAGTTTCGACAGCAGGTCCAGGAGTCGTACGGCGTCCCCCGCCCGACCGCTCCCGAGCGCGGCCACCAGGGTCTCGATGGCCTCACCCGACCCGGCTTTCCCCGCCGCCTCGAACAGGAAGGGAGCCCACACCCACACCACCTCGGCGACGCACCGGGCCACCCGGCCCCCGGGCTGCGCGACCCCGAGGGACCCGATCCGGGTCAGCGTCTCCCCGAGCGACCCCGCCGGCTCCAGATACCTCCTGACCACGTCGCGCACCGTTTGCGCCAGTGCCTCTTCCTGCGGCTCGGCGTCCAGCCCGAGGAGGACCTCCGCCGCCAGGGCCGGCGTGCGCCGGGCCACCGCCTCGGTGAGCAGGTGAGCCACGCCTTGGAGGCACTCCTGGCCGACGACCGGTCCACCCGCACGGGCCAGACAGCTCGCGAGCGCGACCACCTCGGCGGCGGACCACTTCTCGGCGGCCTCCTCCAGTGCGTACCTGCCCAGAGCCGGGCTCGGACTCGTCAGCAACAGCGTGGCGAGCACGCTCACGGACACCGTGCTCCGCGCCTCGCAGACCCGGGCGAGGAGGGACCGGGCCTGCCATGCCTGCCCCTCGTCCTCCAGCCAGAGCGCGAACCCGGCCTGCCGTCCCTCGCCCCCTCCCTCGGCGATCCCCCCGATCAGCAGGCGGGCCCCCGCATTCCAGTCCCGCGCGACGAGTGCGGCGAGCGCGCCCCGCACCTCGTCGTCGCTGCGCGCGAGCAGACAGGACGCCATCTGCGCGCCGATCCGCCCCCGCAGGGCCGGCCGGCCCGGCATCTCCACGAGTTCGGCGTACTCCTCGGGCAGTCGGACGACCGCGGCCACCCGCTCCACCAACACGGGCCGGTCCTCGTCCCGGGCGCGCTCCAGCATGGTCAGCAGGTCGGCCACCGGACGGACGACCAGGACGGCTCGCCGGAGGTCGATGGGTACGGCACCGGAGCCGTCGCGGTCCAACGCCTCGGTCAAGGTGTCGAGTTCCCGCAGGGAACAGGACTCGGCCAGCTCCACCAGAGCCTCGCCGACCAACCGGTCACCGGTCTCCTGCGCCGCCCGGAGGAAGACCGCCATCTGCTCCACCGGCACTCGGCACAGCGCCGCGAGGACGGGCCGGAGCAGTTCGTCCGGCCCGTCCGCCCGCAGCAGGTCCGCCAACTCCGCCGCCTCCACCGGGCGGAACGGCGCGATCGCGCACCCCAGGACGGCCCGGACGTCCTCCTCCGCCCCCATCGCGTGCAGGCGCCGCAGCAGCCCGTGCAGGCGCGCGGGCGCGAGCCGCGCCGCCTCCGCGTGGACCCTGCGCAGCGGGCCGTCCAGTCCCCGCGCCCGCAGCGCGACCGGCAGCAGATGCCCGTCACCGCGCCCTTCGACGGCGATCCGCAGCACCCGTACGGCGTCCTCCTCGCCCCCGGCCCGTGACGCGGCGACCGCCGACCACTCGACCAGCCGGTCCAGTGACCCGGCGGAGATCGCCGCCAGCACGGCTTCACGATCCCGGTCCCGTCCGGCCCCGGCCAGAACGGCCAACAGCTGCTCCACCGAGCGCAGTTCGTCGGCGTCGGCCGCCTCCAGCACCAACCGGTCGACCTGGTCCCGCAGACCCGCCGCCTCCAGCGCCGTCAGCAGCTCCGGCAGCTCCTCCAACGGCCTTGCCGCCCGGAGCAGTTGCTCCGCCGTGGCGGCTCGGTCGACGCCGTACAGGCCGACCGCGAACCCGACCAACTCCGGCGCGGGCAGGCCGCCCACCACCCGGACCACCGCGGCCCGCAGCGGCGCCATCAGCTCGAACGGCAGTCCGCCGTCCGCGAGCAGCAGCGCCGACAGCTCCTCCACCGGACGGGTACCGACCGCCGACTCCACGATCTCCCAAGCCAGTTCGACCTGCCCCTCCCGATGCACGACCGCCGCCAGCTCGACCAATGGCCCGACCGGCCGCCGCCGTGCCGCCGCCGCCCACATCGCCTCGCCCGCCCAACCGGGCAGCCGGTGGCTCAACTCGACCAGCCCGGACGGCGGCCCGCCGATCGCGAACTCCTCCAGGTACTCCGTCCGCCCGGAGGCGAACACCTGGTACACCACGTCCGCCGCCAGCTTCACGTAGTCCGTGACGGCGGGCGCCTTCCGCACCGGCTCCGGCTCTGGCGCGCTCGCCGCCGGAGCCTCGACCTCCGGCACCTCCGCCGTCCGCCGGGCCTCCACCACCACGAACTCCGACCGCACCACATCGGTCAGCAGCCGGACCGCCTGAGCCGCACCGCGCCGCCCGGTCTCCCGGTGAAGGGACTCGACCTTCTCCTGCACCTGCTCACGCAGCTCCTCCAGGTCCAGCGACCCGTCGTGCGTGAGCAGCACGTCCCGCACCGCCCGGGAGAACAGGCTGAACGAACCGTCGTCCTCCGTCCACGAAGGCCTCGCCGCAGGCGCGAACCGCGCCAACTCCCCTGGGGAACACGCATACAGCCGCGCCACCTTGCGCCCGGCCACCGCCCGCACCTCGGCCGTCGCCCAGCCGACCGGGCCGGCCATGTAGTCCCGGACGCCCTGCCGGCACGCATCGATCATGATCAACACCTGCGCGGCCCGGGTGCGCTGCAGCTGCTCCTTCCAATCGATCGCCACACAGGCCGACTTGTACTGCACCTCGGGATGAATGTCCTCGGGGACCAGGAAGTCCTGCCCGTCGATGTGCGTGCCGTGCCCACTCAGGCAGATCATCAACCGGTCCCCCGGCCGGGCCCGCTTCAGGAACCCGTTCACCTCACCGTTCACGAAGTTCGCGGTGACCTGGCGCCCCTCCCGCGGCCGCGGGCGCACCACCTCCACCCCGCGCTCCCGCAGCGCCTCACCCAACTTCTCCAGGTCCCGGTGCACGAAGTGCAGCGACTCACCCTCACCGTAATCGGCGGCCCCGATCAACAGCGCCGAGAATCTCCCCACCCCGCCCGTCCCCCACCCACCCCAACCACCGGCCCGACAAGCCGACTTCAGCCATCGACCACCCCAAGAGAATAGCCCCGCCCGGTCCGAACCTCAGTGCTCGGGCTCGAGCTCGAGCACGAGACCGGGATCACGGTTCACCGGACGCGGCCCCCCGGGCGTGCGCAAGAATGCGCGCTGTGGCACTCCCCGACCTCATAGGCCCCTACCGCCCGCTTCGACTCATCGGCGCGGGCGGCATGGGCACCGTCTACTACTGCCTTCGCCCCGGGACCGGGCAGCCGCTCACGGTGAAGGTGCTCCATGCCGACTGGGCGCAGGGGGCTCAGTGGTCCGGGACGGTGTATGCGGTGCGGATGCCGCCGTGGACGGGGAGTTCGGAGGCGGTCAGGTAGCCGGAGTCCGGGCCGGCGAGGTAGGCGGCCGCGGCAGCGATTTCGTCGAGGGTGGCGAAGCGGCCCATCGGGATGTGGGCGAAGCGTCGGCGGGTCTCCTCCTCCCCCATCCGTTCGAACATGGCCCGGGTCTCCGGGGCCTCGACCGGGCCCAGGGCCAGGGTGTTCACGCGGATGCCGCGCCGGGCGAGGTGCGTGCCCAGGTCGCGCCCGAGCTGGGTCACGGCGGCCTTGGCCGCGGAGAAGGCCATCTGGGCGGTGGCGGCGCCCATGCCCGCGAGGAAGGAGCCGGTCAGCACGACCGAGCCGCCGGGGTTCATCACCGGCACCCCGTAGCGGCAGCTGAGCACCGCGGGGGTAAGCACGGCCCGGAAGACCCGCTCCCAAACTTCCTGGCTCGTCTCCAGCAGCCCGTGGTCCTCGCGGTCCATCGGGCCGGCGTTGACGTGGAGCACGTCGACCCCGCCGAACTCCGCGTGGATGCGCTCGAACGCCAGGCGTGTCTCCTCCTCCACCCGCAGGTCCGCCTCGACCACCGGGAAGGGGACGTCCAGCGGCTGCCGGTCGATGCCGACCACCCGCCCGCCCTCGGCGGTGAGCCGCGCCGCGACCGCCCCGGCGATGGCCCCGCCAGCACCCGCGATGACGCAGAGCCGCCCGCTCAGCCGTCCCTGCTCCTCGCTGTTCCCGCCCACGGCCGCCCCTCTCGTCGTTTCCCGCCACACAGCATCACATCACCTGGCACCCGACCACCCCGAAGACCTCACCGTCGGCATGGCATAGGGTCCCGGACGTGCCACAGCTGATGATCGACGCAGGACCGACCGCCCCAGACGCCCTGGTGACCCGCACCGGCGGGGTACCCCTGGCCCCGCCGGGTACCGAGTGGCCCACCTGCGCCTCGTGCGACGGTCCGCTGCAGTTCCTCGCGCAGGTCCTCCTAAGCGACGTCGACAACAGCACCGGCAGCGCGGAGCAGGACCGCGGGATCCTCGCCCTGTTCGCCTGCCAGAACGACCCGGGCATGTGCGACGACTGGGCCCCCACCGCCGGCGGCAACCGCGCCCTGCTCCTCCCCACCACGGACCTGCGGCCGCTCCCCCTGCCCAGTCTCTCCGTCGACGAGGCGGTGCTCGTACTCGGCGCCGTCCGGGCGGTGACCACGGAGCACGAGGACGCCCCCGACTACGACGACGCCCGCGAAGCGTGGGCAACCAGGACCGGGCGCCCGGACCCCGCCGTCCTCGGCCAGCTCGGCGGAACACCGGCATGGATCCAGGACGACGAGACACCCCTCTGCCCCGGCTGCCACCACCCCATGCCCCTGGCCGTCCAACTCGAAGAGGGCCCCGACCACTACACCGCCATGAACTTCGGCGGAGGCGGCTGCGCCTACGCCTTCACCTGCGAACCCTGCACCCGGGCGGTCCTCCTCTGGCAGTGCTGAACCACCGGTTCGTTCTCGGCGCGATGCTTTCTGCGAGAACGAGTCGAGCTACGGCCCCTCCTGGGTATCGGGTCGGCGGCGTGCGAAGAGGATCGCTCCGAGCGTGCTCTCGGCTGAGCTGAGAGTCATCTGCGCCTCGACCGTGAAGCCGGCATCGTCGAGCCAGGCGGCCACTCGGCCGGGCTGACGGCGATGGATGTGGATCTTCATCGGGTGGCCGCCGTAGCCCTGCGTCTTCAGCCGCGACTCGTCGCCGACGTGGAAGCTGAGCAGCAGTGGACCACCGGGCCGCAACACTCGCCGGAACTGCGCGAGGACTAAGCCGATCTCGTCGTCGGGGACGTGGATCAGCGAGTACCAGGCGACCAGGCCCGCCAGCGAGGCATCCGCGAGATCGAGGTCCGTCATGGAACCGACTTCGAACCGCAGGCCGGGGTGATCCCGCCGAGCCACCTCGATCATCGCGGGCGACAGGTCGATCCCGAACGCGTCCACGCCCCGTTCATGCAGGTGGGCCGTGATCCTCCCCGACCCGCATCCCACGTCCGCGACCGGCCCCCTGCCGGTGGTCTCCACGAAGTCGGCGAACAGCTTCAGGGCCGTGCGTTCGTAGGGCGTTCGGTCCAGGAGGTCGCGCACCTGGTCCGCATAGCTGGTGGCGACAGTGTCGTAGGACGTCCGGGTGTCCGCCAACCAGCCTGCAGTGTTCATGGCCAGCCACCGTAGTCCACTGACCGAGGCGTGCCTGCCGAGACGCGGGCCGCCTGAGTAGACTGCGCCGGAATGATCGGTATAGACGCTCGTTTCGTTGGCATCCCCGAGCTGGTCGGGACCCCGTCGGTGGCGGTCGTGGTCGACGTCATGCGTGCCTTCACGGTGGCCGCCTGGGCCTTCTCCCGGGGGGCGGAGAGGATCGTTCTTTCCGAGTCGCTGGATGACGCTCTGGCGCTCAAGGCCCGCCACCCGGATTGGGTGGCACTCAAGGACGGTCCGCCCGCGCCCGGGTTCGACATGGTCAACTCGCCGGGCATGCTGCGGTCTGCCGACCTTCGCGGACGCACCGTCGTGCAGAAGACCACCGCAGGAACGGTCGGCGCCCTCGCCGTCAAGGATGCCTCGATGGTGCTGTGTGCCGGCTTCGTGGTGGCGGAGGCAACCGCTCGGCTCTTGCGGACGCGCAAGAGCGACAGCGTCACGTTCGTCGTCACGGGCGAAGACGGACAGGCCGACGAGGACCTGGCGTGCGCCCAATACATCGCTCGCAGAGTCACCGAAGAGGAAACGGACGCTGCCGAGTTCCTTCGCCGCGCTGCCGATTCACGCGCTGCTGCGGAGCTCGCGGAGGGCGTGCGTCAGGGAGTGCACCCCGATGACGTCGCACTCTGCCTTGAACTCGACCGCTTTCCCTTTGCCATGGTGGCGGCCATCGAAGACTCGCTCCTGGTCCTGCGTCCCCTCCCTTCGCAGGCCGACGACGCTGCGATCTGATCAACAGGCCGACATCCGGTGACGGTGCCCTCTCCGCGCCTCGGTGTGGGGGCCTAGTCGAGAGCCGGTGGCCCCGCTTCGATGCGGCGCAGTACCGGGGCCAGGCGGTCCACGTCGGGGCCGGGGTCGAGTTGCCGCTCGTCCCACCAGGTGGCGCCCGTGTCGCGCAGGGGGCCGATCACGTCCTTGGCCTTGGCGGCGTCGGCCGGAGTGGCGCCGCCGACGACGAGGTCGAAGGGGCGCTGGGGGTCGCCTTCCCGATGGTCGCGCACATAGGTGATCAACTCCCGTACGTCCGCGCGGGCCGGCGGGTATCCGTGCAGGGCATTCTTGAACAGGGGAACCGCGCCGTCCCACCGCGCCGCCCGACGCATGGGCGGCCGGTTCGGCCAGAACCCGCCGATCCACACCGGCGGACCGGGCCGCTGCACGGTGGCGGGCTGCAGGCTCACGTTCCGCGCCTGGTAGTGCCGACCATGGTGGTCGACGGCCTCGCCCGTCCAGAACTTCCGCAGCAACTCCAGGCCTTCGTCCAGTCGTTCGGCGTGCACGCGTCGATCGGTGGAGTCGCCGAAGCTGCCGTACTCGTCCTCGACCGGCCCGCCCAGACCAGCGGCGAAGACGACCCTGCCTCCGCTGAGGTTGTCCAAAGTCGCCACCTGCAGCGCGAGTTGCTGCGGCCGATAGCGGGCCACCGGGGTGAGCAGCGTCCCCAGCCGGATCCGTGACGTCGCGAGTGCGGCCGCGGTCAGCAGCATCCAGGCGTCCCCGAAGGGCCGCCCCGCGTACCCCCGGTAGTGGATGTGGTCCCAGACGAAGAGCCCGTCCCACCCGCATTCCTCGGCCGCCGCCGCTGCGGTCGCCACGTTTCGGGGGTCGGCGAAGTCGCCGAAGTTACGGGATGTTGATCGAGAAGCGCATCCTGGCATCGTGGGCCGCCCACACCTGTCCGGGCAACGGCTTAACCGCTCGGGACGGCCGTCTGCGGACGCACCGTGCGGGCCGAGGGCGCTGGTGCTCCCTCGGCCTGCGGCGGGCGCTCGTGGGGTCAGCCGGCCAGTTGGGCCTGGAAGACGGCGCTGTTGAAGTAGGCCTTGGCGTCCCGGATCAGGCCGTTGTCGTCGAGTTCGTAGATGTTGATGCCGGACCAGTTGACCGGCTTGCCGTCCAGCGCGACGGCGGCGCCGCGCCAGGAGACGGCGACGTGGTGGCCGATGGTGTGTGCCTCCAGGGGGGTCAGCCCGAGGAAGGGCTGGAAGTTGGGCAGGACGGAGGCGATGAAGTCGCGGATCGCGGCCCGGCCGGTGATCGGCGGTGTGCCGATGGGGTCGTGGAAGACGCCGTCCTCGGCGAAGGCCCGCGCCCAGGTGTCGGCGTCGCCTTCCTGGGAGGCGCGGAAGAACTGCAGGACGGCGGGGGGCATGGCGGGGAATGTCACGGAAGGCCTTTCGGAGACGGATGTTCGGGACGGGAGATCGGCGCGGGAAGGGCGGCGGCGCCCTCGCGACAGCGCGGCCGCCGTTCACCGCGGTGAGTGCGCCGACTGGCGGCCCGCGAGGCGGGCGGTGAGGGCGACGGCTGCGGCGGCCGCGATGAGGGCGCACACCCCGGGCCAGCCGAGGTGGGCGTGGACGCGGATGCCGAGCCAGGAGCCGGCGCTGCCGCCGAGGAACGAGCAGGTCATGTAGGCGGTGTTCAGCCGGCTGCGGGCCTCCGGGCGCAGGGCGAAGATGCGGGCCTGGTTGGCGACTTGGCTGCACTGCACCGCCACGTCGAGGAGCAGGAGGCCGAGGGTGAGGGCGGCCAGGCCGATCGCGCCGCCCGCCGCGCCCCCGGTGAGCACCGCGGCCGCGGCGAGGGTGGCGGCGATGCACCAGCCGTTCACCCGGTCCGGGCCGTGCCGGTCGACCCAGCGCCCGGCGGCCGGGGCGCAGAACATGCTCGCCGCGCCGATCAGGGCCAGCACGCCGACGGCCTGGGCGTCCATCCGGTAGCGGGGGCCGGTGAGGAGGAGGGCGAGGGCGGTCCAGGCGGCGCTGAAGCCGGCGAAGAGGGTGGCCTGGTAGAGCGCGGAGCGGCGCAGGCCCGGCTCCGTTCGCAGCATCCGTACGGTGTCGGCGAGCAGAGCCGGATACCGCTCGCGGGTGGCCGGCGCGGTGCTGGGCAGGGCCAGGCCGAGGACGACGGCGAGCAGCCCGGTGAGGGCGGCGGCGGCCAGGTAGGGGGCGCGCCAGCCGAGGTGTTCGCCCAGTACGCCGCCGAAGGTGCGGGCCAGCAGGATCCCGCCGATCAGGCCGCCCTGGAGGGTGCCGATCACGGCGCCGCGCCGGTCGGGTGCGACCAGGCCCGCGGCCAGGGGCAGCAGCAGTTGGGGCACCACCGTGGCGAGGCCGACGACGGCGCCGGCGGCGACCAGGAGGCCGGTGGCCGGCGCGAGCCCGGCGGCGAGCAGCGCGCAGCCCGTCACGGCCAGCAGCACGCTGATCAAGGGGCGGCGGGGCAGCCGGTCGCCGAGTGGGACCAGTAGGAAGATCCCCGCGGCGTAGCCGAGTTGGGTCACCGTGGCGACGCCCGCGGCCGTTCCGGGCGCGATGCCGAACCCGTCGGCGATGAGCGGGGTGAGGGCCTGGGGGAAGTAGACGTTCGCCACGCTGACGCCGCAGGCCAGCGCCATCACCAGCGGCACACGTCGACCCAGCGCTGCGGGCGGAGGCTGGACGAGCACGGGCGGCACGGGCGCGGGCAGGTCGTTCCTGGGCATCGCCACTCCAATCGAACGAACTAGTTGGTTCGGAAGCTCGATGAGAGGTTGGCAGACCGCCGCGGGATCGTCAAACGAACCGGTTCGTTACCATCGCTCCATGGCGTACGACTCGACGGCAACCAAAGAGCGGATCCTTACGGCGGCAGCGGCCGAGTTCGCCGCCCACGGCGTCGCCGGCGCCCGCGTGGACCGCATCGCCGCCCAGGCCAGGGCCAACAAGCGGGCGATCTACGACTACTTCGGCGACAAGGACAAGCTCTTCGCCGCCGTCCTCGAACGCCTGATGTCCGACCTCGCCCAGGCCGTGCCGCCCGGCGACGACGACCTGCCCGCCTACGCCGAGCGCCTCTTCGACTACCACCGCGCCCACCCCGAGGCGTTGCGGCTGCTGATGTGGGAGGCCCTCGAACTCGGCGACCAGCCCGTCCCCGGCGAGGAGGCCCGGACCCGCCACTACCAGGACAAGCTCCAGGCCGCCGAAGGCGGCGGCGACCCCCGGACGCGCCTGTTCCTCGCCCTCGGCCTGGTCGGCTGGAGCCTGGCCATGCCCCAGCTCCGCCGCATGATCCTCGGCCCCGACCAGAGCTCCGACCAGGGCCTCGACCGGCTCCGCTCGGACATCTCCCGGGCCGTCCGGGCCCTGCCCGCCGGGGACGGACCGCCCGAGAACGCCTGAACGGGGAGCCCGTGCACCCCCAGGAGACGTGGGCGGAGGCACAGTTGTGGGGCGGTGTCAGTGGTGCGGGGTAGCGTGGCCACGGTCACACACCCACCCGGGAGGTCGACGATGCATTCGACGGTCCGTTCGTTCCGCACACCCGAAGGCGTCACGCTCGGGGTCGAGCACTTCGGCGATGCGGCGGCGCCCCTCGTCCTGCTCGCGGGCGGCACGACCATGCTGTCGTGGCCCGACGCGCTCTGCGAGGCGCTGGCGCGCGGCGGTCGGCACGTCGTGCGCTACGACCTGCGCGACTCCGGCGCGTCGACGACCGTCGACCCGGAGGCGCCCGCGTACACGCTCCGGGACCTCGCCGCCGACGCGGCCGCGCTCGCCCGTGGGCTCTCGGACCGGCCGGCGCACCTGGCGGGCGTCGGCGTCGGCGGGATGGTCGCCCAGGTCGCCGCGCTGGACCATCCGGACGCATTCTCGGCGCTGACCCTGGCCGGGACGCGGCCCGTCGCCCCCGGCCCGGTCGACGACGATCTGCCCGACCATGACGAGGCCGTCCTGAAGGCGCGGTTCGCGCTCCCGATGCCCGACTGGTCCGACCGCGCGGCCGTGGCGGAGTTCGCCGCCGCCAGGGCGGAGCTGCTCGGCGACGATCCGGCAGCGGCGCGCGCCACCGCCGAGCGCGTCTTCGACCGCACGCCGGGCCGGGAGCCCGCGGTCCAACTCGCCAACCAGCTGGGTCTGGCGTTCGCCAAGCTCGACTGCGCGCCGCGGTGGCGCGAGCGCCTGCCCGAACTCGCGGTGCCGGCGCTCGTGGTGCACGGGCGTCACAACCGGTTCTTCCCGGTCGGCAACGGCGAGGCGCTCGCGCGCGAGATCCTCGGTGCGCGGCTGCTGGTGCTGGAGCGGGCCGCGACCGCGATCCCCGACGCGGCGGCAAATGAGGTTGCGGCGGCCATGCTCGCGCTCTGATCATCGGTTCGAGCAGTCCACGCGAGCCAGCCACGCGAGCCATCCGCACGAACATTCCACCAAGATCTGCGAAGGGCAGGTGCCGTTCGATGTCCACACCGGAGCCGACCGAGGCCCGCATCGAGGATGCGGGCAACGTCCTGATCGCGCCTTCGACGCTCCAGGACCACGACGTGGTCAGGGACTTCTTCGGGTCCGTGATCACGCCCGCGGACCTCGCCTCCGGCTCGCCCGACCTCACCCTCAGGACCGTCTACCTGTGCGGCGACATATCCGGGCTCGACCAGCACCGACTGCGCACGGCCGACCGGGTGTTCGTCGTCCGGGAGCTGTCGCACGGCTACCAGGACGGCGCCGGCGCGCCCTGGACCGTCGTCGACCTCGGCCGGGTCCCGGTCCGCGTGCACGGCGTCGGCGTGTACTACCGCCGCTTCTTCGGGCTCGACGACGGTCACTTCGAACGGATCAGCGCCGAGCACGAGTTCCAGTCCCTGACGGAGTCGAACAAGCCCGGGAAGGCCCATCGCAGCGGCATCTACCTGACGCCCGTCACGCGCGACGGGGACGAGCTGCACTTCCGCCTGCTCCGCTGCTCCACCAACCTCTCGGGGCCGACCGAAGGCTTCCGCCCGACCGACACCGGCATCGTCGAGGCCCTGAACCGCGAGGCCGTCGGCATCTTCCGCGACCACGCGCCGCTGAACCACGTCCTCGCCCAGATCTACCACAACACCCGGGCCACGGCGGAGCGCAAGCAGTCCAAGGCCCGGATCTCGTCCCACGCCGACAAGACCAAGGACATGCCGGTCAACGGGATCATGGCCTTCTGCACCTTCTACGACCGGCTCGACGGGCTGCAGCCGCTGGCCGGTGACGCCTTCGACTACGGCGTGAAGGGCGTCAGCGGGCTGACCAGGCTCCAGTTCCGCCTCAAGGACGCGACCGCAGAACTCGACGGGGTCGCTCTCCCCGCGCAGTTCACCGTGACCCTCCATCCCGGGTCCGTGTTCTTCATGCCGCTGTCCACCAACCGCCTGTACACCCACGAGATCCGGCCCTCAGCACTGGACGCCGGGCTGCTCCCGACCCGCCTGGGGTACGTGGTGCGCTGCTCGAACGCCGAAGCCGTCCACAAGGACGGCCACACCTTCCTCAAGGTCTCCGAGGACCTGGTGAAGCTGGAGCCGCCCACCGAGGAGGGCGTCGACGAGCTGCGCGGGCTGTACGCCGAGGAGAACCGGAGCTCGTCCTTCGTCGACTACGGCGACGGAATCCTCTTCAGCATGAACGCGGGAGACTACCGTGCCCCCCAGCTCTAGGTTCCCGGCGGAGATCCTCTCCTTCGGACTGCCGTCCGAGGAGGACCTCTTCACCGAGCTGTCCGCGTCGACCCGTTGGGAGGACGTGGGCAAGGGCCGCCAGGGCGCCGTGCTGACCAGGGTCGACGGGGCGGGCGGCGTGCCGCTCGTCCGCACCACCACCCGGTACGGCAGCCCGGCGCAGCGCTTCCGGGCGGTGCACGAGCGGCTGGCGCAGCGGGTCCAGGAGCACGCCCAGGAGCACCTGGGGCTTCCGGTCGGCTTCAACAACGCCCTCATCGAGTGCTACACGAACGCCTACACGACCATGGGCGCCCATTCCGACCAGGCCCTCGACCTGGCCGACGGGTCGTTCATCGCCGTCTTCTCCTGCTACGAGCACCCCGAGGCGGGCCCGCCGAGGAAGCTGATCGTGGAGCCGAAGGGATCCGACGGCGAGGCGTCCGAGACGTTCGAGAAGTTCGAGGTCCCCCTCGACCACCACGGCGTCGTCGCGTTCTCCGTCGAGGCGAACCGGCGGCTCAAGCACAGGATCGTGTTGGACGCACCGGGCCGGGCGGCGGACAACCGGTGGTTGGGCGTGACCTTCCGGACGTCGAAGACCCTCCTCCGGTTCCGCGACGGACAGGCCCACCTTCCCCAGGGTGAGCGCCTCGTGGCGGCCGACGAGGAGCAGCAGCGCGAGTTCTACCGACTGCGGCGCCGCGAGAACGACGAGACGGACTTCCGCTACCCGCCGGTGGCGTACACCGTCAGCGGGAGCGATCTGCTGCCGCCCGTGTGAGCCCGGGACGCGAGGCGAAGGGGCGAAGGGGCCCGCCCCGGCGGGCGGGCCCCTCGGCCTCAGCCGGCGGTCGGGGCGTCAGCCGACGGTGACGGTGTACGGCCCGGCCAGGACGGAGTAGCCGTCGTTGGCCAGGAGGTACGCGTCGTAGCGGCCCGGGCCGCCGAGCTTGCCGGTGGCGAAGGTCAGGGCGCCGCTCTGGTTCGGGGCGTAGGACCAGGTGAGCGAGGAGCGGGAGCCCGGGGTGACGCCGGCCGGGTAGAAGCCGATCCAGTTCTTGGCGCCGGCCTGGGCCGCGGTCGGCAGGCCGTAGCGCAGGGTGAGGTTGCCGCCGCCCGTGACCGCGTTGAGGTCGCCGGTCAGCGTCGGGCCGGTCGCGGTGGACGGGGCGAAGGCGGCGTTGAGCGGCGTCGCGTAGGTGTCGTTGGCGGTCAGGCCGGGCAGGCCGAGGGCGGACTCGATGGTGCGGCCGATGCCGTAGTGGTCGTAGTGCAGCGGGCTGCTGGTCCCGGCCGGGACGGTGCCCTGCGAGCCGACCACGACGGTGGCGAGGTGGTTGTAGCCCTCGTTCTCGCTCTCGTCCCAGGTCAGGATGAGCAGCGAGCGCTGCTGGGTCCAGGCCGGGGAGGACAGCACCGGGCCGAGGGTCTGCTGCAGCCAGCCGTCCTGGGTCTTGAGGCTGGCGGCGCTGCCGTTGCCGGAGGCCTCGCCGTCGTAGTAGTCGTCGGCGGCGATCCAGGAGAAGTTCGGCGTGGTGGCCGCCGACTTGAGGTCGGTGGTGAGCTGCGAGGTGTCGAAGAGGTGGGCCGCGCAGCGGGCCGGGTTGCCGCTGATGTCGGTGTAGTTGATGAACGGCGCGTCGTCGGGCATGTAGGAGCTGTCGTAGGTCTTGGTGGTGTTGCAGGGGGTGCCCATGCCCTGCTCGTAGGCCTTCCAGGTCTGGCCGGAGTCCTCGATGGTGTCGCCGAGGTTGCGCTGGGGGGAGTTGATGTTGGGCCAGTAGGTGGCGCCCTTGGTGTAGGTGTCGCCGCCGGCGACGGCCAGGTAGTTCTCGTCGCTGGGGTGGTAGACGCCGTGGGCGTCGGTGAGGGTGGCGCCCTGGGACATCAGGCTGTGGATGAACGGGGTGTCCGTCGGGTCGTTCATGATCTGGGCGTAGTCGGTGTTCTCCATCATCACGGTGAACACGTGGTCGTAGCCCGGCACTTGGGAGACCGGCGGGGCGATCGGCGCGGGCGCGGCGACCGGGGTGTCGAGGGTGAGCGAGAGGTTGTCCAGGTAGCCGGTCTCGTTCGTGGTGGACAGGAACTGCACCTCGACCTGGATCGAGCGGGTCCCGGCCGGGACGGCTCCGGTGGTGCTGCGGGAGAGGAACTTGGTGCTCAGGCCGCGGTCGGTCGCGGAGACGGTCGGCAGCTTGGCGGTCGCGCCGAGCGGGTTGCCGCCGGCGTCCTGGAAGTGCAGGCTCACCGCCGCGTAGCCGCCGTACGTGGTCCAACCGCCCAGCCAGCCAGCCAGGTTGTAGTGCACGCCGCCGCCGTCGATCGCGCCGGCCGCCGAGGAGACGTCGACGGTCTGGGCCATCGAGCCGTCGCCGAAGTTGCCCGGGGCGAAGAAGGCCTTGCCGGGCGTGAGGCCGTCGCCGGGCAGGCCGAAGGAGCCGACCGAGGAGCACATGACGTTGACGCCGCCGGCCTGGACCGTCCAACCGGGGACGGTGGTGGCGGCGCTCCAGTCGTTGGTGCAGTAGCCGCCGGCCTCCGCGTCGCCGTTGACGATCAGGTTGCCGCTGCCGCCCGCCGCGTGGGCGGCGGCGGGGGCGCCGACGACCAGCGCGCCGACGAGCGGGAGGGTGGCGAGCAGTCCGCCGAAGGGGCTCCAGCGCAGTCGCATGGGGGTACCTCGTCCCGTTGGTTGTGCATGAGGGTGGGTGCCGGTGGCGGTGCACCACGGGCGGGACATAGAGGTACCGGTTCCGTGCCGCCCGGGGAAGGGCGCGCGGGCGAACACAGGCCGAACTTGGTCAGACAACTTCGCGCGGAGCGGCCCCCACCTCCCGCCCGGGGCCGGCCGACGGGGACTCCGCCGCAGGTCCGGGCGGGGCGGTGGAGGCCGTACGGGGCGTACCGGGCGTCAGGAACGGGTGAAGGTCCCGAGGCCTTCGATGTCGAGCTGTTCGACCACCACCTTGCCCGCCGTCCCGTCGCCGCCGACGGTGAAGGTCACCCCGGAGAGGCCGACCGCGTTCTCGCCCTTGCTGCGGAAGCTGAACACGTCGCCGTCGAAGTGCTGCAGCGGGTACTGGAGCTTGGCCGGCCCCACCGTCATCACCAGCCCGCCGTCCTGCTCGGTGACGGTCAGCGGCCCGTAGTAGCCGCTGGCGTACGTCCCGGTGTAGGCGGTGTCCGGCTTGGCCGGGGCGGCGCCGGCCGGGGGCTTGGTGTAGTCCGTCTTGGAGACGGGGCTCGCCGCGGCGGCGGGCACGAGCTTGCCGAGGAAGGACAGCCAGTCGACCGTCTCCCGGCCCTCCTGGGCGAGGTCGAAGAACTCCTCGGCCACCGCCTCCGGGAGGCCGATCGGCTGGCCGTTGGTCAGCACCACGATCCCCAGCTGCTCGGAGGGCAGCAGGGTCACGGTGGTCGCCGCGCCCAGCTCGAAGCCGCCGGAGTGGTTCAGCCGGAGCCGGCCGCGGGAGTCGGTGCCGACGTTCCAGCCGAGGCCGTAGAAGCCGGCGGTGCCGGCCGGCGCCCTGGCCGGGCTGTTGACGTAGTGCGGGGTGCGGGTCTCGTTCAGGGCGTCCGGGTCGATGACCGTTCGGCCCTCGAACTTCCCGTCGGCGAGCTGCAGCCGCATCCACCGGGCGAGGTCCTGCACGGTGGAGCTGGCCCCGCCGGCCGGCGACTGCGAGTCGGCGTTCTCGGTGGTGCTGACCTGCCAGCCGGAGTCGGTCTTGACGTGCGGCGCGGCCTTGTTCGCCGCGGCGTCGTAGTCGGAGCGCCGGGAACTGGTGGAGTTCATCCCCAGCGGCTTGTAGAGGACGTCCGCCGAGAGGTCCTCCCAGGCCACCCCCTTGGCCTTGGCGACGGCCGCCGCCGCCTCGGTCAGGCCGTAGTTGGTGTACGCGTAGCTGTCCCGGAACGGGGTGAGCGGCTGGTCGCGCAGGTGCTGGACGATGTAGTCGCGCGGGTAGCCGAGGTCCTGCAGCAGGTCACCGGCGTGGTCCGGCAGGCCGCTGCGGTGCGAGAACAGATCGGCGACGGTGACGTGGGAGGTCACGTACGGGTCGGCCAGGGCGAAGCCCGGGTCATGGGCGGTGACCGGGTCGTCCCACTTCGCGACCTTCTGGCCGACCGCCCCGGCGACCACCGTCGAGGAGATCGGCTTGGAGACCGAGGCGAGCTGGAACACGGTGTCCGGGGTGACCTGGTCGGGCTTGCCGAGCTCGCGGAGCCCGAAGCCCTGCGCGTGGATCACCTTGTCCTGGTACACCACGGCGATCGCCACCCCCGGCACGCCGGTCTTCGTCATCGCGTCCCGCACGTAGCCGTCGATCCGGCCCACGGCGTCGTTCACCTGCTGCTCCGTCAGCTGCGGGGCCGGCTGGGCGGGCGGCGCGGTGGCCGGAGCCGAGGAGGGGCCCGGGCTGGGGGCGGCCTCCGGGTCGCCGGCCCCCGCCGAGGTGCACCCGGCGAGCAGCGGGCCGCTCAGCAGCAGGGCCGCCAGCGCCGGTGCGGCGACGGCCCTACCGGGGCCCTGGGCGGTGCGCCTGGGCGCGCCGTGAGGATGCATCGAGGTCCTCCCTCGTCCGGGCGGCGCGGCCCCGGTCCCGTCGGTGCCGCCGTCCGCCGTACGGCGGGAGTGTGGACGCCTGCGCGCGCCCCGGACCGCCGCCGCGCGCCGTCCCCCGCGCAAACCACCCGTCCGGCAGAGCACGGCCCGGGGCCGGGGCCGCGCTCGGTGCTGACGTCAGGTCTTTCGGTGATCCCCGACACCCGGCGATTCCCTCGTCGGTTCAGGTCACCTCTTCGTCCCGACGTGCGGAGCTACGGCCGGTGACAGTGCCTCCCCTCGGCCCCGGGAGTCGTCGCCGCTGCTGCGGACCGCCCCCTGCGCGGTCCTGCGGCGGCACGTTGACGCCCTGGGGTGGGCACCACGTGTAGCGCTGGGGGTCGAACGCGTGGAGCTGCCGCTGGAGTCGCCGAGTGGACCAGGGCCAGCAGAAGGTGTTCACACCGGCGGGGCTGAAGTAATAGCCGGACGGTCCTGCCGTGTTGTAGACGGTGGTGCTCAAAGCCGCCTGCAGAGCGGTGTTGTAGGCCTCTTCCACCTCGGGGCGCACCTCCATGGCGGCGTGCTCGCCGCGGTGCAGGTGGGTCAGCGCATCGGTGATGTAGCGCAGCTGTGCCTCCAGGACGACGGGGACGGCGACGTTGCCGTTGAGGATGTTGGGTCCGAGGAGGAGGAAGAGATTGGGGTATCCGCTGACGCTGGTTCCGAGATAGGCGCGTCGGCCCTCCTGCCAGGTCTGGTGCAGCGTCCGGCCCTGACGTCCGTACACGTGGCGGGAGACAGGCGTGTCGCCGATCCGGAAACCGGTGGCCAGGACGATGACGTCCGCATCGACCCGTCGCCCGTCGGCCCCCACCACGGTGCTGCCCTCGACACGTTCCACACGTGTGGGGTGCAGGCTGACGTTGGGAGCCGACAGCGCCGGGAAGTACGTGTCCGAGGTGAGCAGCCGACGGGCGCCCAGTCTGTGGCTCGGCGTCAGCGCCCGACGCAGGGCGCGATCGCGGACGCACAGGCGCAGGTGCAGGCGTGCTCCGGCCTCCAGCGGAGGCAGCAGCCAGGGGTGACGCAGGGCCAGGCCGATGGCTTCCTGCGTCCAGTGGTGCATTCCCCGTACCAGTCGCCGCCCGGTGGGCCAGCGCTCCAGAAGGCTGCGCACGGTCGAAGGGACCGGGTAGTCCGGCTTGGGCAGAACCCAAGGGGCCGTGCTCTGAAAGACGTCGACGTGGGCACCGCGGCGCTGGAGTTCGGGGAGGAACTGCACGGTGGAAGCCGCGTTGCCGACGACGGCGATGCGGCGGCCGGTCAGCTCGGCATCGTGCTCCCACCGCGCCGAGTGGAAGACGGCTCCGGGGAAGTCCGTCAGTCCGGGGATGTCGGGATACCGGGGCCGGCTCCAGGGACCTGTCGCCAGGACCAGGGATCGCGCCGCGTACGGGCCCGCCGTCGTGGTCACGAGCCAGCGCCGGCTGGGCTGGTCCCACGTGCAGGCCCGTACCTCGGCCCCGTAGCGGATGGCGTCGTCGGCGCCGTGCCCGGCGGCCGTGTCCTGGAGATAGCGGAGGATCTCCGGCTGAGTGGCGAAGGTGCGCGTCCATGAGTGCGGCGCGAAGGAGTACTCGTAGAGGAACGACGGCACGTCGCAACCGCACCCGGGATAGGTGTTGTCCCGCCATGTGCCCCCGAGTCGCTCTGCTTTCTCCAGGACGACGAGGTCATCGAATCCGGCCCGGCGCAGGGCGATCACCGCGGCCAGCCCGGACAGGCCCGCGCCGACCACGAGGACCCCCACCTGGCGCGCACTCCCCGCTGCCGCGCTACCCATCAGATACGCTCCCGAGCCGTTGGCGCCAGCAGACGATGCCGCAACGTAGCAGGAGTCGAGCCGAGCGGGAGCCGTACGTTCGTGCGACCGGGAAGGCCTCACACCCTTCCCACCAGCCGACTCCCGCCGGCAGAACGTTCTTACCCGAAGGAGAAGTTGACCCTTTCGGGCAACTCGGGACGCGTCCGTCGTCGTCACGCCCGGGCAGCCGCTGCCCGCGCCTCGCCCGACGCTGAACGGTCACACGCCGGGCAGCGGTTTGACGATCGTGTGGGGAACGGGGTGACCGGGCACCGGCAGGGTCGTTGACCGGGCATGACCACCGCCAAGCGCGTCACCGCGCTCTCCGTCCTGGCCGCCGCCGCGCTCTCCCTGGGTGCCGCCCCGGCCCTCGCCGCCGCGCACACCCGGCACGTCGAGCCGCCCGTCAGCGTCATCGAGTGCGAGGAGGGCGGCGGGTACGTGGCCACCGACATCCGTGAGCGCCGGGAGTTCTGCCTCGGCGGGGAGTTCAACGACCGTTACGTCGTCTGGCTGTAGCCCCAGCCGGGCGCGCGCTATGCCTCGGGCCCGTACGCGCCGAGGCCGCGGGAGACCAGGCCGTCGCGGAAGGTGAGCACCTCGGCGACGGCCCGGCCGCGCTCGTTGCGGTAGTTGATGACGAGGGTGTCGACGGAGGCCCGGACGTCCTCGACGGTGAAGTGCAGGTCGGGCAGGTGCTGCAGGCCCTTGGACCAGTAGACGCGCAGGGCCTCCTTGCCCTGCACCTCGCCGGACGGGTCGCTGATCAGCTCGACGATCCGGGGCGAGGCGAAGACGACGTCCTCGGTGAAGTGGGCGAGGATGCGCTCCAGGTCGTGCGAGTTCCAGGCGGCGGCCCAGTCCTGGGCGAAGCGGGTGGCGAAGTCGTGGTCCATGGCCCAGGACGGTACGACAACCGGCCCTCCCCCGCCCGCGATTCCGCTATTCGGTCATGCGGTCATTCGGTCAGCGTCCCTCGTCCTTGGTCCAGCAGCGGCACCCGGACCTGGTTGAACCCGTAGTAGACGGCCAGCAGGCCGTGGACGGCGAGGGCGGCCGGGGCGGAGAGGAACGCCAGGCCGACGGTGAGCGGGTAGACCACCAGGCCCAGCTCGAAGCGCCACCGCGCGGCCCGGGCCGCCGACACGTCCACCCGCTCGTCGAAGCAGCGGCCGGTGCGCGTGACGTGGTTCCAGAAGGCGGAGAACAGCACCGCCTGGCCCACCATCACCCCGCCGTACACGGCCGCCGCGACGTTCGCCGCCGAGCCGTTGCGCAGGTTCTGCGCGACCACGGCGGTCGGGAACGGCAGGACGGAGATCAGCATCAGCAGCAGCAGGTTGAGGAACATCAGGGTGCGGTCGACCCGCGCCAGGTGGCCGAACAGGGTGTGGTGGTTCACCCAGACCACGCCGATCACCAGGAAGCTCACCACGTAGGCGAAGTACGACGGCCACTGCGCGCCGAGCGCCCGCCACAGCTCCGCCGCCCCGTGCGCCTGGGGGATCTTGATCTCCAGGACCAGCAGGGTGATCGCGATCGCGAACACCCCGTCGCTGAACGCCTCGATCCGCCCGGTGTCCCTCGTCTCCACCGGCAGAGCATCTCAGCCGGGCGGCGCCGGCCCGCCGCGCAACGCGCCGGGGCCGCCACCGCCCGGTCGGGCGGTCACCCGGCCGCCGGGCCGGAGGTGAAGAACTCGACCAGCCGGTCGAGTCCGTCCTCGCCGAACATCGACTCCAGGTTGGCGGCGGACTCCGCGGCGGACGCCTCGGCGCGCGGGAACAGGGCCGTCTCGTAGGCCGTCAGCGCGGCCCCGGTGTCGCCGGGGTGGGCGACCAGGGCTGCGGCGAGTTCGGCGCCGTCGAACATGGCCAGGTTGGCGCCCTCCCCGGCGAACGGGGACATCAGGTGGGCGGCGTCGCCAAGGAGCGTCACGCCCGGGGTCGGCTCCCAGCGGTGGCCGACCGGCAGGGCGTGGATGCGGCGCGGGGTGAGGGCGTCCGCGTCGGCGACCAGGGCGCGCAGGTCGTCGTGCCAGCCGTCGAAGCGGGCGAGGACGCCGGTCCGGGCGGCGTCGAGGTCGGTGAAGTCGACGGTGTCGAGCCACCCCTCGTCGGCCCTCGCGGCGGCGTAGACGTGGAGGCTGCCGTCGGTCTCCCGGTGCGCGAGGAAGCCGCAGCCGCCGCCCAGGGCGATGAAGAAGCCCCCGCCGACGAGGGCGGCGCCGCGCGGGTGCCGGACGTCGGCGTCGTGCAGGTCGGCCTCGGCGAAGGAGATGCCGGTGTAGGCGGGTACGGCGTCGGAGAGCAGCGGCCGCACCCGGGACCAGGCGCCGTCCGCGCCGATCAGGAGGTCGGTGGTGACGGCGGACCCGTCGGCGAAGGTCACCTCGTGGCGGCCGCCGCCGAGCGGTCGGACGCCGGTGACCTTGCTCCCCCAGCGGACGGTGCCCTCGGGCAGCGAGGCCAGCAGCAGGTCGCGCAGGTCGCCCCGGTCGACCTCGGGGCGGCCGCCGGTGCCGTCGTCCTGCTCCGCTACGCGGACCACGGCGTCGGGGCCGACCAGGCGCATCTCCTGGCCGCCCTCGTGGACGAGCCCCCGGAAGTCCTCGTAGAGGCCGGCGGCCCGCAGCGCCCGCTGGCCGGTCTCCTCGTGGATGTCGAGCATGCCGCCCTGGGCCCGGGCGGCGGCGGAGGCCTCCAGTTCGAAGACGGTGGCCGGGACGCCGTGGACGTGCAGCACGCGGGCGGCGGTGAGACCGCCGAGACCGCCGCCGATGATCGCGATGGGGTGGTGGGTGCTCATGAGTGCCTCCTGTTGACCGGACTCCTCCACGGTAACGAACATGTTCGTTCCGAACAAGTTCGTCGATGGGCGTGTCGACGCCCGGCGCCCCGGACGGCCGGGGCGCCGGGCGGCTGGATTCAGCCCTGCGGGCCCGGGACCGGCGTCGCGGTGATGCCGTTGACCAGCACGTCGAAGCCCCAGCGCAGGCGCTGCTCGGCCGAGCCGCCGACCAGGACGGGCATGTGCGCCCGGATCGCCGGGTGGGTGTCCTCGGCCACCGTCCGCAGGGCCCGGGTGGTGGCGTTCCAGGCCTCCTCGGACGCCGGGTCCTGCGCCTGCGTCGAGTGCTCGGCGGCCGTGGCCGTGGCGTCCTGGAGCAGCTTGTCCACGCCCCAGGCGACCTGCTCCCGGGGCGCGCCGCTGCGGGACAGCAGGCCGAGGACGCACTCCACCAGCCGCAGGTAGTTCTCGCCGCTGGGGCGCGCCACGACGGCCGAGCGGGCGAGCTGGGGGTGCGCGAAGAGCACGGCGGCGTAGGAGGCCAGGACGGCACGGAGCCGCTCGCGCCAGTCGTCCTCGGTGGTGGCGTCGGCGGCGTTGGGGCGCCCGCCGGTCAGGTCGACCTCCCCCAGCAGGGCGTCCAGCACGGCGGCGTGCAGCTCGGCGGTGTTGGCCACGTAGACGTACAGCGAGGCCGGGCCGGTGTCCAGCTCCGCGGCCAGCCGGCGCATGGTGACCTTCTCCAGCCCCTCCGCCCGCATCACCCGCACGGCGGTGTCGACGATCCACCGACGGGACAGGGCGGGCTTCGCCGGGCGCTCCCGGCGGCTGATCGGCTCTCTTCTGGCGGTCATCCCACGATCGTAACGAACGCGTTCGGGCCAGGGCCGGTACCCGGACGGGCACCGGCCCTCGCCTCAGCGGTTCTCGAACTTCGGCGCCCGCTTCTCGGCGAAGGCGGCCATGCCCTCCTTCTGGTCCGCCGTGGCGAACACCGAGTGGAACAGCCGGCGCTCGAAGCGCACGCCCTCGGCGAGCGTCGTCTCGAAGGCCCGGTTGACGCTCTCCTTGAGCATCACCGCGGCCGGGGTGGACATCGCCGCGATGGTCTCGGCGGTGGCCAGCGCCTCGGTGAGCAGCTGGTCGGCCGGGACGATCCGGGCGACCAGGCCGGCCCGCTCGGCCTCCTCGGCGCCCATCATCCGGCCGGTCAGGCACAGGTCCATCGCCTTCGCCTTGCCGATGGCGCGGGTGAGGCGCTGCGAGCCGCCGATGCCGGGGAGCACGCCGAGCTTGATCTCCGGCTGGCCGAACTTCGCGGTGTCCGCCGCCAGCAGGACGTCGCACATCATCGCCAACTCGCAGCCGCCGCCCAGGGCGTAGCCCGCCACGGCGGCCACGACCGGCTTGCGCACGGCGGAGAAGTCCAGTCCACTGCCCTCGCCGGCGGCGAAGGCAGCGACCAAGTCCGCTGCTCGACGCCCGAGTTCGGCCGGTGCGGCGGTCGAGGTGGCGGCGTCGGCGGCCAGTCCCAGGTCCTTGGCCATCAGCGCGGCCGCGAACCCCGCCGCGTAGTCGCGGTTGGCCGGGCTGGTCGGGACCGGCCCGGGGACGGGGCAGTTGGCGGTGAGCGCCCAGCACTGGCCGGAGGCGGTGGAGGCGACCTCGTAGAGCGCCTGGTGGCTGAGCCCGAGGCGCTCGCCCAGGACGAAGGCCTCGCTCACCGCGATCATCGAGACACCGAGGATCATGTTGTTGCAGATCTTCGCGGCCCGCCCGGCACCGGAGCCGCCGCAGTGCACCACCTTGCAGCCCATCGCGGCCAACACCGGTTCCGCCTCGGCGAATTCGTCCGACCCGCCGCCGACCATGAAGGTCAGTCCGGCGGTCTCGGCCCCGGGTACGCCGCCGGAGACCGGCGCGTCCGCGGCCCGGTGTCCGGCCGTCCGGGCGAGGTCGGCGGCGATCCGGGCGTCGCCGACGGCGATGGTGGAGCAGTCCACGAACAGTGCCCCGCTCGCCGCGTCCACCAACTCCCGGTAGGCCTCCAGGACATGGCGCCCGGTGGGCAGCATGGTGAGCACCAGCTCGGCTCCGTCAACGGCCGCCGCGGCCGAGCCGGCCACCCTCACCCCGCTCGCCGCCGCCCGTTCCAGGGCCGGGCCGGACGGGTCGTAGCCGGTCACCCGCCGCCCGTTCCAGGGCCGGGCCGGACGGGTCGTAGCCGGTCACCCGGCGCCCGGCCCTGACCAGGTTGGCGGCCATGGGGCGGACTCACACCGGCTTCCCTGACACCGCGGACGTGCCTTCGACCATGTAGTTGGACGTCCTAGCAAGTCCAGAGCCCACGCGCACCGGGCGCCGGGGGTCACGCTCCGCGAGAGGCTCGACGAACACGGCGGCCGCCCACGCAGAACGCTCGGCGGGGAAACCCCGGCCGAGCGCCTGCGAAGACTCATCGCGGCCTGGTCGAACCGACCACGCGTTGCCATACCCCCTGGAAGCCGCCGCCGGTCTTCCGGGGGCGTCGTCGCGGGCGGGTCCGGGTCAGAACCAGTCCGTGCAGGAGACGCCACCGTAGTTGTCCACGACGTCGCACGCCCGGGACTTGATGTCGGCGTCGTTCACCATGCGCGTGTAGTACGGCCCGGAGCCGTTGGCCGGAACGTGCAGGGCATTGAAGTCGGGGGTGGAGGAGGAGTTGTTCCAGACCGAGATGGTGTCGCCCACCCCGTTCATGCCGGACGCACGGCGGGCCCAGGCGGCCCGGCAGGAGGGGCTGTAGCGCAGTTCGACGCCGAACGACGAGGTCTGGATCGTCCGGGCGTCGTTGGCGCAGGTCGTGTCGGCGGGGTTGAGTCCGCTGCAGCTGCTGGCGTAGCAGCTCGTCGCGGCGAACGCGGGCGAGGCGCCGGCGCCCAGCAGCAGGCCGGTCACGGCTATGGCCAGGGCGGCACCGGTGCTCGCGATACGGCGGGTCGTCAGGCGCATGGAGGGGCTCCTTCGGGGAATCGTCGTGCGGGATCCGCGACGCAGAGTTTCGCGCCCGGGGCCCGCCCGTGTCACCGGCTGCGCGTCCCCGCCCGTCCCGGGACGCCCGCCTGCGTCCCGGGACGCCGCCGGGACGCGGGGGCAGCCCCGTACCGGGCCGGACGTCGTCCTGGCCGACAGGGCCTACTCATCCCGTACCGGTCTCCGTCCGCAACGCGTACGGGACGAAGGTGCTGGTGTGCTCGTCGACGGCCAGCGGTCGGCCGATGGCCGGGGCGGAGCTCTGCGCGCAGGTGGGGCGTTCACCGACCTTGCAGCCGAGGCCGATCGGGGTGGCGGCGGCCTGGACGTGGACGCGGCCCGGCGCCGCGGTGGTCCGGTGGTCCGGTGGTCCGGTGGTCCGGGGACGATCCGTCCGGGCGGGTCGGGGAGAATCGCGATATGCGGCAGATCATCGTCATCGGTATCGGTTCGGGCGATCCGGACCACCTCACCCTCCAGGCCGTCAAGGCCTTCGCCGACACCGACGTCTTCCTCCTCCTCGACAAGAACGAACAGCGCCAGGACCTGATGCGCCTGCGCCGCCGGATGATCGAGGAGCACGGCCGACCCGGCCACCGGGTGGTCGAGGTCCCGGACGCCGAGCGCGACCGCACCACCCCGGCCTACGCCGAGGCGGTCCAGGACTGGCGCCGCCGCCGGGCCGAGCTGGTCGGGCGGCTGGTCGCCGAGCACCTGGGGCCGGACGAGACCGGCGCGTTCCTGGTCTGGGGCGACCCGAGCCTGTACGACAGCGTGACCGCCGTCCTCGACGAGGTGCTGGCCGCCGCCCCGGGCGCCTTCGACTACCGGGTGGTCCCCGGGATCAGCAGCGTCTCGGTGCTCGCCGCCCGGCACCGCACCACCCTCACCGGGGTGGGCCGCCCGCTGCGGATCACCACCGCCCGCCGGCTGGCCGCCGACGGCTTCGGCCCCGGCAGCGAGGACACCGTGGTGATGCTCGACGGACAGGCCGCCCTTACCGGGCTGGACCCGGAGGGCGTGCACGTCCACTACGGCGCCTACCTCGGCGGCCCGGACGAGATCCTGGTCTCCGGCCCGCTCGACGAGGCCGCGCCCGAGATCGCCCGGCTGCGCGCCGAGGCCCGCGAGCGCAAGGGCTGGATCATGGACACCTACCTGTTGCGGCGCACCGAGGAGTGACCCAGCCGTTCTCCCGGCCTCGGGGCGGGCATGCGGCCAAGCCGCGTGCCCGCCCCTTGGACGCGGGTCAGCCCGCGAGTTCCGCCCGCAGTCGGCGGGCGGCCGCGACCAGGCTGTCCAGCGAGGCGCGGGTCTCGGTCCAGCCGCGGGTCTTGAGCCCGCAGTCGGGGTTGACCCAGAGCCGCTCGGCGGGGATCGCCGCGAGGCCGGCCCGCAGCAGTTCGACGGCCTCCTCGGTGCTGGGGACGCGCGGGGAGTGGATGTCCCAGACGCCCGGCCCGACTTCGCGCGGGTAGCCGGCCCCGGCGAGCTCCCCGGCGACCTCCATGTGGGAGCGGGTCGCCTCCAAGGAGATGACGTCGGCGTCGAGTTCGTCGATCGCGGTCATGATCGCGCCGAACTCGGCGTAGCACATGTGGGTGTGGATCTGGGTGTCCGCGCGGACGCCGGAGGTGGCCAGGCGGAAGGCCTGGGTTGCCCAGTCCAGGTAGGCCGGGCGGTCGGCGGCGCGCAGCGGCAGGGTCTCGCGCAGGGCCGGTTCGTCGACCTGGACGACGGCGGCGCCCGCGGCCTCCAGGTCGGTCACCTCCTCGCGCAGGGCCAGCGCCACCTGCCGGGCGGTCTCGGCGAGCGGCTGGTCGTCGCGGACGAAGGACCAGGCGAGCATGGTGACCGGGCCGGTCAGCATGCCCTTGACCGGACGGCCGGTCAGGCCCTGGGCGTAGCGGAACCAGTCGACCGTCATCGGGTGCGGGCGGGAGATGTCCCCGGCCAGGACCGGCGGCCGGACGTAGCGGGTGCCGTAGGACTGCACCCAGCCGTGCCGGGTGGCGAGGTAGCCGGTGAGCTGCTCGGCGAAGTACTGGACCATGTCGTTGCGCTCGGGCTCGCCGTGCACCAGGACGTCCAGACCGGCCTTCTCCTGGTACCCGATGACCTCGCGCACCTCGGCCTCCATCCGCTCCCGGTACGCGGCCGCGTCGATCCGTCCGGCACTCAAGTCGGCGCGGGCGAGCCGCAGTTCGGTGGTCTGCGGGAAGGAGCCGATGGTGGTGGTCGGCAGCAGCGGCAGCCCGAGCCGGGCGCGCTGGGCCTCGGCGCGTACGGGGTAGGGCTGGGCGCGCCGGGTGTCGTCCGGGGTGACGGCCGCGGCGCGGGCCCGGACGGCCGGATCGCGGGTGATCGGCGAGTTGGCGCGGGAGGCCAAGTCGGCGCGGTTGGCGGCGAGTTCGGCGGTGATCGCCCCGGTGCCCTCGCGCAGGCCGCGGGCCAGCAGGGCGGCCTCCCGAGCCTTCTGCTTGGCGAAGGCGAGCCAGCGCAGGATCTGCGGGTCGACGTCGCGTTCGGCGGCGGCGTCGAGGGGCACGTGCAGCAGCGAGCAGGACGGCGCGACGTCGACCCGGTCGGCGAGCCCGAGCAGGGTGGCCAGGGTGGCCAGCGAGGCGCCCAGGTCGTTGATCCAGATGTTGCGGCCGTCGATCACCCCGGCGACCAGCCGCTTGCCGGGCAGCCCGCCGACGGCGGCGAGGTCGTCCAGGTTGGCGGCGGCCGGGCCGGTGAAGTCCAGCGCCAGGCCCTCGACCGGGGCCTTGGCCAGGACGGGCAGGGCGTCGCCGAGGCGGTCGAAGTAGCTGGCCACCAGCAGCTTGGGCCGCTCGGTCAGCGCGCCCAGCTCACGGTAGGCCCGGGCGGCCGCGTTCAGTTCGGCCGGGGTGCGGTCCTGGACCAGCGCGGGCTCGTCCAGCTGCACCCACTCCGCGCCGGCCGCCCGCAGCTCGGCGAGCAGCCGGGCGTAGACGGGCAGCAGCCGGTCCAGCAGGGTGATCGGTTGGAAGTCCTCGGCGACGCCCGGCGCGGGCTTGGCCAGCAGCAGGTACGTCACCGGCCCGACCAGCACCGGGCGCGCGGCGTGGCCCAGCAGCAGCGCCTCGCGCAACTCGCCGACCGCCTTGGCCGGGTTGGCGGCGAACACCGTGTCCGGCCCCAACTCGGGTACCAGGTAGTGGTAGTTGGTGTCGAACCACTTGGTCATCTCGAGCGGCGCCACGTCCTGGGTGCCGCGCGCCATGGCGAAGTAGCCGTCCAGCGCGTCGACTTCGACGGCGGCCCGGTGCCGGGCCGGGATCGCGCCGACGGCGACGCTGGTGTCCAGCACATGGTCGTAGTACGAGAAGTCGCCGGTCGGCACCTCCTGGACACCCGCCCCGGCGAGCTGCGCCCAGTTCTCCCGGCGCAGGTCGGCGGCGGTGGCGAGCAGGGCCTCCGCGCTGACGGCGCCCTTCCAGTAGCCCTCGATCGCCTTCTTCAGTTCACGGCCCCGGCCCTGGCGGGGGTAGCCGTACGCGGTGGCGAGGGTTGCCGCGGCTGCGGACTTCGTGGTCAAGGGACTCTCCTTCGCGAGCCTGTTTCCTCAAGTGCCCGGCGACGGGGACGAGGACGCGAAGGGACGACGGACCGGACGGGCGCCCGCACACGGGTACGGCTCCGCCAGGTGTGGTCGCCGACCCGCCCTCGAGGTCACCGGATGGCCGCGCGCGAACGGTCGCGCACGGGCAGTGGCAGGTCTTCGGACTCGCGGGCCCGCCCGTCCCGATCTCCAGGACGGACACCTACTGGCCGTCGCTTCCCAGACCCGATCCGGGTCCAGTGCGTATGACGGCGGTCGTTCCCACTCACCGCTGCGGGGCAGTCCCGGACTGGCCAGTCGAAAGGCGTCACCGGGTTCCCTCTTACGACACCCCGCCTGGCGGACGGGGCGAACCAACTGCACCGGCCACCCTACGGGCAGTCCGCCGGTTTCCGGCCGGGGATTCACCCGATCGTCCGCATACTGAGACAACGTCAGCCCGACGGACGCAGCCGTAGCGCCGGATGCCGTCATACCGGGGTACTACAGCGGGACTTGGCACCCCGGTATGACGGTTTCCGCCCGTACTCGGCCGTAGCGTCGCCCGTGTTGAAAGCGAAGACGGAAGCGAACGAGGAGGAACGGCGATGAGCGGGCGAGGACGGGCCGTGGCGGCGGTGCTGCTGGCGGCGACCGCGGTGGTGGGTGTGGTCGGCGCGCCGGGTGCGGTGGCGGCGCAGGGGCGGGGCACCGAGCGGCAGGCCAGGGCCTGGCTGCCGCAGCCCACCGGGCCGTACCCGATCGGCACGACAGCCCTGCAGCTCACGGACGACGGCCGGGACGACCCCTGGAAGCCCGGGCAGCACCGCAAGCTGATGGTCAGCTTCTGGTACCCGACCACCCGGCCCGCCACCGGCGACGACCGCGCGCCGTACATGCTCCCCGCCGCCGCCGAGCACTTCGGCAGCGCCGGGAGCATCGGCCAGCTCAACGCCAAGTTCGAGCCCGGCCGCACCGACTGGGCGGGCATCCGCACCCACGCCCGCACGGACGCACCCGTCCTGCCCGGCGGCAAGCGGCCTGTCGTGCTGTACGAGGCGGGCTTCGGCGACCCGCGCACCTGGGGCACCGGCCTGGTGGAGGACCTCGCCTCGCGCGGCTACGTCGTCGTCACCGTCGACCACACCTACGAGGCCTCCGAGGTCGCCTTCCCCGACGGGGACCTCGCCACCTCCGTCTTCCCCACGCTGATGAGCCAGCCCGGCCTCGACTACGGCGCGCTGCTGCGCAAGATGCTGCAGGCCCGGGTCGACGACACCCGCTTCGTCCTGGACCAGCTCACGGGCCTGCGCCAGGACGCGCAGCTGCCGGCCGGCCTCGGCGCCTCCCTCGACCTCGACCGGATCGGCATGGTCGGCCACTCCGGGGGCGGCTCCGCGGCCCTGCAGACCATGCACGACGATCCGCGCCTCAAGGTCGGCATCAACCTCGACGGCCAGCTGCACTTCCCCCGCGCCGACGGCTCCGGAATCCAGCTGCCCCTGCCCACCGTCGCCGCGGACGGCCTGAACCGGCCCTTCCTGCTGATGGGCACCCAGAACCCCGACTCCGGCAGCTACCACCAGCAGCCCGGCTGGGACGCCCTGTGGCAGCACAGCACCGGCTGGCACGCCGACGTGACCCTCACCGGCTCCCGCCACGGCTCCTACACCGACGCGCAGTCACTGCTGCCCCAGCTCGCCCGCCAGGGCGCGATCAGCGGGGACCAGCTCACCGAGGACGTCGGCGACATCCGTCCGGACCGCGCGGTGCTGGCCACCCGCTCGTACGTCGCCTCGTTCTTCGACCGCTGGCTGCGCGGCCACGACGACCACCTCCTGGACGGCCCGTCGCCGCGCTTCCCCGAGATGGTCTACGAGCGGTAGCGCGCGCCCCGCAGTCCTTCACCCGCCGGGCCCGGCGGGTGAAGGACTGCGCCCCCGCCCTCACCGACCCCGCGACCTCCACCTTCGGGGCGAAAGAACTCAGCGCTCGGCGGCTCGCAGTTCCAGGCGGGTCCCGGTGCGCAGGGTGATCGACATCAGGTCGCTGGGGCAATCGAGTTCGAGCCGGTGCCAGCGGCCGCGCGGGACGATGACGGCGCTGCCGGCCGGCAGCCGCACCAACTCCTCGGCGGCGCCGGGCTCCACCGGCCGGAGGTAGACCCGGACGCCCCCGGCCAGGCAGCACACCGCTTCCTCCGCCTCGGGGTGCATCTCCCAGTGGTCGGCGTGGACGTCGGCGTCGGTCTCCACGTGGAAGGTCGCGATCTGCCAGGCTTCCGGGTCTCCGCCTCCGCTCATCCGCCGTTCGGTGGCCCGGAGTTCACCGTCGGGGCGGAAGTGCAGCGCCGAGGCGAACAGGTCGACGGCAGCGATCGGGTGGGTGGTCATGAGGACGTTCCTTCCAGTCGGGGTGCTACGGAGTCGAGCGGGCGGACCTCCGCCCCGGCGGCCCGGCGGCGTGGCAGGACGGTGACGGCGACCACCGCCGCCAGCCCGAACAGCACGGCGCCGGCGGCCAGCCCGAGGGCGTACCCGTCGTTGAGGGCCGCCGGGTCGGTGGCCGTGCCGGTGCGGTGGGCGGCGAGGGTGGCCAGGGCCGCCAGGCCTACACAGCCGCCGAGTTGGCGCGAGCTGTTGAGCAGGCCGGAGGCGGCGCCGGCCTCGCGGGGTGCGACGCCGGTGGTCGCGGCGGCGGCGACCGGGGCGAGGACCAGTCCGGTGCCGACGCTGGTGACCAGGGACGGGCCGAGGACGTCGGTGAGGAAGCCGCCGCCCGGGCTGATCAGCGCGAACCACCCCAGCCCGACGGCGGCCAGCACGGCCCCGGGCACCAGGGCCACCCGCGGGGTGCGGTTCGCCGTGATCCGGGTCGCGAGGAGGGAACCCGCGACCAGCCCGGCGGAGAACGGCAGGAACGCGGCACCGGTGGCGGCGGCGCCCAGACCGAGGACCTGCTGCAGGTAGAGCGAGACGAAGTAGAAGGCCGCGAACTGCCCGGCGGCGGCCAGGAACACCAGCAGGTTGGCCCCGGCGACCCACCGGCTGCGCACCAGTCCGAGCCGCAACAGCGGTGCGGGCGAACGGAGTTCGGCGAGCACGAAGGCGACCAGGAGCGCACCGGCGGCGGCGAGCGTCCCCAGGGTCGCAGGGGAGCCCCAGCCCTGGACGTCGGTGCGGACGACGCCGAACACCAGCAGCCCGACTCCCCCGGTGGCCAGCACGGCGCCGAGCACGTCGAGCCGCTCCCGCTGTTCCCGCCGTTCCTGCCGGACGGGCTGCGCCACCCCGCCTACGGCCGCGTCACCGGGCAGCAGTGCGAGGGCAGTTGCCACGATCGGCAGGTTGACCAGCATGACCCAGCGCCAACTGGCGTACTCGGTCAGCAGTCCGCCGGCCAGCACCCCCAGCGCTCCCCCGGCTGCGTTGGCGGCGCTCCACACCCCGAGGGCGCGGACCCGCCGGGGGCCCTCGGGGAAGGCGGTGGTGAGCATGGCCAGCGCGGCCGGGGCGGCCGCCGCGGCGCCCAGGCCCTGCCCGGCTCGGGCGGCGACCAGCTGCCAGGGCTGCTGCGCCAGCCCGCCCGCGAGCGAGCAGAGTCCGAAGACGGCGAGGCCGAGCACGAGCAACTGCCGCCGCCCGTACAGGTCGCAGGCGCGGCCGCCGAGCAACAGGAGTCCGCCGAAGGTGAGCGCGTAGACGTGCACGACCCAGGAGAGGTCGAGCGGGGCGAAGCCCAGGGCGTCGCGGATCGCGGGCAGCGCGACGTTGACCACGGACATGTCGAGGGCGAAGACGAATTGGGCGACGGTGACCGCCGCGAGCACCAGGCCGGGTCGGCCTCGCGAGTTTTTATACATGTAAGGAAAGTACCCCCGGAGGCTCACCGCTGTCGAGCCGCCGGAGAGCGGCGCAGCTCACCGGTGATCAGCGGGGCATCGCGGCGGGGCATGATGGAGGCATGCAGCAGCCCTCCCCCGCCCCCCGCAAGGCCACCGGCCGGCCTCCCCGCATCTCCCGGGAGGAGGTCGTCGAGACGGCCCGCCGGATCGTGGCCGAGGAGGGCGTCGAGCGACTGACCATGCGCCGCCTGGCCACCGACATCGGGAGCACCCCGATGGCGCTCTACCACCACGTCCGCAACAAGGAGGAGTTGCTCGTCCTGCTGCTGGACGACTACGCCGCCCGCACGCTCCACCCCGTCGAGCTGCCGGCCGACCCGCGCGAACGGGTCCTCGCCGCGGCCGCGGCGATCCACGACGCGCTCGCCGCCTGCCCCTGGATCGTCGAAGTGCTGGCCGCCGACGACCTGTTCTCCACCCACGCCCTGTGGTTCGTCGAGCAGATCGTCGACGGACTGGTCGGCTGCGGCCTGACCCCGGAACGCGCCGCCCAGGGCTATCGCGCGATCTGGTACTACACCGCCGGGGAGATCGTGGTCCGCACGACCGCCGCCAGGCGCCGCACCGACGACGACCGCCCGACCTACCGCGAACAGGTCTTCGCCGGCCTCGACCCGGCCGTGCACCCCCGGCTCGCCCAGGTCGCCGCCCACTGGGAGCCCCTCACCGCCCAGGACACCTACCGCGACGGGCTGCGCGCCCTGGTCTCCGGCCTCCTCGCAGCGGGCTGAACGCGGAACCGGCCCGCCGAGCGAAGCGCTCGGCGGGCCGGTCGGTTCGGTGAGCCGCTCAGGCCCCAGGGCTCGTTCAGGCCCAGGGGTCGGTGAAGGCCTTCCCGGGGACGGGCTTGGCGATCAGGGCGATCGCCGTGAAGAAGTTGACCTGGCCGATCGCGAGCATCAGGGTGGTCAGCGCCTTGTCGTCGTAGTGCGCGGCGACCTCGGCGTACAGCTCGTCCGACACCCGCTCGCCGTGCGGGCTGGGCTGCAGGACGGCCTCGGCCAGGGCGAGGGCCGCCCGCTCGGGGGCGGTCAGGTACGGGGAGTCCTGCCAGGTGGCCACCGAGGTGATCCGCTCCTCCGACTCACCGGCCTTGCGCAGGAACCCGGTGTGCAGGACGGTCAGATAGGTGCTGCCGGCGATCTGTCCGGCCCGCAGCTGGACCAGGCTGATGACGGTGCGCGGGATCGACCGGTTCCCGACGGCTCGGAACAACGCGGCCGAGACGTCGGCGAGTTCGGGGACGAGTTCGGTCGGGTCGGTGGCCAGTCGGGGGCGCATCGGGATCTCGGCGGTGATCGTACGGGTGGTGAGGTCGGTGCTCACGGTGGTGTTCCTCTCGAGTGATCGTGCTTTCACTGACCCGACGGATCCCGGCGCCCGAGTGTGACAGCGCCCCGGAGAATTCCTCAGCCCTGTTCCGCGCCGCGCGTGCCGTCATGACCGGCCCGCATGCTCAGCACCGCGCCGACCAGCAGCAGACCGATCAGCGCGAGCAGCGGGACGGTCCAGGAGCCGGTGCCGCCGTGCAGGACGGCGACCAGCGCGGGGCCCACGGCGGAGATCAGGTAGCCGCCGGTCTGGGCCATGGTGGACAGCGCCGCGACGTGGTCCTGGTCGGTGCCCCGACGGGTGAAGAGCACCCCGGCCAGGGCCTGCCCGCCGCCCATCCCGATGCCGAGGATCCCGGCCCAGGCCGGCGCCCCGGCGGCGGGGGCGAGCAGCAGGCCGAGCAAGCCGAGCCCACAGACCGCGACCACGCCGAGGATGTGCGGGCGCTGGTCGCGGCGGGCGGCGGCCAGGGTGGGCGCGAGGAAGCCGCCGACGGCGAGGCCGAGGATCATCACCGCCTGGTCGGTGCCGGCGGTGGTCCGGCTCACGCCCGCGCCGACCAGGATGGTGGGCAGCCAGGCCAGGGTGGCGTAGAAGACCAGGGTCTGGATGCCGAAGTAGGCGGTCAGGCTCCAGGCCAGCGCCGTCCGGCCGACCGGGCGCCGCACCCCGGGGGCGCCGACGGCCGGAGCGGGCCGGTCGGCCCGCAGCTGCGGGGCCATGCCCACCGCGGCGAGCACCGCCGGGACGACGGCGAGCGCGATCGCCGCCTCCCAGGACCAGGCGCCCGCGACGGGCGCGACCAGCGCGGCGACCACCGCCGAACCGGCGCCCATCGACAGCGCGTAGACGCCCATCATGGTGCCGATCCGCCGGGGCGCGAAGCGGGCCCGGACGAACACCGGGATCAGCACGTTGACCACCGCCACCGCCGCGGCCACCAACGCCGTGCCCAGGTACAGCCCGGGCATCCCCGCCGTCCGCACCACCGCGCCGCCGACCAGCAGCACGCTCGCCCAGAACAGCCCGCGCTCCTCGCCGAGCCGCCGCCGGGCGAGCGCGCCCAGCGGCGCGAACAGGCCCATGCAGAGCGGGGGTATCAGGGCGAGCACGGTGACGGTGCCCGCGCCCCAGCCCGCGACCGGGGCGAGCGGGCCGACCTGGCCGAAGGCGACCCGGCTGTTGAGGCTGAGCAGGACGAAGCCGAGCACCAGCAGCGCGCCGGAGGCGGGCGCGGTGCGGGTCGGCGTCGGCGTCGGTGGGTTCGTGCGGACCGTGGTGGCGGTCGTCGGTGTCATGGGCGGGCGCACCCTTCGAATAGCGGGAAGTTAGGCTTGCCTAAGCGTTCTCGCTCAAGTGCGCTTGAGCGCAAGCCCGGGGAGGGGCCACCGATGTCGGAACTCCACTCGATCACCGAGGTCTCGGCGGCCTTCGGCCTCTCCGTACCGGCCCTGCGCTACTACGAGGAGTGCGGCCTGGTCGCCCCCACCACCCGGCGCGGCCGGGTCCGGTACTACGACCGCCGGGCGCTGGAGCGCCTCGCCCTGGTCCAGCTCTGGCACGTGGACGGAATGATCCCGGTCAGCGGGACCGCCGCCGTCCTGGCCAGCGGGCAGGCCGCCGAGCGCAGGGCCCTGCTGGAGGCCCAGCGCGCCGGGATGCTGGCCCGCGCCCGCCGCCTGGAGCACGCCGCGGCCGTCCTGACCCACATGCTCAACTGCCACCGCGACCAGCCGCTCGCCTGCCCGACCACCCTCGCCCACATCCGCGCCCGGGTCGACGCCGCCCTCACCGGCGAACCCCTCGCCGACGGCTTCCTGCCGCCGCCGTCGGACCCCGGCCCCGAGGAATCCCGAGAGCCCCGAGAGGTGCTGCCCCCGGCCACCGCCGATACTGGGGGTCGCAGACCCGAGGCGGCCCCGACGGCCGGGTACGGCCCTCCCCGCGCCGCGGAACCCGAGGAGCACCCCGTGACCGGACCCGCGCCCACCAGCCCCTCCACCGGCCCCGTCGTCGTCGGCTTCGACGGCTCCCCCGAGAGCCTCACCGCCACCGGGTGGGCCGCCCACGAGGCGCAGCGCCGCGGCCTCCCGCTCGAAGTCCTGGAGGCCTGGCCCCTGCCCAAGCGGGACGTGGTCGGCAGCGACCAGACCTACCACCGCGCCCTGGCCCACCTCGCCGAGCGCGAGTCCGCACTCACCGCCCTGACGCCCGGCCTCCCGGTCTCCTCCGCCGCCGTGTCCGCCGACCCGGTCGAGGCCCTGGAGGCCGCCTCGCACCGCGCCGCCGTGCTGGTGCTCGGCTCCCGCGGGCTGGGCACCCTGCGCGGCTTCCTGGTCGGCTCGGTCAGCCAGGAGGTGCTGCGCCGCGCCGCCTGCCCGGTGGTGCTGGTCCGCGCCGACCACGACGAGCCGGAGGGCGCCGTCACCGTCGGCGTCGACCTGGCCCACCCGACCGAGCAGGTCCTGGCCTACGCCTTCCACGCCGCCGCCCTGCGCTCGGCGCCGCTGCGGGTCGTCCACGTCTGGGCCCGGCCGGCCGGCAGCGAGTACATGGCCTTCGACGCCATCGGCGGGCTGGAGGGCGAAGTCGCCGGCGTCGAGCGGACCGGCCTCGCCGAGGCCCTGGCCCCGCTGCGCGCCCGCCACCCCGAGGTGGAGGTGACCGCCGACCTGGTCCGCGGCAAGGCCGCCGTCGAACTCGTCGACGCGGCCGCCACCGCCCGTCTGCTGGTCATCGGCCGCCGCCTGCACCATGTGCCGCTGCGCCACCACCACCTCGGCCCGGTCGCCCACGCCGCCATCCACCACGTCCACTGCCCGGTCGCCGTCGTCCCCTACGGCTGAACGCACGGCTGAACGCGCCGCTCAACGCACGGCTGAACGCGCCGCCCTCGCCGCCCCCTTGTGCGTCAGGAGGCGCCCGGCCCGCGCGCGGGCTCCAGGACGAAGACGGGGATCACCCGGTCGGTCTTCTCCTGGTACTCGGCGTACGCCGGATACGCGGCGACCGCGCGCTCCCACCACTCGGCCTTCTCGTCCCCGGTGACCTCACGGGCCGTCATGTCCTGGCGTACGGGCCCGTCCTGGAGTTCCACGTGCGGGTCGGACGTGACGTTGTGGTACCAGACCGGGTGCTGCGGGAAGCCGCCCTTCGAGGCCACGGCCGCGTACCGCCCCTCGTGCTCCACGCGCATCAACGGGGTCTTGCGGATCTTGCCGCTCTTCGCCCCGCGCGTGGTGAGGATGATGACGGGCAGGCCGGTGTCCCAGAGCGTCGTCCCCTGCGTGCCGCCCGAACTCTCGTACAGCTCGACCTGATCGCGCACCCACTGTGCCGGACTCGGCTCGTACTCGCCCTCAAGAGGCATGGCTTTCACCCCATCGTCACGTCATGAAGTGTGGTCTCCGACCGATGGTCGGGCGAGGAAGCCTATCGGGTGCCGCCCGCGCGTCCGTGTCGGCGCGGTGGCCGTTCCGGTGGTTTTCCGGACCGGAGCGGGGCGCTGTCAGCAGCCCCGGCGGCCGAGCCGCAGCAGGCCGGGCACCGCGGCGAGGCTGAGGAGGAGCAGGAGGAGCCAGGGCCAGGCGGCGCCGCGCTCGAGCAGCAGGGTGAGCAGGCCCGGGGCGACGGCCTGGCCGACGTTCCAGGAGAGTTGGTAGACGGCCAGGTAGCGGCCGCGCCGGGCCGGGTCGGCGAGCGAGACGCTGAGGACCTCGCGGGAGGGGGTCGCCACGGTCTCGGCGAGGTTGTACACGAGCATCGCGAGGAACAGGCCCGGCAGGACGGCCCAGCCGGGGGCGGCCGCGAGCAGCGCGAACAGGCCGAAGGCGAACGCGTTGAGCAGCGCCCCGGCGGCGACCACCCGGGTGGGGCGCCGGCCCTCCAGTCGACGGGCGACGACGCCCTGGGTGAGGACGACCTGGACGCCGTTGAGGACGAGGAGGGCGCCGGCCACCGAGGCACTGCGGTGCAGGCCAGTGGTGAGGTAGACGGCCAGCAGCATGCTGAGGATCATCGAGGCGAAGACGAAGCTGAGGTTGACCGCCACCAGCAGCAGGTACCGTCGGTCCCCCAGGACCGCGCGGTAGCCGCCCGTTTCGGCAACTCCGGCTTCCTGGACGGCTGTTGTGGTGGGCGGCCGCCAGCCGGCCAGCAGGACGGAGGCGAGCAGGTAGCTGGCCGCGTTGAGCACCACCAGCAGCCGCAACGCCCCCGTTCCGCCGCCGGCCATCAGGACGGCTCCCAGCGCCCCGCCGAGGCCCATCCCGGCGTTGCGGAGCGTCTGCACCAGGGCGAACCAGCGCGTGCGCTCGCCCTCGTGGGAGGCGAGGACCACCAGGCCGGTGCTGGCGGTCCAGTAGCCGACGTGGCCGATCTGGGCGAGCAGGCAGACCAGGACGATCTGCCACGCCTGGTGGGTGAGCAGGAAGCCGCAGTAGGCGAGCGCGGAGAGCGCGTTGGCGCCGGAGGCCACGACGCGGGCGCCGTGGCGGTCGATCAGCGGGCCGACGGCGAGGGCGGTGGGCAGGGCGAGCAGCCGGGCGGTGGAGACGGCGGCGCCGACGGTGGCGAGCGGGAGGTCGGTGGTGCGGGTGAAGTAGACGAGGACGAAGGCGAGGATCAGTCCGGTGCCGAGGCTGTCGACGAGGTGGGCGCCGATCAGGCGGGAGCGGCCCGCGGTGCCGGGCAGGCCGAGGCGGTCGCGGAGCGGTGGGAGCGCGGTGGTGGTCATGCACCGAGGTTCCCTGGAATGATCACCACCGCCCAGACATTCCATCCTGATCGAATCCTCACGGAGGATGCCCGTGCTCACCTGGGAGTTCTCCGCGCAGGACCTCGCCCGGACGCGGTTCGCCCGCTCGCCCCTGGGGGAGGTGGTGACGAGCGTCGAGGTGCTCAAGGACCCGGGCCGGCACGCGGTCCACCTGCCCTGGGTGCGGCAGGCCGCCCGGCGACTGGCGGGCGTGGACTGGGAGTTGCTGTCCCAGCTGGTGCGGCTGCCGACGGTGTACGTACCGGATTTCCTGACCCCGGTGCCGACGGCGTCCAGCCCGACGATCGAGCAGGCGCTGGCCGAGCTGGCCGCCACCGATCCGGCGGTGGTGCGCCGCGACCTCGCCCGGATCAAGGGCGAACTGCCCCCACTGGTGGCGGAGTTGACGCGGGATCCGGAGAGCGGTCTGGTCCGGCTGGCGGCGGAGGTCCGGGCGTACTGGGATGCCGCGATCGCCCCCCACTGGGCCGGGATCGAGCGGCTCGCCGAGGGCGAGATCCTGCGCCGGGCCCGGCAGATGTCCACCGGCGGCCCGGCGGCGCTGTTCGCCGACCTGCACCCGCTGGTGACCTGGGAGCGGGACACCCTGCGGATCGGTCACCGGCTGATCGACGCCCACCACCGGCTGGACGGCGAACGGGGTCTGGTCCTGGTGCCGACGGTGTTCGCCTGGCCGGGCGTGTTCTCCCAGCAGAACCCGCCGTGGCAACCGGGCCTGGTGTACCCGCCGCGCGGGGTGGCGACGCTCTGGGAGACGGCGGGCAGCGCGGTCCCGGAAGGGCTGGCCCGGGTGATCGGCCGCACCCGCGCCCGGCTGCTGGCCGAGCTGGACACCCCCGCGTCGACCACCGAACTCGTCGAGCGCACCGGCCTGTCCGCCCCGAACGTCTCCCACCACCTGGCCGCCCTGCGCGACGCCGGCCTGCTCGCGCGCCACCGCACCGGCCGCACGGTCCTGTACCTGCGCACCGACGCGGCCGAGCTCCTCCTCCGGTCCGTCCCGGCCGGTGACTGATCCGTGTCGTGCGCGCGGGGTCGGGGCCGGCCCGGCAGGCAGGCGTCGGGGTGCGTCCGGAAGCACCCTTCGCCTTCGGCCAACTCCCTTGTATAAAGGGGGGCTACGGGGCCGAGGAGGTTTCAGCATGCAGGCGAGGAAACAGCAGGAGAAGCCCGGGGACTCCCAGCGTGATGCGGGGCCGGCCCGCCGGTCCGGCGGCGGGGTGCGGCCGGATGCCGGGGCGATGTCCCCGGAGGCCGTCACGGCCCTGCAGCGCACGGTCGGCAACGCGGCGACGACGCGCATGATCGCGGACCGGCGTCAGGCGGGGGCGGCCATCCAGCGGGTGGCGGGCGGTCAGGACGGCTCCCGGCCGGTGGTGCAGCGGCAGCTGGACGAGAGCAACGTGCTGCAGGTCTGCGCGGCCGGGGCGTTCGACGGGCAGGCCGTCACTCCGGGCCGACGGGCGGCCGACCTGCGGACCGTCGTGTGGGAGAACCACTGGGCCGCCATCTCGGCGGTGTGCAAGAAGCACAAGTACACCATCGCCGTCCGGGAGACCGGGGAGTACTCGATCCGGCGCATCGCCGACGGCGCCAAGGCCAAGCCGCACACCATCCTGGAGAAGTCGATCAAGCCCGCCTCGGTCGGCAAGAAGTACGGCACCGGGCCCGGGCAGGTCCAGGGCGACCCGGCGACCATCCTGGCCTGGCTGGACGCCAACGACCTGAGCGGCTTCGTCGGCCACTGGAACGCCCAGGGCCTGGCCGGCGTACGGATCGACAACCCGCCCGCCACGCTCGCCCCCGGGATCGTGCAGCAGGGCGCCGACGGCGAGCCGTACGTGCCGCTCGACATGGGACAGCCGGGCGGCGGGCCCGCGATGACGGCCCTGAAGGCCGACCAGAACTGGCGGCAGTACCTCTACACCGGGGACTACGACCTGCACGAGGTGTACTCCGCCCAGGGGGGCGGCGGCGGCCAGATCCCGGAGGCCACCCCGGAGAAGGTCAAGCTGCTCAACCGGCTCAACCAGGGCATCGCCGCCAACTCCCAGGAGCAGGTGGTGCGCAGCGGCACGGTGGCGCTGGAGCACGGGCGGCTGCACACCCAGCCCGGCTCCGACTACGCCATGTTCCAGCACGGCGACCAGGCCACCTACCGGATGAACCAGTACCTGGAGTCGGAGGTCGCCCGGCACGCGCAACAGCTCGTCCGGGCCGTGGCCACCGAGGCCGACGAGCCGCTGGCCTGGTGCCGGATGGGCGAGTGGTACGTGACCAGGACGCGCGCGGAGCACGCCGTGCTGCGCGCCCGCTGGAAGCTGGCGACGCCGCACACCTGGGACGCCGCCGAGGTCGACCGGACCGCCGAGGGCGGGTACCGCACGGCCCGCTACACGGCCTGACCCCGCTGCGCCGCGCGCAGCAGACGCGAATCCTTCGCATTAGGCTGTCCCCCATGAATGCCCGAGCGACCACACGCCCCGGCGGGCGCAGCGCCCGCGTCCAGCAGTCCGTGCACCAGGCGGTCCGCGACCTGGAGGCGGAGGTGGGGCGGGAGGCGCTGACCGTGCCGCTGATCGCGGCCCGTGCGGGGGTCACGCCGTCCACCGTCTACCGCCGCTGGGGGGACCTGCGGGAGCTGCTGTCCGACGTGGCCGTCGAGCGGCTGCGCCCCGACGCCCCGCCGGCCGACCACGGCGGCCTGCGGGCGGACCTGGAGGCGTGGACCGTGCAGTTCGCGGAGGAGATGGACTCGACGGCGGGTCGCACGTACATCCGCGACGCCCTGCTGGGCGACCCCGATCAGGGCAACGCGGCGCGCTGCTCCGACTACGCCGCCGAGCAGTTGAGGGCCGTCTGCGTGCGCGCGGCCGGGCGCGGGGAGGCCGTGCCGGACCTGGAGACGCTGCTGGACGTGCTGGTCGCCCCGCTGATGTACCGGATCCTGTTCCGCCCCTCGGACCTGTCCCAGGCGTACACCGACCGCTTGGTGGCGGCGGCGCTCGGCCGTGCCGGGTCCGCTTCGGGGAGCTAAAAGCTAAGGGATTGCGTTTCGGTGGATCATCGACCTAGAGTACTTAATGCAAAGCATTCGCCTTAACGCGCTCGCGCACCGCCTCCGCGGACGCCGGCGCCACCGAAGGGGTCCACCGATGAGCAGCGCAGCCACCCGCCCGACCGCCCCCATCACCGGTACCGCCACCAGTACCGGCTGGAGCCTCGGCGACATCCTCGTGCACCGGATCGACGAGATCGAACTCCCCCGCCAGACCGGGCCGTGGCTGCTGCCGGCCGCCACCAAGGAGGTGCTGGACGAGGCCGCGTGGCTGCGCCCGCACTTCGCCGACGCCGAGGTCCCGCGGCTGGCGAGCCACAGCTTCGCGGTGGAGGCCGGCGGGCTGCGCATCGTCGTGGACACCGGCATCGGCAACGGCAAGACCCGGGCCAACCCGGCCTGGGACGGCCTCGACACCGACTTCCTGCAGCGGCTGACGGCGGCGGGCTTCGCGCCCGAGTCCGTGGACCTGGTGATCACCACCCACCTGCACACCGACCACGTCGGCTGGAACACCCGCCGCGCGGGCGGGGACTGGATCCCCACCTTCCCCAACGCCCGCTACCTCACCAGCCGCACCGAATGGGACCACTGGGCCGCCACCGAGCTCGACGAGGCCCGCACCCAGATGTTCCGCGACTCCGTCGACCCGGTCCGCGACGCCGGACAGTACGACGCCGTGGCGGTGCCCGAGCAGGGCCGTGAGGTGGCACCGGGCGTCCACCTGGTCCCCGCCCCGGGCCACACCCCGGGCCAGGTCGCCGTCGAACTGCGCGGCCGCGACCGGCGGGCGCTGATCACCGGCGACAGCATCCACCACCCCGTGCAGCTGTCCCACCCCCATGTGCACAGCTGCGTCGACATCGACTCCGCCGCGGCGATCCGCACCCGCGCCCGGCTGCTGGACGGCCTGGCGGACACCGACACCCTGCTGCTGGGCACCCACTTCCCGCGGCCCACGGCCGGCACCGTCCGCCGGGAGCACGGCCGCTACCGGCTGCTCGCCGAGCCCGGCGTCGGGATCACGGGCGCCCGGGCCTGACGTCTGGTGCCGGACGCGAATCCTTGGCCTTAGTGCCTCGGGCGCTCCGCTGCCCCCCGCCCTCCGCCCAGAAGGAGAAGGTCCATGACCACCGTCGAACTCACCCCGCCGGAAGCCGCCCGCTGGGCGGCCCGCGCCGGGCTCGTGCTGCCCGCCGAACGCCACGCCGCGGTCGCCGCCGTCGCCGACCACATCCACGGGGTCGTCGCGGTCCTGCGCGAGCTGGACTTCGCGGACGTCCCGCCCGCCGCCGCCTACCGACCCACGTACCAGGCCACCGACCACGCGGCCTACCGCACCACCGACCACGCCGCCCACCCCGCCGGACAGGAGCCGCACGATGCAGCCGTATGAGCTGTCCCTCACCGCCGCCGCAGACGCGATCCGGGCCCGGCGCCTCTCCCCCGTCGAACTGGTCGACTCCGTCCTCGCCCGCATCGAGGAGGTGGAACCGCACCTGGGCGCCTACGTCACGGTCACCGTGGAGCAGGCCCGACGGGCGGCGGCGGAGGCCGCGCACGAGGCGGCGCACGGACGTTACCGGGGACCGCTGCACGGCATCCCGATGGGGCTCAAGGACCTGATCGACGTCGGCGGCCTGGCCACCACCGCCAGCTCCCGGGTCCGCGCCGACCACCGCGCGACGGCCGACAGCACCGTCGCCGCGCGTCTGACGGCGGCGGGCGCGGTCCTGGTCGGCAAGACCCACACCCACGAGTTCGCCTTCGGGCTGACCACTCCGCAGACCCGCAACGCCTGGGACCGCGGCCGGGTCGCCGGCGGTTCCAGCGGCGGCTCGGCGGTCGCCGTCGCGGCGGGCGCGGCGACCTTCGCCCTGGGCACCGACACCGGCGGATCGATCCGGGTGCCCGCCGCGCTCAACGGGGTGGTCGGCCTCAAGCCGACCTACGGTCTCGTCCCCCGGCACGGCGTCACCTCGCTGTCCTGGTCGCTGGACCACGTCGGGCCGATCACCCGCACCGTCGAGGACGCGGCCCTGGTCCTGACCGCGCTGGCCGGACACGATCCGCGCGACCCCGCCTCGCTGTCCGTCCCCGCCGCGGACTACCGGCCCGGCGCCGACCCGGACCTGACGGGACTGCGCGTCGGCCTGCCGCGCAACTACTACTTCGACGACGTCGACCCGCACGTGGAAACCGCCGTCCGGGACGCCGTCGGGCAGGTGGAGGCCCTGGGCGCGCAGGTCGTCGAGGTCGACATCCCGATGACCCGCTACATCAAGGCCGTCCAGTGGGGCCTGATGGTGCCGGAGGCCGCGGCTTACCACGAGCGCAGCCTGCGCACCGTCCCCGAGCTGTACCAGGAGGACGTCCGCATCCTGCTGGAGGCCGGCGAGTTGATGAGCGCCGGGGACCACCTCCGGGCGCAGCGCGCCCGCACGCTCATGCGGGCCGAGTGGGAGCGGCTGCTGGAGCAGGTCGACGTGATCGCCGCCCCGAGCGTGCCGATGACCGCGGTCGGCGCGGACGAGACGACGGTCGGCTGGCCGGACGGCACGGTCGAGGGCGTCTCCGACGCCTACGTGCGCCTCTCCGCCCCCGCCAACATCACCGGGGTGCCCGCCCTGACCGTTCCGGTCGGTCACGACCCGGCCGGCCTGCCGATCGGGATGCAGCTGCTCGGCCGTCCCCTCGGCGAGCCGACGCTGCTGCGGGTCGGCCACGCCTACGAGCGGACCCGGCCGGCCCGGCAGCTCGCCGCGGTGGCCTGACCACGGTGCACTCGCACACGGTGCACTCCCGGACAGGGGTGTCGGGCCAGTACCGTGTTGGCATACCTTCAGTACGTCAACGACAAGGAGCCACAGTGGCGCAGGGAGTGCGGGCCCGGCAGCGGGAGCAGACCCGGGAGGCGCTGCTGCGCGAGAGCCGGCGGCTGTTCTCGACCCTGGGGTACGGCGCCGTGGGGCTGGCGGAGATCGTGGCGGCGGCCGGGGTGACCAAGGGCGCGCTGTACCACCACTTCGACAGCAAGGCCGAGTTGTTCCGCTCGGTGCTGGAGCAGGTGCAGCAGGAGGTGGCGGAGCGGATCGCCGTGACCGCGGACGCCCGGGAGGAGCCGTGGGAGCAGCTCGTCGCCGGGTGCGAGGCCTTCCTCAGCACCTCCACCGACCCCTCGGTCCAGCGCATCCTGCTGGTCGACGGGCCGGCCGTGCTGGGCTGGAGCGAGTGGCGGGCCATGAACGAGGCCACCTCCGGCCGGCACCTGGCCAGTGTGCTCACCGTACTGATCGATGAGGGGACGATCCCCGCCCAGCCGGCCGCGCCGCTCACCCACCTGCTGTCGGGCGCGATGAACGAGGCGGCGCTGTGGCTGGCGGACTCGGGCGGGCCCGACGACCTGGCGGAGACCGTCCGGGCGCTCACCCGGCTGCTGGAGGCGCTGCGCGCGCGGTGAGCCGCTCGTGGTTCCGCTCCGGGTGCCGCGCGGTGAGCTGCTCCGAGTGCCGATCGGGGTGCCGCTCCGGATGCCGGTCCCGGTGCGCGCAGGGATAGCAACCGCCTTGGCCGCGACGGATGTTATTGAGCATCGGGGTGCCGATGTGGCCGCAACGGGTGCAGCGGCACCGCCACTGGTCGCGCACCCGGCCGGGGAAGGGCTCCAGCGGCTCCATGCCGATCGCGCGCATCTCCGCCTCGGCGGCGGCCGGGTCCACCGGGGCCCGGCCCGCGCAGCCGAGGCAACCGCCGCCGCCCGCACGGATCTTGAACAGCCGGGGGTGGACGGTCCGGCCGCAGGGCAGGTGCCGGCAGCGCCACCGCACCCTGGCCCCCGGGTAGGGGTCGAGCGGCTCGTACCCGGCGGCCCGCATGTCCGCCTCGGCCCGCTCCCGGCCTGCCGCGCGGCGCCGCCGGCCGGCGGCGGTGCGCCCGCACTGGCGGCAGCCGGCGCCGCGGCCGGTCCGCACCAGGGTGAAGGTGGGCGCGACGCGGTGGGCGCCGTCGGTGCAGCGGGAGTTCCAGGCCACGTTCGCCCCGGGGTAGGGCTCCAGCGGTTCCAGTCCGGCCGCGCGCATCACCGCGACCGCCGTGTCGGGATCGATTCTTCCTGCCATGGCACCTCTCCCCTTGGGTCCCTCGCAGCTATCGGTACGACTATCGGTACGACGTCGACGCGGACGCCGTTGGGGTCCACGACCGTCCGTCCGCCCCCGGTGTCCGCCTCCAGGACGATCCGCACCGCGCGCACCGGCCGCTTCCACTCCTCGGGTGCCTCCGGGTGGGACGGGTCCACGAGGGTGAGTTCGACGGGCCGGGGCGCGGGGCGGCCGAGGACGAGATACCAGGGCGCCTCGCGCACCACCTCGAGCCCGAAGTGCCCGGCGTAGAACGCGCGGGTCTCGCCGAGGCGGGACGTACAGATCACCGGACGGAAGCTGGCCAGCATGGACGGCATCCCCATTCACGTACCAACGGTATGTCAACTGAACCTATTTGCGTACCGTCGGTATGTCAACACGTTCGGTGGCGGCCCACCCCGGCCCCGCTCGGACGCGCCCGGACACGCCCGGACACGCGCCGACGGCCGGTCCCGTCCCGGACCGGCCGTCGGGCGCTGCGGCTCCGACTCCGACCGGCGCTACTCCACCGCGGCCGCCACCGGCTCGGCGGCGGCCTCCTCCTCCGCCCCGGCGCCCGCCGGCGGCGCCTTGATCACCAGCACCACCAGCACCGCGCTGGCCAGCGCCAGCACGGCCCCGATCCCGCCGATCACGTTCATGCCGTCGGTGAACGCGGCCCGGGCGGAGTCCAGGAACGCCCCCGCCGCGTCGGCGGGCAGGCCCTTCGCCGCCTCCACCGCCCCGGCGAGCGTGCCCGCCGCCTGCTCCGACACCGCGCCGGGCACGTCCACCCCGGCCCGGTACACGGCCGCACCGAGACTGCCGAGCAGCGCCACACCGAGCGCCATGCCCAGCTCGGTGCTGGTCTCCGAGATCGCCGAGGCCGAGCCGGCCTGCTCCGGCGGGGCCGAGCCGACCACGATGTCCGTGCCGAGGGCCACCAGCGGGCCGCCGCCCGCGTAGACGAAGGCGAAGCCGGTGACCACCTGGGAGATGCCGGAGGTGCTGTCGGCCGTCGCCAGCATGACGTGGCCCAGGGCCGACACCGCCAGGCCGGCCGCGACGACGTACGCGGGCCGCACCGCGGCCGCCGCGATCGGGGACACCACCGAGGTGACGATCAGCGCGAAGGCCGCCGGCAGCAGGTAGAGGCCCGCCGTCATCGGCGACAGCTCGCCGACCAACTGGAGGTACTGGGTGACGTACAGGTAGGTGCCGCCCGCCACCAGCATGCTGACCAGCAGGGTGGCCAGCGCGGTGCGGAAGGTCGGGCCGGCGAACAGCCGGAAGTCCAGCAGCGGGTCGGCCAGCGCGCGCTGGCGCCGGACGAAGACGCCGGCCACGGCCAGGCCCACGACCAGGGCGAGCGCCGGCACCACGGCCGGGCCGCCCTTGGCGATCTCCTTGAGCCCGTAGACCACCGGCAGGATCGCCCCGAGCGACAGCAGCACGCTCGCCAGGTCGAGGCGGCCGGCGTTCCCGTCCCGGTACTCCGGCAGCAGCACCGGGCCGGCGACCAGCAGCAGCGCCATGATCGGGATGGCCAGCAGGAAGACCGAGCCCCACCAGAAGTACTCCAGCATGGCGCCGCCGACCACCGGGCCGAGCGCGATGCCGACCGAGAACATGGTGACCCACACCGCGATGGCCATCCCGCGCTGGCGGGGGTCCGGGAACATCGTGGTGATCAGCGCGAGCGTGGAGGGCATCAGCGTCGCGCCCGCCACCCCGAGCGCCGCCCGGGCCGCGATCAGCGCGACCGGGTCACTGGTGTACGCGGCGGCCACCGAGGCCACCCCGAAGGCGGCGGCGCCGATCAGCAGCAGCCGGCGCCGGCCGATGCGGTCGCCGAGGGTGCCCATGGTGACCAGGAAGCCCGCGATCAGGAAGCCGTAGATGTCGATGATCCACAGCATCTGGGAGGCCGAGGGGGCCAGGGCCTCACTGATGTGCGGTACGGCCAGGTGCAGCACGCTCACGTCGATGGAGAGCAGGAGCGTGGGCAGCGCCAGGACGGCCAGCCCCAGCCACTGGCGTGGACCGGCCTGCTGGGGGGAGTCGGCGGTGGTGCTCAACGGGGTTCCTTTCCGGGAGTCCGGGGGTGTACGGGTACTGCGTGGTGTCGAAGGGTTGCGAGGCGGCGAGCGGGGGCGGCGGTGCGACCAGGTGCCGGGCGACGGCCGCCGCGTTGGCCGGCTCGTAGAGGTAGAAGTGGCCGCCGGTGAACATCAGCCGGCGGAAGCCCGCCGTGGTCTCCAGCGACCACAGGTGCAGGCGATCGGCGCGGACGACCGGGTCGTCCTCCGCGCCGAGGGCGAGGATCGGCACGCCCGTCCCGGCCGGCGGCCGTTCATGGGTCTCCATCGCCTCCAGGTCCGCACGGATGGCGCGCAGGGCCGGCCCGAGCAGGTCGGGGCGGGCCAGCAGCCCGGGTGCGATGCCGCCGATCTCCCGGAGGTGGGCGAGGAGTTGGGCATCGGTGCGCTCGTGCGCGGACGGCGGTCCGCCGGTGAAGCACGGGGGCTGGCGGGCCGAGACGGCGAGCAGCTCGGGCGGCAGGCCCTTGTGCTCCATGGCCCGGGTGAGCTCGTACCCGAGGACGCTGCCGAAGCTGTGCCCGACCACCGCGTACGGCAGCGGATCCGCTCCGGTCAGGTCGGCGAGCTCCCGGCTCAGCGCCCCGACCAGCGGCTCGATCCTGGTCGACGGCTCCTCGCCGATCCGCGGTCCGCGGCCCGGGAGTTGGGCGACCAGGAGCTCGACGTCGGCGGGCAGCACGTCCCGCCAGCTGCGGAAGGCGGACGGCCAGCCGCCGGCGTGCGGCAGCGCCACCACCCGTCGGCGCGGGCGCGGCCCGGGGCCCTTGGCCGGTGCTCCCGGGCGTGTCCACCAGTCACCCATCGCCTGCCCCCTCCGTCTGCGGGCCGGCCGGGTCCGAACGGCCCGCGAGCAGCGGGTGGTGGGCGCGCAAGTGGTCCACCACCCGCCGCTGGTGGGGTTGCAGCCGCTGGCCCGGCAGGTGTTCCAGCGAGTGCAGGAACGGGTCGTCGGGGGCCGGCAGCCCGGCGAGCGCGCAGGCGGTGGCCAGCACCAACGTCGGCTGGTACCAGGCCGAGTAGCCGCCCTCGTGGGCCAACACGAGCCGCCCGTCGGCCAGTTCGTCCGCCAGTCGGCAGACGGCCGAGGTCATGGCGTGGAAGGTGCGGCTGGTGCACAGCATCCGGCCCATCGGGTCGTGCCCGCCCGCGTCGACGCCGGCCGCGACCAGGATCAGATCGGGACGGAAGGCCCGGGCGGCGGGAGCCACCAGCTGCTCCAGGACGGCGAGGTAGGCCTCGTGCCCGGAGCCCGCCGGTAGCGGCACGTTGAGCGTGGTCCCGGCGCCCGCGCCCGCGCCGGTCTCCAGGACGAGGCCGGAAGCCGCCGGGAACAGCCCGTCCTGGTGGACGGAGACGTACAGCACGTCCGGGTCCTCGTAGAAGACCCGCTGGAGGCCGTTGCCGTGGTGGACGTCCCAGTCCAGGACCAGCACCCGGCGCGCGCCGTGGCGCCGCGCGGTACGGGCCGCGACCGCCAGGTTGTTGTAGAGGCACAGCGCCATCGCCCGGTCGGGCTCCGCGTGGTGGCCGGGCGGGCGCACCAGGCAGTAGGCCCGGCCGAACCGCCCGTCCAGGACGGCCGTCACGGCCTGGGCGCAGGCCCCCGCGGCGAGCCGGGCGGCGCGCGCGCTGTGGTAGTTGACGGGCGCGTACACCCCGGCGTCGCCCGCGCCGGCCGCCGAGGCGGCCTCGACCCGTTCGAGGTGCTCCGGAGTGTGCACCAGCAGCAGGTCCTCGTCGGAGGCGGGCGTCGGGGTCACCGCGGTGTACCGCTCCAGGACTCCGGCCGCCCGGACCAGGCCCTCCGCCCGGCGCAGGTCCGGGTCGACGGCGAACTGGCGCAGCGGCTCGATCCCGGGCCCCACCGGCAGGTAGCCGGCGCCGGGCCCGGGGTCGTGCCAGAAGCACAACTCGTGGCTGTACCAGCCGAGTTCGGGAACGCTCACGCGGCGGACGCACCCAGCGGGGCCCGGCCCACGCCGGAGACCCCCTCGATGTACGCCAGGTAGTGCTCGCGCTCCTCGTCGGGGGTGCGCTTGGTGCGGAAGGTGGTCTCCAGCAGCTCCAGCACCTCGGCGGCCTCGGCCGGGGTGATCGGGCGGGCACCGATCCGCTCCTCGGCGGCGCGGATGCGGGCGGCCGGCTCGACCACGCCCCGGGCGTGCTCCTGCGGGTCGGTGGCGTGGTTGCGGGTGACGGCGATGGCCTTCAGGACGGCCGAGAAGAACGCCTCGGTGTCGGGTGCGGCGGTCATGGGCTCCCCTCCGGGATGTGGTGTGTGGGTCAGCGGATGCGCGGGTCAGGGGATGAGGCCGCAGGCCCGGCCGGCGCGCGCGAGCGTGGCGACGGCCGTGTCCAGGTCGGCCTCGGAGTGGGCGAGGTTGACGATCGTGCGCAGCCGGGGCAGGGTCCGCGGCACCGCCGGGTAGACGATCGGCTGCACGAACAGCCCGTCGCGCTGGCACAACCGGGCCATGGCGCCCGCCTGTTCGGCGCTGCGGCAGATCACCGGCACCACCGGGGTCTCGCTGTGCAGGGTGTCGAAGCCGAGGGCGCGCAGCTGCTCGCGGTAGCGGGTGGTCCTGGCGCGCAGCTCCCGGGTGAGTTCGGGAGCGGCGGCCATCACCTCGATCGCGGCCTTGGCGGCGGCGACCTGGGCCGGGGTCGCGGCGGCGGAGAACATCCAGCCGCGCGCGTTGTTCTTCAGCGCGAAGATGAGGTCGCGCGAGCCGGAGACGTAACCGCCCGCACTGGGCACGGTCTTGGACAGGGTGCCCATCTTGACGTCCACCCGGGCCGGGTCGAGGCCGAAGTGCTCGGTGATGCCGCGCCCGGTGTCGCCGAGGACGCCGAGGCTGTGCGCCTCGTCGACCATCAGCGGGGCGTCGTAGCGCGCGCACAGCTCGGCGATGCCGGGCAGGTCGGCGACGTCGCCGTCCATGCTGAACACGGCGTCGGTGACCACCAGGCGGCCCCGGTCGCCCACCTTCTTCAAGGCGCGTTCCAGGTCGGCCAGGTCGTTGTGGGCGTAGGTGATCACCTCGGCACCGGAGAGCCGGTAGCCGTCGAGGATGCTGGCGTGGTTGTAGACGTCGCCGATCACCACGTCGCCCGCGCCGACCAGGGCGCCCACGGTGGCGACGTTGGCCATGTACCCGCTGGAGAAGACGACGGCGTCCTCGGCACCGAGGAAGTCGGCGATGGCCAGCTCCAGTTCGCGGTGCAGGTGGAGCGTACCGGCGAGCAGGCGCACGCCGTGGGCGCCGGTGCCGTGGCGCTCCACCGCGTCGAGGACCTGCTGGTCGATGTAGTCGTGGCCGATCAGTCCGAGGTAGCTGTAGGAGGCGAAGTTGAGGTACCAGCGGCCGTCGAACCTGATCCGCGCGCCCTCGGCGCGTTCGATCACGGGCTCGTAGAAGTACTCGTCCCTGGCCACGAGTTGGCGGTCCTCGGTGGAGAGCGCGTCGATCCGGCGCTCCAGGAAGGTCCCGCCGGGCGCGCCGGACAGCCGGCCGGGCAGGGTGCGCCGGGGCGTGCGGGTGCGCTGCGGGGCGGGGGCCGGTACAGGCGCTGTTTCGAGTACCGGTACGGGCGTCGGTTCGGGGCGCGGCGCCTGGTCCCGGTAGCGGTCCCAGTCTGGGACGAAGGCGTCGGCCGGAACAGCAGCGGGCGCGGGAACAGGAGCGGCAACGGCCGCCGGAGCCTGCCGTGCGGCAACTCCCGTGCGCGGCAAGGACTCCAGGTGCCCCAGCAGGGCGCCGACGCCGCTGTGCTCGAAGAAGACCATCGGGTCGACGTCGAGCCCGGAGCCGGACAGCGCCGCGGCCAGCTCGACCGCCATCATCGAGTCGAGGCCCAGCTCCAGCAGGTCGTCCTCACGGGCGACGTCGTCGACGTGGAGGATCGTGCGGACGGCGGCGGTGAGCGGCGGCCACAGCGTGCTCGCCGGTGTCGTGGTGGTCATGGGTGCCCCCTTCGCTCGGGCGGTGGCGGTCAGGACGTAGTGCGCCGGAGGACGGGAGAGGGCCGCGCGCAGCAGCGCGACGCCGTCGTCCGGGGTGAGGGCGGGGACGCCGTGGGCGGCGGCCCTGGGGGCGATGTGCTCGCCCATGCCGACGTTCCACAGGCCCCAGCCGAGGCTGTACCAGGGCTCGCCGGCCGCGCGGCGGCGGGCCGCGTAGCCGTCCAGGTAGGCGTTGGCGGCGGCGTAGGCGCTCTGGCCGAGGTTGGCGCGTACGGCCGCGACGGAGGAGAACAGCGCGACGAAGCCGGGCGGGTCGTGCCGGGCCGCCAGCTCGGCGAGGGCGTGCACCCCGCCGATCTTGGGGTCGAGCACCTCCCCGATCTGCGTCGGGGTCAGACCGCGGGCCAGGCCGTCGCGCAGCACTCCGGCGGCGTGCAGGATGCCGTCGTAGCGCGCGGCGCCGGCCAGCCGCCCGGGCAGCTCGCGGACGTCGGCGGCCACGGTCTCCAGCTCGCAGCGGGCGGCGAGCCGGTCGAGGCGCCGGCGGGCCTCGCCGACCCCCGGGGCGCCGCGGCCCACCAGGGTGAGGTGGGCGCAGCCCTCCTCGGCCAGGAACTCGGCGACGCGCAAACCGATTGCTCCCAGGCCGCCGGTGATGAGGAAGCGTCCGCCGCGCAGCCGCGGGGGCCGGGCCGCGGCGGAGCGGTCGGGGGCGACCACCGGCGCGTACCAGGTGCCGGCGCGCCGGGCCAGGTCCGGCTCGGCGTACCGGGGTGGCGGCACGGGCGCGCCCGGTTCCAGGTCGACCAGGCGGACGGCGGTGCGCGGGTGCTCGGCGCGCAGGGTGCGGGCCAGCCCCCAGAGTGCGGTCATGAGGGGGTCGACGGGCTCGCCCCCGGTGATGTCGTGGGCTCCCGTGGTGACGATCAGCAGGTCGGGCATCGGGGGCCGGGCGGCCAGGCGGCGCACCAGGGTGAAAACGCCCTGGAGGGCCTGCGCCGCCCCGTCCGCCCCCGCGACCCCCCGGGGTGCCAGGTACACCACCTCGTGGACGGGGTGCTCGGCGAGGACGGCGTCGATCCGCTCCCGCGTCAGCTCCTCGGGCGCCAGCCGGGCGACGGGCGGGGTGGACGGCGGCGGGGTGTCCTGGGGAGCGATGAACAGGACCGCCCGGTCGGCGGCCGGAGGCACGGGGACCGGTTCGGTCCGCCGCCACCCGGGTACCTCGATCAATCCGACGGCGGGCGTGGGCTCCCGGCCGGACGCGGCACCAGCGGCCTTGAGGGTGATCCGCTCCAGTTCCAGCAGGACTTCCCCCTGCTGGTTGCAGACGGTCGCCCGCCCGCGTACCACGCCACCGACACCACCAGGCGCCGCCGGTTCGAGCTCGACCAGCGCCAGCACCGTCCCGGTGATCCGACGTCGGGCGGTGAGCCGGCCGACGTACCAGGGCAGGCACGCCCCGGCCGCTCCCCCGTCGAGCAGCCCGAGCAGCTGGAACACCCCGTCGAGCAGCGGCGGCGGCACGAAGGACGCCGCGCCCGGGTCGTCCTCGGCCGTGCGCAGCACCGCCGCGATCCGCCCGGGCCCGCGCTGCGCGGAGCGGACCACCCGGTAGGCGGGCCCGTACCCGATGCCGCTGGCGCGCCGCCAGGCGTCCAGTTCGGCGAGCGGGACGGCGTCCGGGCAGCCGGCCCGCAGGGCGATGGTGTCGAGGTGGCGCGGCGGCGCCAGCGGCGTGCCGTGCGCACGGGCGGTGCTGTACACGGTCAGGGCGGTCGGGGCGGTCGGAACGGTCAGGGCCGTCGCGGCGCCGGTGCCCGCGCCGCGCAGGGCGCACCGCCCGTCCTCGCCCGTCACCACCGCCAGGTCGACGCGCGGCCCGTCGACCCGCAGCGGCGCGCGGAAGGCGAGCTGCTCCAGCGTCCAGGAGCGCCCCGGCCGTCGGGCGTCCAGGGCGCGCAGCAGCGCGTCCGCCTGGACGGCGGCGGCGAGCACGGGGTGCTCCCCGATCCGGTGGTCGGCCACCACCGGGTCGGCCGCGTCGAGGGTGAGCGTCGGCGCGCTCATGTGCGCAGGCCGAATCGCCCGGTGGCCTTCACCAGGCCGTTGACCTGGATGTCGACCCGGTGCTCGCCCGGGTAGTAGCTGCGGGTCTGCACCTCCTTGACGGGGTGGGGCTTGCGCAGGCTGCGCCGTTCGCCGGGGGCGAGTTCCAGCGTGGTGAGCTTGAAGACCTTGGGGATGCTGCGCCCGTTCTTGCGGACGTGGTGGACGACGTAGTCGACGGTGACGCTGTGGGCACGGGTGTCGGTGTTCTCGACGTCGAACTCGACGAGGACGGTCTCCCCGACGGTCAGCTCGCCCGGTGTGACGCTCAGCCGGGGCACCCGGACGTGCTCGCCGCCGGTGGCCCCGAGGACGGCCAGGGCCTGCTGGTCGCCGTTCTTCACCAGGGTCCGCAGTCCGTGCTTGACGATCCAGGCGGTCTCGGGGGTGGGGCTCTGTTCCAGCCAGCGCAGGGCGGTGTCGAGGGCCTGCTGCGGGTTGTCCTTGGAGATGTCGTTCAGGTTGTTCGCGACGGACTTGCGGACGTACTCGGAGGGGTCGCTGCGCAGCGGTTCGAGGACCTCCAGGACGGGCCGCGGGTCCTTGACGAAGACCCCCAGGGTGCGGGCCCAGGGCAGCCGCGGGCGCACGCCCTCGCTGGCGAGGCGCCGCACGTTGTGGCTGGGGCTGAGCGCCCACGCGGTGACCCGCCGCATGGTCTGCGCGTGGTGCTGTTCGAGGTAGGGCCGGATGGCGTACTCGCCGGTGTGCCGCCGGGTGATCTCCTCGATCGCGTCGAGGGAGGGCTCGGGGTGGCCGAGCCCGTACTCCTCGACGAACCTGGCCACCGGCATCAGGTACCAGCTGGCGTTGAACATCCCCTCGCCCTCGGCGAGTTCGTCGCCGAGGACGGTCAGCAGCCGGGGCAGGGCGGCGGGGTAGTCGGCGGGCAGCCGGGTGCGCAGGCCCTCGGCCAGCACCAGCACGCGGTCCTTCAACTCCTTTCCTGGAACCCGCCGTTCGACTTCGGCCGCGTAGCCGTCGACGTCGAAGCCGGGGTGGGCGGCGCGGATCCTGCCTCCGATCAGGCGGGCCGCCTCGCCGTTGAAGTGTCGCTTGAGTCCGTACTCGCTAGCCATGGTGCTCGGGCCTCTTCGTGTGCTCGTCGGGGTTGCCTGCGGCCTCGGTGATCCAGTACCGCTGCCGGCGGAAGGGGTAGGTCGGGATGGTGGTGATCCGCTGGCCCTTGTGCTCGTGCAGGGCGCTCCAGCGCGGTTCGGCGCCGGTGCGGTCGTGGTGGGCCGCCAGGGCGGCGTGCAGCTGCGCCTGGTCGCCCCGGCCGCGCCGGAGGGTGGCGATCCACCCGGGGTGCTCGCCGGTGTACGCGGCCCGGGCGAGCGGGAGCAGCTGGGGCTGCGGGCCGATCTCCCACACCGTGTCCGGGCCGTCCTCGCCCAGGGCGGTCACCGCCTCGGCGAAGCGGACCGGGAGGCGGATGGCCCGGGCCCAGTACTGCGGGTCGGTCGCGCTCCCGGCGGTGTGCCAGGCGCCGGTGAGGGTGGAGACGAACGGCCGGACGGGCGGGGCGAGTTCGACGCCGGCCACCGCCGCCGCGAAGGGGGCCACCGCGCCGTCCATCAGCGCGCTGTGGAAGGCGTGGCTGACCGTCAGCGGCTGAACCCGCTCGGCGCTCTCGGCCCGCAGCCGCTCGACGGCCTCGGCCGGGCCGCTGACGGTGTGCAGGCGCGGCCCGTTGTAGGCGGCGATCTCCAGGCCGGGGTACCGGGCGAGGGCGGCGGTCAGGGTGTCGGCGTCGGTGTGGACGACCGCCATCGCCCCACCCCGGGGCTGGTCCTGCATCAGCCGGCCGCGCAGCGCGGTCAGCCGCAGCAGGTCGGGCAGGGCGAGCACGCCCGCGGCCCAGGCCGCCGTCAGCTCGCCCAGGCTGTGCCCGGCGACCGCGTCGGGCCGCACGCCCGCCGCCGCCAGCCAGCGGACCAGGGCGACCTGCACGCTCACGATGCCGATCTGCGCGTAGCGGGTCTCGTCCAGCAGGTGACGGGCGTCGCCGTGGAGCAGGTCGAGCAGCGCGACACCGGTGTGCGGGGCGAGCAGTTCGGCGCATTCGTCCAGCGCCTCGCGGAAGCGCGGCTCGGTGGCGTACAGGCCCTCGCCCATGCCGGGGTACTGCGAGCCCTGCCCGGTGAACAGGAACGCGGTGCGGGCCGCGCCGCCGGGGTGCCGGGCCGCCGGGGTGCTCCCGTCGGCGACGTCGGCGAGCCGGGCGGCCAGCTCGGCGGGGGTACCGCCGTGCACGACGGCGCGGTGGCGGTGCGCGGCCCGCGCGGTGTTCGCGGTCCGGGCGAAGTCGCCGAGCCCGGCAGCTGGGAGGGCGGCCACCTGCCCGGCGTAGGCGGCGGCCAGGGCGCGCAGCGCCGGCTCGCTCGCGGCACCGATCCGCAGCAGGTGGCTGTCCTGGGCGAGCGGGGCGGAAGCGGGGGCGGCCGGCGCCTCCTCGACGATCACATGGGCGTTGACCCCGCCCATCCCGAAGGCGCTCACGGCGGCCCGGCGCGGTCGCTCCCCGCGCGGCCAGGGGAGGGGCCGGTCGACCAGGTGGAACGGGGTGGTCTCGAAGCGGATGTGGTCATTGGGCCGGGTGACGTGCAGGGTCGGCCACAACTGCTCGTGCTCCAGGCCCAGCAGGACCTTGACCAGGCCGGCCAGGCCGGCGGCGGGCTCCAGGTGGCCGACGTTGGACTTCAGCGAACCGAGCGCGCAGTACTGGGCGCGGTCGGTGTGCTCGCGCCAGGCCCGGGTCAGCCCGTCCACCTCGATCGGGTCGCCCAGCCGGGTGCCGGTGCCGTGCGCCTCGACCAGGTCGATGGTCTCCGGGGAGACCTCGGCGTCCCGCAGAGCAGCCGTCACGACGTCGCGCTGGGCGGCCGGGCTGGGCGCGGAGTAGCGGGTGGTGCGGCCGCCGTGGTTGACCGCCGTACCCCGGACCAGCCCGCGCACCCGGTCGCCGTCCCGCTCGGCGTCCGCGTGCCGGCGCAGCACCACGGCGACCGCGCCCTCACCGGGCACGAAGCCGTCGGCGCCGTCGTCGAAGGAACGGCAGCGATGGCGGGGCGACAGGGCCATCAGCTCGCCCATGGAGCGGAAGTACTCGGGGCTGATGGCGGCGTGCACGGCGCCGATCACCGCCGTGTCGACGTCCCCGGAGCGCAGGTGCTGCACGGCGGTGTGCAGAGCGACCAGGGAGGAGGAGCAGAGGGTGTTGACGAGGGTGCTGGGGCCGTGCCAGTCCATCAGGTAGGACAGCCGGTTGGCGATCATCGCCTCCAGGCCGAGCCCGCGCCCGTCGGCGACGCCGTGCCGCACCCGCTCCTCGTGGTAGTGGTCGTGGCTGTACGCGATCCAGAGCCCGGTGGTGGCGCCCTCGGCCCGGGCACCGGCGCGGCCGCCGTCCTCCAGGGCCTCCCAGATCGTCTCGTAGACGATCCGGGCCTGGGGGTCGATCAGCGGCGCCTCCCGGGGCGAGATCCGGAACGGGGCGGGGTCGAACTCGTCCACCCGGTCGAGGAACGAGGCCTGCGGGACGGGGGCGTCCGGGTGGCGGCGGTCCCCGGGCAGCGGGCGAACGGTGTCGCGGCCCTCGCGCAGCAGCTCGGCGAACTCGGCCAGGCCGGCGGCGGTGGGCAGCCGGACGGCCGCGCCGACGACGGCGATGTCGCGCGGGCGGGGGGCGGCCGCGCGGGCGGGGGCGGGGCGGGAGCGGCGGGGTTCGGTGGGCGGCGTCGCGGCGTCGACCGGACGGGCCGGGGCGTCGGGAGTGTCAGTGGCCGGGGCGGAGCCGGTCGCGGCGGGCAGCGTCGCGACCAGCTCCGGGAACTCCTCGGCGAGGAAGGCGGCGAAGCGGCGCGGGGTGGGGTACTCGAAGAACACCGTCGGGTAGAGCGTGAGGCCGTTCTCCCGGGAGATCCGCTCGCTCAGCGACACCAGGCCGACGGAGTCGGACCCGGAGGAGAGGAACTCCGTGTCGGCGTCGGCCTCGGCGATCCCCGCCGACTCCAGGAACCAGGCGAGGATCCGCGCGCTCGGGTCCGCGCTGCGGACGGTACGGGCGGTGGGCGCCTTCCTGGGCTGCTCCGGTACAGGCTCGGCCGCCGGTACGGGCTCGGCCGCTCGTACGGGCCCGGCCGCCGGCTGCTCGTCGAAGGCCGCCGTCGGGACGCGCTTGGAGGAGATGTCCGCCAGCACCAGCAGCGGCCGCCCCGCCGCATCCGTGACCGTCTGGGTGACGCGGCAGGCCTCCTCGTTCCAGAAGGCGGTCTCGGTGCGGACGTACGCCGCCTCCTCCAGCGGCCCGTGGACCTCCAACCGCCCGACCGACAGCGGGATGAAGGCCGAGGCGTCGGCGGCGCCGAACACCGGGTTGCCGGGCGCGATCGCGGCGATCGTCACGCTGTCGAGCAGCCCGGGGAACAGCTCGACCCCGCTAGGGTTCAGTTCCCGCTGCCGGCCGCCCTCGACCCGGGCGAGCGTGCCGCCGTCGGGCAGGCCGGCCACCCAGGAGATGTTCCGGTAGTAGCGGCCGTGGTGGTAGCCGATCCGCCGGAGCCACCGGTACAGCTGGGAGCCGGCGTGCAGTTCGGCCGAGCAGGTGTCCAGCAGTGCGGCGATCGGGACGGCGACGGGCTCCGGCGCCCGCCGCGCGAGGTAGCGGCCGGTGACGAAGGGCTCGTCGGTCTCGCCGTCCCGGACGGTGAAGCGGCCCTCGCCGTCCACCCGGCACACCACCCGGTGAGCGGTGCTGGGGATCAGCGGGCGGTGGAAGAGGACGTCGCCGAGCCCGTGGAAGGCCTCGCCGCGCAGGGCCGCGCCCTCGCGCAGGAAGTCGAACCAGGCCACGCCCGGCAGCATCGTGCGCCGGTAGACGGCGTGTTGGGCGATCGGGGCCTCGCCGGGGCCGAAGACCCGGGAGAAGCGGTAGCCGGCGGGGCCTTCGTCGGCCTCCAGCGCGGTGGGTGTGCCGGGTTCGGCCGAGCGCAGCGGTTCGCGCAGGTCCAGGGCCGGGCCGGTGGGCTGGGCCGCGGGCAGCGGGCGCTTGCGCCAGGCGCGTCCGCCCTGGACCGCCGTCCAGTCGAACTCCCTTCCCGCCGCGAAGAGTTCGGCCACGGTCGCGGCGAGCGCCCCGGCCACCTCCTGGTCGCCCTCGGCCCGGTCCAGCCGGGCGCAGAGGTCCGCCGCCTCCGGGTCGGGGTCGGCCGCCGCCTCGGCCTCCTGCCGGAGGACCTCGGCCAGCGCCTGCTCCAGGGGGACGCTCCCCCAGGCGAACGCGCGGACGGCCTCCCAGCCCGGCGGCAGGTCCACCGCCTCGGCGGGCACACCGAGGCCGCGCAGCGCCACCGCGAGCGCGACGCCCTCGCTGATCCTGAGCAACTCCCCGGAGAAGGACGCCAGTTCGGTACCGGTCGCGGTCTCGAAGAGGTCGATCACCTCCCGCACGGCGGGCACCGTGCGGTCCAGCGCCGCCAGCCAGCCGGGCGGGGTCGACGCCGCCGCCGGGCGCAGCCGGACGCTCGCCCGGGGCTCCGGCGTGCCGCCGAGCAGCCACGCCCGCAGGGCGGCGGCCAGCTCACCGGCGTCGGCGCCCGTCACGGCGGTGCGCACCGCGCGATGGGGCCGGGCCAGTCGCGCCGTCGCGCACACATCGGCCAGGGCCTCGCCCACGGTGGGCAGGAAACCCAGCCACTGGGCGGCGAGTTCGCGCAGCGCGTACGGGGTGCCGGCCGACAGCGGCAGGACGTGGACGGCCCGCCCCGGAGCCGGGGGGTACGGCTCCGGGACGGAATCGGGGACGGCCTCGGCGACCACGTGGGCGTTGGTGCCGCCGAAGCCGAAGCCGCTCACCGCGGCCCGGCGCACCGGCGCCTCGGGCCAGGGAGCAGCGACGGTGGGCAGGTGGAACGGGCCGGTGTCCAGGCCCAGGCGCGGGTTGGGCGCCGGCACGCCCGCCGCCGGGATGACTCCCTCGCGCAGCAGCACGAGGACCTTGGCGAGCGCCGCGAGGCCCGACGCCGAGTGGAGGTGGCCGATCCGGCGCTTGAGCGAGCCGAGGGCCACCGAGTTGCGCGGCACGCCGTGCCGGCCGAAGACCTCCGTCAGGGCTCGCGTCTCGATCGGGTCCCCGATGGCGGTGCCCGTGCCGTGCGCCTCGACGTACCGGACGGTGGCCGGGTCGACGGTCCGGTAGACCCGGTCCAGCAGCTCCACCTGGGCGTCCAGGTTGGGCGTGGTGACGCCCATGGTGGCGCCGTCGTTGTTGACCGCGCTGGCGCTGATCGCGCCGAGCACGTGGTCGCCGTCGGCCAGCGCCGCCGCCATCGGCTTGAGGACCAGCGCGACGGCGCCCTCCCCCGGGACGTAGCCGTTGGCCCGGCCGTCGAAGGTGTGGCAGCGGCCGTCCGGGGACAGCGCCCCGGTGCGGGAGAGCAGGACGAAGGTCAGCGGGTCGATCAGCAGGTCGACGCCGCCGACCACGGCCAGGTCGCAGGCCTCGGCGGCCAGGCTCTGGCAGGCGAGCCAGAGCGCCGTCAGCGAGGACGAGCAGGCGGTGTCGACGACCAGACTCGGGCCCGCGAGGTCGAGGCGGTCGGACAGCCAGGCCGCCAGGAAGTTCTGCGACCGCCCCCACAGGGCCGACGGGCGGACACCCGCGTCCAGCGGCCCGGCCAGGCCGCGGCCGTGGTCGAAGCCGTAGGAGTTCATGCGCGCGCCGATGAACACGCCCGCGTTCAGCCTCCGGCCGGCCCCGAGCTGGCCGGCGTCCTCCAGGGCCCGGGCACCGACCTCCAGCATGGTGCGCTGCTGCGGGTCCAGCGGCAGCGCGTCCTCGGCGGTGAGGCCGAAGGCGGCGTGGTCGAAGGAGTACGGGTCGAGCAGGAACGCCCCACGGTGGTGGGAACCCTGGTGGGGGCCGTCCCCGAGGTAGAGCTCGCGGCGCCACCGGCCGGGCGGAACCTCGCCGACCTCGACGGTGTCCTGGTGCAGGAAGTGCGCCAGATCGACGGCGTCCTCGGCGCCGGGGAGGCGTACCGCGAGGCCGATGACGGCGATGCGGCGGTCCTGACGGTCCACCCTGGTCCTTTCGTCAGAGGGTCGTTCGGCGGAGGTGGTCACGGCGCCACCGGCCCCGGGTCAGCGGCGACCAGCGGGCGCAGCAGGGCCCGCAACGCGGTGGCTCGGCCGTCACCTTCCGGCGCGGGCGCCCGGCGGTCGGGCCCCGGCTGGGCGGGGACGGTCACGGCGAGCGCGGTGGCGAGGTCATCAGCCGTGCGGGTGCGCATCAGCAGGGACGGGTCGACCGTGCGACCGGTGTGCCGCTCCAGGGCGGTGGCCAGCTCGGCGATGGCCAGCGAGTCGAGCCCGAGCCCGGGCAGGGCCCGTTCGCCGGGGTCCTCGCCGAGGACCTGGACGAACGCCGCGCGGACGGCTTCGCGGGCCGCCGTCCGGTCCCGGTCAGTAGTCGGTGCGGGGATGACGGCACGGATCCGGGGCGACGCGGGCTGCTCGGGGGCGGCGGGGGCAGGGGCGGCAACCCGCCCGGGGAAGAGCACGGCGCCACCGGTCAGCACGTGGTCGAGGAACGCAGTCTCCGCCTCCTCGGCGTCGATGGCGTGGGCGGCGGCGAACGAGGCGTCCGCAGCCATCCCGACCCCCGTCCAGTCGGGCCAGGCGTGGGCGGTCACGGCAGTGCCCGTGCCCCCGTTCTCCCCTTCTGCCAGGGCGAGTTGGTAGGCGTTGGCGAGGGCGTAGTCGACCAGGCCGCGCCCGGCCGGGGCCTGGGCGCCGGCGATCGAGGAGACCAGGACGACGAAGTCGGCGCCGTGCCGCTGGGCCAGCCGGACGGCGTTCAGCGAGCCAGCGACTTTCGGGGCGAGGACCCGGGCGGCGTCCTCCCAGGGGCGACGGTGCATCGCACCGAACGGGTTGACGCCGCCGGCCCCGTGCACCACGCCGCGCAACCGGCCCCAGCGGGCGCCCAGTTCGTCGGCGACGGCCGCGAGCGCCGAGGCGTCGGCCGTGTCGCACGGCAGGTACGCCAGCTCCGCCGGGCCCGCCAACTCGTCCAGCAGGGCAGAGAGTTCGGGGTCGAGCGGGGAGCGGCCGACGATGCCGACGCGGCGCGCGCCGTGCTCGATCAGCCGGGCGACCAGGCGCCGGCCGACGGCGCCGAGCCCGCCGGTGACCAGGAGGTAACCGTCCCCGGAGAGTCGCCAGTTCGGCCCGGCCGGCGCGTCGACGGTCTGCGGCACGTACCGGACGCCACCACGGTAGGCGGCAACCGTACTGTCCTCGCTTCCGTCCGGCCCAGGCCGCAGGGCCGCGTACTCGGTGCCGAGCTGTCGGGCCCAGGCCTCGGCCGGATCGGCCGCGTCCAGGTGGACGATCGCGCCGGACCTGCGGCTCTCGGCGCAGGCGGCGGCCACCGCCACGGCCTTGGCGGCCCTCGTGGGCCGCAGCGCTGCGCGCTCCGCCGGGTGCACGGCGGCGCCGTGACAGACGGCGTACAGGAGGCGGCCGTGCGGCGGCAACTCCCTGATCAGGTCGCCGAGTTCCTTCCAGAACGGGCCCAGGTCGTCCCCGTCGCCTTCCTGGGAGGCGGTGTCGGTCACCAGGATGGTGTCGGCGGCCTGGCCGGGCGCGGCGAAGTGGGCTCCCCGGGTGCGGAGTTCGGCCGCGATCTGCTCCCCGAGGGCCCGGTCGGCGCCGACCAGGCGGACGGTCCCGGGGGCCGTCGCCGGGGCGGCCAAGCCCTCGGGGTGCCAGGCGGTGCGCAGGGCGCGGGCGCCGGTGGGCCGGGTGGCGCCCGGACGGGTCCGCCAGTGGGTGTCCGGGGCGAACGGGTAGGTCGGCAGCTCGGCGGTGCGGGCCCCGGGGTACACGGGCCAGTCCGTGTCGTCGTGCTCGGCGCGACCGACGGGCACCCGCCCGGCGGCCACGGCGCGCAGGGCGGTGGCGAGTTCGACGGCGTCGCGGCCGCGGACGGCCGTCTGCCATTCCTGCGGCGAGCGGCCGGTGTTGGCCGTGCGGCACAGGTCGGCGGTCTCCCACGCGTCACGGACTGCCTCGAAGCGCTCGGCGTAGGCGGCCGCCAGGGTGCGCACGGTGTCCGTGTCAGCGGCCGTCACCCGGAGCACATGGCTGCTGGGCGGCAGCGGCGGGCGGGCCGGGAGAGCAGGCGACTCCTCGACGATGACGTGGGCGTTGACCCCGCCCATCCCGAAGGAGCTCACCGCCGCCCGGCGGGCCTGCTCCCCGCGCGGCCAGCCGAAGGCGCGGTCGGCGACGTAGAACGGTGAACTCTCGAACTGCACCAGGTCGTTGGGACGGCGGACGGGCAGCGAGGGCGGGATCGTGCCGCGCTCCATCGCGAGCAGGACCTTGACCAGCCCGGCCAGTCCGGCGGCGGGCTCCAGGTGCCCGATGTTGGGCTTCACGGAGCCGAGCGCGCAGAACTGCGCGCGGTCGGTGTGCCGGCGCCAGGCCCGGGTGAGCCCGTCGACCTCGATCGGGTCGCCGAGCCGGGTGCCGGTGCCGTGGGCCTCGACCAGGCCGATCGACTCGGGCGACACCCCCGCCTCGCGCAGCGCCGCCGCCACGACGTCCTCCTGTCCGGAACTGCTCGGCACGGTCAGGCCGCTGGTGCGGCCGCCGTGGTTGACGGCCGTGCCACGGATGACGCCCCGGATCCGGTCGCCGTCGCGCAGCGCCGCCGTCAGCGGCTTCAGCACCACGGTCACCACACCCTCGCCGGGCACCAGCCCGTCCGCGTCCGCGTCGAACGCCCGCACCCGGCCGGTCGGCGACAGCGCGCGCAGGCTGGTCATCGCGGTGTAGTGCAGCGGCGACAGCCCGACCCGCACCCCGGCGACGATCGCCTGGGCGCACTCGCCCGCGCGCAGCGAGCGCACGGCGGTGTGCAGGGCGACCAGCGAGGAGGAGCACAAGGTGTCGATCGTCATGCTCGGGCCGCGCAGGTCGAGGAAGTGGCTCAACCGGTTGGCCAGGAAGGCGTTGTGGTTGCCCAGGCCGCTGTGGGCGTCCAGCTCCGGCGCGAGGTTGTACTCGCGGTAGTGCTGGTAGCTGGCGCCCACGAACACGCCGGTGTCGCGGTCGAGGCCGCGCGGCGGCAGGCCGGCCGACTCCAGCGCCTCCCAGGTGGTGCGCAGCAGCCAGCGGGCCTGCGGGTCCAGGACCTCGGCCTGCTTGGGGAAGAAGTCGAAGAACCGCGCGTCGAACTCCTCGACGTTGTCGAGGAATCCGCCGATGTCGCCCGCCCGCGCGGTCGCGGAGCCGTTCCAGCGGTGGGCGGGCGCCGGACCGAGGGCGGTGCCCGCTTCGGCGAGCAGCGCCCACAGCGCGGCCTCGTCCCGGGCGCCGGGCAGTGCGAGGGCGAAGCCGATGACCGCGACGTCCCGCGACTCGAGCCCCGGCTCGGCGGCCGGTTCGTCGGCACGGTCGGCAGCGTCGGCGACCACGCCCGCCGCGGCGGCCTGCCCGGCCACGTACGCCGCCAGGGAGCGGCAGTCGGGGTGCTCCAGCACCTCGCCGGGGCTCAGCCGCAGCCCGTAGGCCGCCTCCAGGTCCGCCGCGACGGCCGTCGCCAGCAGGGAGTCGAGCCCGACCGTGGAGAGCGGGGTGGTCGGAGTGATCGCCGGGTCGCGGAAGGCGTCCCGGACGATCCCCAAGACGGCGGCCTCAACGACCGCGCCGCGCCTTCCCGGTACGGGTTCGACGACCTGGACCGGCTCAGCAGACCCGCCGGCCGCACCCGCCCCCCGCACCGTCCGGTACTCGACGCCGCTGAGCCGGGCCACGGCGCTGCCGTCGGCGGCGAGCAGCGTCACGTCCCCCCGGCGGACCAGCTCCGTCCCGGTCTCCTCGGCCTCCAGCAGCACATAGGCGGTCCGGGCGGGATCCCCCCACCGCTCGACCCACCGGACGGACTCCGGCAGGTACGTCTCCGCGGCGGCGGACGGATCGGCCAGGGTGAGGACGGCCATGCTCTGCAGGGCCGCGTCCAGTGCGACCACCGAGCGCTCCAGCGGCCCGCCGTCCGGCAGGTCGACGCGGGCGAGCACGCGGTCCGGGCCGTAGCGCACCTCACCGAGCGAGCGCAGCGGCGCGGAGAGATCCATGCCCTTCGCCGCGAACCAGGCGTACAGGCCGTCCGGTTCGAGGGTCCGGCCGAGGCGGGCGCGCAGGGCGTCGAGGTCCGCGTCCCGGGGGGCGGGGGCGGGCGTGGCGTCCGGGCCGGGCAGCTCGATGCGGGCGATGGCGCGCCCGCCGTGGCGGAAGGTGGCGGCGCCGGTGCGCGCCGGGTCGTCCAGGTCGCTGCTGAGCGGGCCCTCCCCGGTGCCTCGGCCGAGGAAGGCCGCCCGGTGCAGGAGTTCGGCCCGTTGCAGGGCGAGGGCCAGCAGCAGCGCCCCGGGCACGGTGGGCTCGCCGAGGACCCGGTGGGCGCGGGTCAGCCGGCGGGCGGTCTCGGCGGGGGCCCGGAAGGGGTAGGGCGGCAGGGCGATCCGCCGGGCGGGCACGCCCTGGTGGACCGCCCGCCAGTCGACGGTCCCGCCGCTGACGTGGTGCCGGGCCAGTGCGGTGCCGAGTCGCTGCTCGGGCAGGCGCAGCCGGGCCCTGAGGCGGTCGGCGCCCACGGAGGTGAACCGTGCGACCAGGTCGTAGAAGGCGTCCTCGACGACCGTGCCGGTGCCGGTGCCGTCCGGCGGCATGTCACCGCGCAGCACCTGAACCTGTCCGTCGCGCAGGTGGCGGGCCAACCCGGCGGCCAACTCCCCTGCGGTGGAGCCGAGGACGGCGATCCGGTGGCGCCGGTGGTCGCGGCCCACGGCGGCCGAGCGGCAGAGGGCCGCGAGGTCGGGCGGGGTGTCCCGGCGCAGCAGCCGGAGCACGTCCGCCGCGCGCCGGGCCAGGGCTTCGGGGGTGTGCCCGGACAGCACGAGCAGGTGCTCGCCGAGGGCCTCGGGCGCCCCGCCCGCCGCGGCGGGCTCCGGCGCGTACTCCTCCACGACGATGTGTGCGTTGGTGCCGCCCATGCCGAAGGCGCTGATCCCGGCCCGGCGCGGCCCCTCCACGGTCCAGCTCACCGGCTCGGTCGGGATGGTGAACGTCCCGTCGGCCAGGTCGAGTTGGGCACTCGCAGTGTCGAAGCCGGCCAGCGGCGGGATCTCCCGGTGCCGCAGGCAGAGCAGCACCTTCAGCAGGCCGGCCAGGCCGGCGGCCGGCTCCAGGTGGCCGATGTTGGCCTTGACGGAGCCGAGGTGGCAGGGGGCGCGGCGGGCCGGGTCGGCGCCGAACACGGCGGCCAGCGCGGCGGTCTCGATCGGATCGCCCAGCTGGGTGGCGGTGCCGTGCGCCTCGATCAGGGTGATGTCGGCCGGAGCCAGTCCGGCGTCGTCCAGGGCCGCGCGGATCACGGCCGTCTGGGCCTCGCTGCGCGGCACCGGCAGGGCGCTGCCGCGGCCGCCGTGGTTGACGGCCGCACCGCGGATGACGCCCAGGACGCGGTCGCCGTCCCGCTCCGCGTCGGCCAGCGGCTTGAGCATGACGGCCACCGCGCCCTCGCCCGGGACGAAGCCGTCGGCCCGGGCGTCGAACGGGCGCGGCAGGCCTTCGGACAACGCACCCAGCTGGCTGAGGCTGCGGTAGTACCACGGGGTCAGCCCGACGTGGCAGGCCGCCACGATCGCGGCGCCGCAGTGGCCCGCACGCAGGGCGGCGACCGCCTGCTGGACAGCGACCAGGGCGGAGGAGCAGAGCGTGTCGACGGTCTGGGACGGGCCCCGCAGGTCCAGGGCGTAGGAGATCCGGTTGGCCAGCAGGGCGTTCATCGAGCCGAGCGCGCTGTACGGGCCGACGCTCTCCAGGCCCTGGGCGTCGCGGTGGTGGGTGTAGGTGGCGCCGACGAACACGCCGATGTCGCGGCGGTCGGCGAGGCCGCTCTCGTCGCGCACCGCCCAGGCGTGCTCCAGCAGCAGCTTCTGCTGGACGTCCAGGTCCCCGGCCTCGCGGACGGAGATGCCGAAGAACGCCGGGTCGAAGCGGTCGATGTCGGCGAGGAAGGCTCCGCTGCGGCAGTACGTGCCGGTCAGCTGCGGGCCGCGCGGGCCGAAGTGGGCGTCGATGTCCCAGCGGTCGGCCGGGACCTCGGTGAAGGCGTGCCCGCCGGCCCGCAGCAGGGCCCACAGTCCGTCCGGGTCGGCGGCGCCGGGCAGGTCGCCGGAGACGGCGACCACGGCGACGTCCCCGGCGCGGGCGACGGGGCGGGCAGCGGAGCGGGCAGTGGGCGCCTCCTCCCGCTCAACAGCCGTACCCGGCAGATTGGTTGACGGTACCGGCAACGCCTCGGCCGCCCCGTACCGCTCGCTCAGCGCCTGCGCCAGCTCGGCGAAGCCGCCGTACTCCAGGAACAGGGTGGCGGGCAGCTGGATCCCCCACCGGCGGGACAGCTCCTCCGACAGCTCGACGCTCGTGATGGAACTCATCCCGTAGTCCGACAGCGGCGCGTCACGGTCGAGCCGGTCCAGGCCGAGCCGTTCCGTCAGGAAGCCCTCCAGCGCCTGCTCGACCCGTTCGGGGCCCGCTCCACCGGCGTGCACCGCGCCGCCCGCGTGCACCGCGTCGAGCGGCTCGGCACCCGGGGCATCGTCCTCGGGCAGGACCACCGAAGCGTCCGGGTGCGCGATGACGACCTGCCGGACGTCCTCGCCCAGCACCGCCATCAGGGCGTCCAGGGCTTCGGTCGTGCCCAGCGGCCGCACGCCGCGCCGTCGCAGCTGGTCGGCGACGGCGGTGCCCATGCCGACCTCGCCCCACAGGCCCCAGTCGACGCTCAGCCAGGGCCGGCCGTGGGCGTGGGCGAAGGCGTCCAGGTAGGCGTTGGCGGCGGCGTACCCGGCCTGCCCGAGGTTGCCGAAGGTCCCGGAGACCGAGGCGAAGAGCACGGCGAAGTCCAGCTCCGTACCGGCGACGGCGGCGGCGAGTTCGTGGACGCCGTCCACCTTGGGCCGCAGCACCTCGGCGAGGTCGGCGGGCGTGGCGGAGCGGATCAGCCCGTCCTTGAGCGTCCCGGCGGCGTGCACGACGCCGTGCAGCTCGCCGTGCTCCGCGCGGATCCGGCCCACCACGGCGGCGAGTTCGCCCGGCGCGGTGATGTCGGCGGGGTACGAGACGACGGTGCAGCCCGGGAGGTCGGGGCTAGGGCTGCCGGCGCCGCCGGAGCGGCTGACCAGGGCGACCAGGCCCGCACCCTCCCGCGCGAAACGCGCGGCCAACTCCCGGCCCAGGCCGCCGTGTCCGCCGAGGACGAGGTAGCGGCCGCCGGGCCGGACCGGCCGCCCGCCCGGACGGGCCGGGCGGGTGCGCACCCGCACCGGTTCGTGGCGCACGCCCCGCCGGTAGGCGACCTCCATGGGGCCGTCGCCGAGCTCACCGGCCACCGCTTCGCCCGAGGCCTCGTCGAGGTCGATCAGGCGCGGGCGCAGCCCCGGGTACTCGATCGCGGCGGTACGCACCAGACCCCACAGCGCGGCCCGGGCGGGCACCGGGGTGTCGTCGTCGGCGACCGGCTGGGCGGCGGCGGTCACCGCGAAGAAGCGGGTCTTCCAGCGGAGTTCGCCGAGGGTCTTCAGCGCGGCCAGGCAGCCGTGCAGGCCCTGCTCGAGTTCGACCCGCCGCTCGCGCGCGGGCCCGGTGGCCGCCATGTGCACCACCCCGGCCGGCGGCTCGCCCACCGACTCCCACAGCCGGCGGAAGGACTCCTCGTCGGCGGCGGGCAACACAACACGGTCGGGGACGGCGTCAACGGGCTCCGCACCGAGGACGGCCTCCACCACGCGGGCGCCCTCCGCCCGCAGCCGACGGGCGGTGCGCTCCGCAGGGCCGTCGGCCCCGGCGTGGCGCAGCAGTACCCAGGTGCCGGCCGCCGGTTCGCGCCCCGGGCCGGGCGCCTCGCGCCAGCGGATCCGGGACAGCGGGTGGGCGGGGCCCGCCGCCGCGGGCCCGGTCGGGCGGCGCATCCGCAGGCCGGTGAACTCGACGGCGACCTCCCCGCTGGGGCCCACCAGCAGGGCGTCCGCCGTCGCGTAGGCGCCCTCCTCGCCCGTCCGGCGCACCAGCACGGTCGCGCCGCCGGTCCGTCCGGACAGCTCGGTGTGGACGGCGATCCGGGCGACGCCGATCGGCAGCAGGGGCCGCGGGCCGTCGGCGAGGTCCTGGAGCGCGCAGGCCGCAGTCTGGAACACGCCGTCCACCAGCAGCGGGTGGGCGTGCCAGGGCAGCGGCTCGGCGTCGGTGGTGGCCAGCACGGCCCGGGCCGTGCCGTCCCCGACGGCCAGCTCCCGGACGGTGCGGAAGTCGGGCCCGTAGGCGAGCCCCTCCCGCGCCCAGCCCTCGTACAGCTCGGCCGGGTCGATCGTCCGGGGCGCGCTGACCTGCCAGGCCGTCGGGCCGGGGCGGCCGGCGCCGAGCGGGCGCCCGGTGCCGGTGGACAGGGTCTTGCGCTCGCCCGCCAGGACGGTGCTCAGCTCGAAGCGCGAGCGGGCGCCGTCGGCCCCGGTGTGCGCCACCTCGAGCCGCACGGCCGCGGCCGCGTCCTCGGCGAGGCTGAGCGGGCGCAGGAAGGCCACGTCGGTGAGCTCCGTCGGGGCGAACGGCCGCAGTCCGGCGATGCCCGCGAGGGCCATCTCCAGCTGCACGGCGGCCGGCAGCAGGCCGAGGCCGTCGGCGCGGTGCTGGGCGATGAGGGGTTCGCGTCCGGCGAAGGTCTTCTCGTAGGTCGCGCGCGTCCCGGGGGTGTCCTGCGGCTGGCGCGTGTCGGCTGGATGCGTCGTCACTGGCCCTCGCTCCCGTTCTCGTCACGGCGGTCGAACAGCGGGTGGTCGAACAGCGGGCGGTCGAACGGCGGTTGGCCGACGGCGCTCGCCGCGAGGCGGCGGGCGGGGGGCGCGGTCAGCTCCTGCCGGTGGAAGGGGTAGCCGGGGATGGTGGTGGTGCGCCGATCCCGGCCGGCGTGCAGGGCGCTCCAGTCCAGGTCGGCACCGGTGCGGTTGTGGTGGGCGGTCAGGGCGGCGTGCAGCTGCGCCTGGTCGTCGCGGTCGCGGTGCAGGGTGGCGATCCAGGCCGGGTGCGGTTCGGCGAGGACGGTACGGGCCGCCGGCAGCAGCTGCGGGTGCGGGCCGAGCTCCCAGACCGCGTCCGGTGCGGCCTCGCCGAGCACCGCGAGCGCCCGGGCGAAGCGCACGGGTTCGCGGATCGCCGCCGCCCACTGCTCGGGGTCGGTGGCGGTCTCGGCGGTGTGCCACCCGCCGGTGAGGGTGGCGGCGAAGGGGACGGCCGGTGCCTTGAGCGGCGTCGCGGCCACGGCCTCGGCGAACGGCCGGACGGCCGGCTGCATCGCGGCGGAGTGGAAGGCGTGGCCGACGGCGAGCCGCTGGGTGCGGTGCGGGGTCTGCCCGCAGAACCGCGCGACGGCCTCGGCCGGTCCGCTGACCGTGTGCACGCGCGGCGCGTTGTAGGCCGCGATCTCGACCCGGGGGTGCGCCCGCAGCTCCTCGGCCAGCTCGACGGCCTCGGCGTGGACGACGGCCATCGCCCCTCCCCCGCCGCCGCACTCCTGCATGAGCGCGCCGCGCAGCGCGGTCAGCCGCAGCAGGTCGGGCAGGTCGAGCACCCCGGCGGCCCAGCCCGCGGTGAGTTCGCCGAGGCTGTGCCCCGCGACGGCGTCGGGGTGCACGCCGATCCCGGCGAGCAGCCGGACCAGGGCGACCTCGACGCTGACGATGGCGGGCTGCGCGTAGCGGGTCTCGTCCAGCAGGCGCCGGGCGTCGCCGTGGAGCAGCTCGAGCAGCGGGACGTCGAGGTGCGGGCGCAGCAGTTCGGCGCACTCGTGCAGCGCCTCGCGGAAGGCGGGTTCGGTGGCGAGCAGGCCGCTCGCCATGCCGGGGTACTGCGAGCCCTGGCCGGTGAACAGGAAGGCGGTGCTGGGCCGGCCGCTCTGCCGGACAGCGGGGGTACGGCCGTCGGCGACCGCGGTGAGGCGCTCGGCCAGTTCACGGGCGGTGGCGCCGTGCACGGCGACGCGCCAACGGTGAGCGGCGCGGCCGGTGTTGGCGGTGTAGGCGATGTCGCCGAGTTCCTCGGCCGTGGCGCGGGTCAGGCGGTCTGCGTAGGCGGCGGCCAGGGCGCGTACGGCGTTCTCGTCGGCTGCCGTCACCCGAAGTACCTGGCTGCCGGGCGCCAGTGGCGGGCGGGCCGGGAGGGCGGGCGGCTCCTCGACGATGACGTGGGCGTTGACCCCGCCCATCCCGAAGGCGCTCACCGCCGCCCGGCGCAGCCGCCGGCCGTCGCGCGGCCAGTCGAGGGCGCGGTCGGCGACGTAGAACGGTGAACCCTCGAAGCGGACGTGGTCGTTGGGGCGCCGGAGGTGCAGCGAGGGCGGGATCGTGCCGTGCTCCATCGCGAGCAGGACCTTCACCAGCCCGGCCAGTCCGGCGGCGGGCTCCAGGTGGCCGATGTTGGACTTCACCGAGCCGAGCGCGCAGAACTGCGACCGGTCGGTGTACCGGCGCCAGGCCCGGGTCAGGCCCTCGACCTCGATCGGGTCGCCGAGTCCGGTTCCGGTACCGTGGGCCTCCATCAGGTCGATCGTGTCCGGGGACACCCCGGCGTCCCGCAGCGCCGCCAGCACCACCTCCTCCTGCGCCCCGCTGCTCGGGACGGTCAGGCCGCTGGTGCGGCCGCCGTGGTTGACGGCGGTGCCGCGGATGACGCCCCGGATCCGGTCGCCGTCGCGCAGCGCCGCCGTCAGCGGCTTCAGCACCACCGACACCACGCCCTCGCCCGGCACGAAGCCGTCGGCGGCCGCGTCGAACGGCCGGATCGCGTCCGAGGGCGAGAACGACCGCAGGCGGGAGCCGAGTTGGAAGTACTGGGGCGACATCCCCAGGTGCACCCCGGCGACGATCGCCTGCTCGCACTCGCCCTCGCGCAGCGAGCGCACGGCGGTGTGCAGGGCGACCAGCGAGGAGGAGCACAAGGTGTCGATCGTCATGCTCGGGCCGCGCAGGTCGAGGAAGTGGCTCAAGCGGTTGGCCAGGATGGCGTTGTGGTTGCCCAGCCCGGCGGCCGTCTCGACGACCTCGCCGACGACCATGTCCCGGTAGTGCTGGTAGCTGGCCCCCACGAACACGCCCGTGGAGGTCTGCTCCCGGCCGGCCGCTCCGGCGTCCTCCAGGGCGCGCCAGGCCGACTGGATCAGGTGGCGCTGCTGCGGGTCGATCCACTGCGCCTCGGCGGGCGAGAGCCGGAAGAACCCGGCGTCGAAGTCGGTCAGCCCGTCGACGAAGCCGGCCCGCCGCAGGTACACGGTGCCGGGCGCGCCCTCGGTGCCGTAGTAGGCGTCGATGTCCCAGCGGGAGGCGGGCACTTCGCGCAGGCAGTCCTGGCCGTCGGTCAGGACCCGCCACAGCTCGCCGGTGTCCCCGGCGCCCGGGAAGACGCCGTCGACGCCGATGACGGCGATGTCGTGGCGCTGCTCGTCCTGACGGTCGTCCCGCACCGCGACGGGGGCCTCTGTGACGGCCTCCGGCTGGACGGCAACCGGCTCGGGCGCCGGGCCGTCCGTGACGCCGTACTCCTCCAGCAGCGCGGCGGCCAGCCGGTCGACCGTGCCGACCTCCAGCAGCAGCGTGACCGGGATGTCGACGTCCAGCCGCGCGCGGATGTCCTGCGCCAGCGAGACCGCCAGCACCGAGTCGAGCCCCAGCTCCTGGAGCGGCCGGTCACCGTCCAGGGTGTCGGCGTCCAACTCCAGGGCGGACGCCACCCACTCCCCCAGCGTGGCCCTGAGCGCACCGCCGGCCCGGCGCGACGGCGGCGGCGCCGTGGGCCGGGTGCCGCCGGTGGCCGCGGTCGCGGGTGCGCCGTGGGCGGCCTCGCGCCGCGGGTCGGGCCCGGGCGCCCGCTCCGGCGGGGTCGGCGAGATCCGCTTCCAGGTGATCCCGCGGGCCTCCAGCACGGGCCGGTCACCGTCGAGGACCACCAGGCTCGCGGTGAGCAGACCGGCGTCGGGGCCGGACTCCCGGTCGCGCCGGGCGTGCACCCGGGCGGTGGCGGGCAGCGGGCCGTGGACGGTGAGCCGATCGACGGCGAAGGGCACGTACAGGCCCTGCGCGCCGCAGGCGGCGAGCGCGACCTGGAAGGCGCCGTCGAGCAGCCTCGCGTCCAGCGGGCCGTACGGCCGGTCGTCGGCGCGGAGCGTGCCGACGGCCTGCCCGGAGGCGGTGGACAGGGCGGTGACGGTGCGGAAGCCGGGGCCGTAGTGCAGCCCGGCCCGTTCGTGGGCCCGGTACATCGCGTCGAGGTCCACGGGTGCGAGTCCGTGGGCGGTGGGCGGGGCAGCGGGTGACGGCGCCTCGGCGGCGGTCACCTCGCCGTCGCAGACCAGCGCCCCGGCCCCGGTGCGGAACCGGACGGCGAGCCCGTCCTGCTCGGCCGTGAGGGTGTCGGCGCCTTCGACGGGCATCCGGAAGGTCAGGTCGCGCAGGGTGAAGCGGTCCCGGCCGAGCAACTCGGCGACCCGCCCGGGGTAGGCGGCGCCGGGCAGGGTCGGCCGCCCGAGCACGAGGTGTTCGGCGGCCTCGGGCTGGCCGTCCCAGGTGCGGACGGACGGGCCGACGGGCTCCGGTGCGGGGGTGGGCGCGGCCACGGGCGCCGGCACCGGCCACAGGTGGCGCTCCTCGTGCGGCGCGGTCGGGAAGCGCACCCCGGCCCGGCCGGGGCCGCCGGCCAGGTCCGCCCCGGCGACGAACTGCCGTGCTGCGTCGTCGAGTTGAACTCTTGACGCGCCGGGGGCGAGCGGCTCCCGACCGGCTCTGGCCGTGCCGGAGACCACGCCGGTGTGCAGCGAGCGCGAGGTTCCCGCGCCGGCCAGGAACAGCCGGAGCTTGTCGTCGAGCTGCTCGATGCCGTCCACCACGCAGGCGAGCCGGTGCGCCTGCGCCGGGCGGCGCAGGGCGGCCTCGCTCAGCGCGGCCAGCGGCGGGCAGTGCGGGGACTCCAGCATCAGGACGGTCCGCTCGGCGAGCGTGCGCAGCGCCGTCTCCGAGCCCGCCGACAGCACGACCAGCCGGGGCCCGCCGTCCCGCGCCGGGGCGGCGACCGGCGCGGCCTCCACCACGACGTGGGCGTTCACGCCGCCGAAGCCGAAGCTGCTGACGCCCGCCGCCTTCGGCCCGTCCCACGGCAGCGCCCGGTCGGCGACGGCCAGCGGGGAGCCCGCGAAGTCGAACGCCCGGTTCGGGGTGCGGTAGTTGAGCGAGGGCGGGATCGTCGCGGCCTGGAGGGCGAGCACGGTCTTGATGAGGCCCGCGATGCCCGCGGCGGGCTCCAGGTGGCCGAGGTTGGTCTTCACCGACCCCACCGGGAGCGGTCGCGCCGCCTCCCGGCCCTCGCCGAGGACGGCGTGCAGGGCCTCCAGCTCGATCAGGTCGCCCAGCGGGGTGCCGGTGCCGTGCGCCTCGATGTAGCCGATGCCGTCGGCGGTGAGGCCGGCCGCGGCGAGGGCCTTGCGCAGCACCGCCTCCTGCGCGGGCTTGCTGGGCGCGGTGAGGAACCCGGCGCTGCCGCCGGTGTGGTTGACGGCGGTGCCGCGGATCACCGCGAGCACCGGGTCCCCGTCGCGTTCGGCGTCGGCGAGCCGCTTGAGGACGACGACGCCGCAGCCCTCGCCCCGCACGTAGCCGTCCGCCGCCTCGTCGAAGGTGCGGCACCGGCCCTGCGGGGACAGCATGCCGGTGCGCGCGTAGGAGCGGGACTTGTCGGGGGTGAGCACCAGGTTTGCCGCGCCGACGACGGCGGCGTCCACGTCCCCCGCGCGCAGGTGCATGGCGGCCTGGTGCAGGGCGACCAGCGAGGAGGAGCAGGCGGTGTCCACCACGACGCTCGGCCCCGACCAGTCGAAGACGTGCGAGAGCCGGTTGGCGATCATCGACATGGCGGTGCCGGTGGCCGCGTGCGGATCGGCGTGGCCGGTGCTGCGCGCGACCAGTTCGGGGAAGTCGCTGGCGATCGTGCCGACGAAGACCCCGGTGGAGGCGCCGAGCGAGGCGTGGTCGTGGCCGCAGCTCTCCAGCGCCTCGGCCGTGACGCTGAGCAGCAGGCGCTGGAGCGGGTCCATCCGCCGGGCCTCGCGGTCGGTGAGGCCGAAGCGCGCGGGGTCGAAGTACTCGACGCCGTCGAGCCAGCCCGCCGGCGTGTCGTCGGCCTCCGTCCACAGCTCGGCCCAGCCGCGCCGCCCGGCCGGTGCCGGGCCGACGCCCGAGACGCCGTCGACCAGGTTGCGCCAGAACTCGTCCGGGGTGGCGGCGCCGGGGAACCGGCAGGCCATCCCGACCACGGCCAGCGCGCCGTCGGCCGGACGAACGGCGGGCTGCGGCCGTACAGGCTCAGCCGCGGCCTCGAGAACGGGAACAGGCTCAGGGACAGGGACAACCGCGGGTACGGCCACTGCCCCCTCCCCCGCCCCCAGCAGCCGGGCCAGCTTCGCCGGCGTGCCGGTCGCGAAGACGTCCGCCGCGCTGATCCGTACACCCAGCGCCCCGCTCAGCCGCGCCGCGGCCACCGTGACGCTGGCCGAGTCCCCGCCGAGGTCGAAGAAGTTGCCGTCCGCCGTGAACTCGGTGTGCCCGAGTACGGCGGCGAAGACCCGGGCGATCTCGGCGGTGCGGTCCGGGGCCGCCGGGCGGGTCGGCTCCACCCCGTCGGCGGCGCGGACGATGTTGTCCCGCTTCGGCTCGGGCAGCCGGGCGCGCGCGACCTTGCCGTTGTCGGTGAGCGGCAGCGCGTCGATGCGCACGTAGGCGTCGGGCACCATGTACTCCGGCAGCGCGGCGCGCACGAAGGCGTCCAGGCGGGACTTGGTCGCCGTCCGCCCGCCGACCAGGTAGGCCGTCAGGCGCGGTTCGCCGCGCCCCTCGAAGCGGGCCGCGACGACCACCGCCGCGGTGATGCCGTCGAAGCGCTCCAGCACCCGCTCGATCTCGGCCGGTTCGATGCGGTTGCCCCGCACCTTCACCTGGGCGTCGGCCCGGCCGAGCCACTCGATCGCGCCGCCCGGGTGCAGCCGTACCTCGTCCCCGGTGCGGTACAGCCGGACGCCGCCGGCCGGGTGGACGACGAAGGCGTCCGCCGTGAGGTCCGGGCGGTGGGCGTAGCCGCGGGCGAGGCCGGCGCCGGAGATGTACAGGGCGCCGGTCTCACCGGCCGCGCACGGCTCCAACTGCCCGTCCAGGACGTGCAGTCGGAGGTTCGGCAGCGGTTCGCCGAGCGGCAGCAGCGCGTCGGCGGAGGTGACCCGGTGGCAGGAGGCCCAGATGGTGGCCTCGGTCGGGCCGTAGAGGTTCCACAGTTCTCGGGCGGAGGCGTGCAGCGGCTCGGCGACGCTCGCGGGCAGCGCCTCGCCGCCGGACAGGACGGTGAGCGAGGCGGGCGGGGTCCAGCCGGTCTCCAGCAGCAGGCGCCACAGGCTCGGGGTCGCCTGGGCGACGGTCACCTCGCCGGTCAGCTCGGCCAGTCGGTGCGGGTCGCGCGCGGTGTCGCGGGAGGCGAGGACGACGGTGGCGCCGAGCGTCAGCGGCAGGAGCAGCTCCAGCAGGGAGATGTCGAAGGCCACCGTGGTGTGCGCGAGCACCCGGGCGTCGGCCGGGACGGCAAGCCGGGCGCCGATGCCGGTGAGGAAGTTCGCGAGGGCGCCGTGCTCGACCTCCACCCCCTTGGGCTCGCCGGTGGAGCCGCTGGTGAACAGTACGTAGGCGAGGTCGCGGCCGCCGACCGGGGCGGGCACGGCCAGCGCGGCGCCGTCCGGCTCCGGCACCCGCAGCGCGGCGCCGAGCGACTGTCCGAGGGCGTGGGTGCGGTCGTCGGTGAGGACCAGGTCGCAACCGGCGACCTCGGCGTAGCGGCGCAGCCGGTCGGCGGGGTAGCCGGGGTCCAGTGGCAGGAAGGCGGCACCGGCGCGCAGGACGCCGAGCAGCGCGGGCAGCAGGTGCGGGCCGCGTTCGGTCAGGATGCCGACCACCGAACCGGGTTCGATGCCGTGGTCGTGCAGGCGGGCGGCGATCGCGTCCGCCCAGGCGTCGAGGCCGGCGTAGTCGAGGGTGCGGTCGCCGCAGCGCACGGCGACGGCGCGGGGCCGCTCGGCGACGGCGGCGGCCACCAGGTCGAGAACGGTCGGGCCCTCGCCCGCAGCTGCCTGTACTTCCCCGGTTCCCTCGGGGCCCTCGCCGTGGAGCAGCGCGGCCAGCGCCAGGTCCTCGACCCGTTCGGTGAACGCCAGCGCCTCCTCCCGGTCCATGGCCGTCTCCCGGACGAACACCGTGGGCGGGCCGTCCTGCACGCACAGCAGCGCGACCTCGGTGTGCGGTTCGGCGGAGGCCTCCTCGCCCGCGCTCCGCTCCAGGACCATCACCCGGGTGAAGGTCGGATCCTGTTCGCCCAGCGGGCGCCCGGCCAGGCCGAGCCGGGCCTCCAGGTCGGCGGCGTAGCCGCCCTTCGCGGCGGCCCGGTCGAGTCGGCGCCGCAGCGCCGCGCCGGTGTCATCGGGCTCGAAGCGGACGGGGAGGCGGGCGGCGACGAGTCCGTGGGTGCGCTCGGCGAGGATCCGCGCGGCGGACGGCGACCAGGCGAAGTCGAAGCCCGCCCGGGCTTCCGGGTCGTCCGTGCGCTCGGCGACGGCGCGCAGGAAGGCGCGGACGACCTCGACTGTGTCCTCGGGCGAGGCGGGGGTGTACGCCAGTTCGTAGCGGCCGTAGTGGGCCGTGGCGGCGGTGAAGTCCCCGGCGGGCAGCCGGGCCGGGCGCAGGTCCCGCAGCCGGGCGCGCCACCAGGGCTCGTGGGGGCGCAGCCGCTGCTGCGCGTCGGCGAGGGCGGCGAGCAGCTCCGGCGGGGCGGGCGGCACCGGGGCGCCCTCGACGATGCCGAGGCACTGGGCGGCGGCCTGCCCGCTGAGGGCGCTGCCGTCGACGGCGGTGAAGTCGCTGAGCACGAGGTCGGCGTCGGGTGCGGCCAGGGTGAGCGCGGAGGTGGTCACCGCGAGCGCGGTCGTGCCGGTCCGGGGCTCGCTGCGGGGGATCGAGCGGATCTGCCGGGTGAACACGGCGCCCTGCTCGGTGACGTACGCGGGCAGCGCGAGCGGGTTGGGGAAGGAGCCGTAGTCGAGGGCCTTGCCGGTGCGGACGGCCTCGGCGGCCGTGGTGCCGGCGTGGATGGCGCCGCCGGCAGCCATCCGGGCGGAGCGGCGGTAGAAGCGGCGTTCGCGGCCGCCGGTGTCGACGGGCTCGGGCAGGGTGCCGGCCGCGAGGTGCGGGACGAGGTCGCCGAACAGCTCGATGCCGGTCTCGGCCGTCTCGTAGGTCAGCGACAGGGCGGTGGAGTGCTCGCGGACCGGGAACCAGCGCTCCAGCAGCACGCTTCCGGCGTCGACGGCCTGCGTCATGAGGTGCCAGGTGGCGGCGTGGCGGGTGGCGCCCTCGTACAGCGCCCAGGCCGGGGCGTGGCTGCCGGCGTAGCGGGGCAGCGGGCCGTCGTGGAAGTTGATCGCGGCGATCCTGGGCAGCGCGAGCACCTCGGCGGGCAGGATCCGGAAGTTGACCGTGCTGAGGAGGTAGTCGAAGGGCTGCCCGGAGAGCAGCGCCGTGAGGTCGGCGCGCGGGTCGTGCAGCGGGACCCGGTGCTCGGCGGCCCAGGCGGCCGCGGCGGGGTCGTCGCTGAGGATGCCCTCGATGCGCACGCCCGCGTCGAGGAGTCGGGCGGCGCACTGGGTCAGGAGCCGGGTGCCGCCGATGAGGTAGCAGTTCGTCATGCCCGCGCCTCGCCGACCGGGGAGTCATCGGAGCTGACGGAATGGCTTGTCGGGTTCATCTCAGCTGTCTGTGTCGCGATCCAGGCGTCGATCTGGGACACCACCTCCTCGTCGAGGGAGAGCCGCCCGGGCGCCCAGCGCGGGTTCGCCAGGCCCCGGTGGGTGCGCTCGCACATCGTCCAGTCCTCGTAGTTGGCCTTGTCCCACAGAGCGAAGACGGCCTCGTGCGAGAAGTCCTCCTTGGCGGTCTCCGAGGGGTGGAAGAGCCAGAAGTGCCGGACGAGGCAGGTGCCGGGGCTCTCCGGCCAGACCCACTGCATCATCACGTAGTCGGCGGTGAAGCCGAACAGCAGATTGGGCAGGATGGTGATCCAGTTGATCCGCTGCCGGTCCGCCTCGGGCACCAGCGGCATCGGTGCGCGCCGGCTGCGGCCGGTCATGGAGACGGAGTTGAAGCCGCCGCGGATCGACTGCCAGGCGCCGACGATGTCGCCCCGGAGGTCGTAGGTGCCCGCGTCGTCGAAGTCGGTGATGCGGTGCAGGTCCTTGTGGGCGGTCGGGAAGTGCAGGCTCTCGTTGACGTTGTGCGCGACGAGCTTCCAGTTGGAGGCGACCGGGTAGTCCTTGGCCTCCATGCACTCCAGCTCGGCCAGGTGGTAGACACGGGCGAACTCGCCGAACTCGCCCAGGGATTCGTCCAGGTCCGGGGCGTCGTCGGAGAAGGCGATGAAGACCACGCCGTGCCGGATCTCGGTGCGGATCGGCAGCAGCCCGTTCTCCTCCTTGGCGAAGAAGTGCTCGAGGTAGGTGCCGTTGAGGCTCTTGAGCGCGCCGTTGCGGTCGTACACCCAGCAGTGGTAGAGGCAGACGAGGCTCTGCCGCTTGCCGGCGGCCTCCTCGACGAGCTTGTAGCCGCGGTGGCGGCAGTAGTTGTGGTACGCCCGGATGCCGTCGTCGCCGTGCAGCAGCAGGACGGATCCGGTGCCGATGTTCAGGGTGCTGAACGCGCCCTTCTCCTTGAGCCGGGAGACGTGGTCCACCGGCAGCCAGCGGCGGCCGTAGATCCGCTCCATCTCCCGCCGGTGCTGCTCCTCGCCGGTGTAGAACTCGTGCGACCGGCCGGTCCCGCCGGTCTCGAAGTAGGGTCTCTGCTCGGGCTGTTCGCTGATGAGCTCGAACATGCTGGCGGCGTGCTTCATCTGCTGGCTCCCTCGGCGGGCTGGAAGACGACGGCGGCGGTGCCGAATTGACGATGCATCAGGTGATGACTCAGCCCGCGGGGTCGTAGATCCGCTGCTCCTGCGGCACACCCGCACTGTCGTAGAGGCGCTCCAGGGCGTCCGGCGCGTAGATCTCGTGCCCCTCGACGACGCCGCCGATCAGTCCGAGCATCCGGTCGGTCCACTCCTGGGTGGCGCTCATCGCGGCCATCGTGGCGCGGAAGAACGGCGGCAGTTCGGTGAGTTCGCCGAGCGTGGTGGTGAAGTCGTAGACGTCGCCGCTCTCCTCGTCCCGGAGCTTGTTGTACTCGGCGAGCGCCTCCTCCATCGGCCGCTCGCCCGCCAGCCCCTGGTGGATCCGGTCGGCGAGCAGCTGGCCGTGGAGGAAGGCGTCGGTGATGCCCCACCCGGTGTACGGGTCCTTGTGGTACCCGGCGTCGCCGACCAGGGCCCAGCCCGGGCCGTACGCGCGGCGGTAGTAGTTGTCCGGGTAGCGCATCGGCTTGAAGTCCTCCTCGCGCCGCCCCTGGTCCCGCAGCTGGAGGCCCATCTCCGGGGACACGTCGTCGAACACGGCCTGGAACCGGCCCTCGACGTCCTGGCGGAACTCCTTGAGCTGGCGCCGGGTGCAGATGACCGCCAGCATCTGGAGGCCGTCGTTGGTCGGCCAGGTGCCGAACCAGCGCTCGTTCATGCCGGTCTTGTGGTGCAGCCCCCAGTCGTCGAGCCCGGTGTAGTACGAGTAGTAGATGAACCCGGCGGCCGGGCGGACGTTGTACAGCTCGGCGCCGGTCCGCTTGGCCACCGTCGAGTGGAAGCCGTCGGCGCCGACCACCACGGCCGAGCGGAACTCCCGCTCCGGGCCGTCGCCCTCGCGCCCGCGGACGCCGACCACCCGTCCGCCGTCGAAGACCAGGTCGGTCAGGGTGAAGCCCTCCAGCACCTCCGCGCCCGCCCGGCGGGCCGCGTTGACGAGGATCTCGTCGAGCACAGTGCGGCGCGGGCAGTGGACGGCGTCGACCCCGTCGACCGGCTCGGCGAAGCCGTTGAGCTCGATCCCGCGGTAGGCGTAGTGCATCCTGCGCAGCGCCGGCGTGCCGGCCCCGACGATCTCCTCGAGCAGCCCCCATTCCCGGAGCTTCAGCAGTCCCGCCTGGTGGATGTAGTGGGTCGACACGGAGTCGCTGGGAAACGAGGCCCGGTCCACCACCAGCACCCGGTGCCCCTGCCGGGCCAGCAGCATGGCCACCGGCGATCCGGCGCAGCGGGCACCGACAACAATGACGTCGTACACGAGATCCCCCACGGATTCGAATTGGTCCCCACACGGCGGCAACAGGCTCGCTCGAACACCCAGGCGACCGGCCCTCCGTATTGATCAGGAGGCTACGTAATCCCCTAGGGAAGGTCAAGACTTGGTAGAGGCAAGGCAATTCTTAGGCTGTCTATGCGCCTCACCACCCGCTACTTGTCCGCCCAAATGCGGACAAGTCGGGGCACACATCTTGCCCACATTCCCAAGACCCACCGTTTCTCGCATTGCCCCGGGAATCACCACCGGAAGGGCCCGGAATCACTGGGGTGAAGTAACTCGTGAAGTTCGCGGAGGAATTCGGCCACGCCCTGGCCGAAAGTCCACCGGGCCGCCGGACCGGGCCGCGAACCCGCCCCCTGGCCGCAGGCCGTTCGAACGGGCCTCCTACGATCACATCGGATCCCTCGACGGACGCCGTTGCCTCCCGGCCGCGCGCCCGCCGCCCAACGCCCTGCACGACACGACGACTCCACCGACGGCGATGGAGTCGTGCACCGAGGAGGAACGTCCATGCAAGCCCGGAAGATCGGCGCGGCCGCCGCGACAGCGGTGGCGCTTCTGGCTGCCCGCGACCTCATCCAGAAGAAGCACGCGCTGCTCCGGAACTTCCCGGTGCTCGGGCACGCCCGCTACCTGCTGGAGACGATCGGTCCCGAGCTGCGGCAGTACATCGTGACCTCCAACGAGGAGGAGCGCCCGTTCAGCCGCGACCAGCGCACCTGGATCTACGCCTCGGCCAAGGAGCAGAACAACTACTTCGGCTTCGGCACCGAGGTCGACGTCGAGCACGTCCAGGGCCACGCCTACGTGAAGCAGCGCACCTTCGCCGGCGCCCTGCCCGACCTCCACGACCCGCAGTCCCCGCTGCCCTCGGCCAAGGTGCTCGGCGGCCCGCGCGGCCGCGCCAAGGCGTTCCGCCCGGCGAGCGTGGTGAACATCTCGGCAATGAGCTTCGGCTCGCTCTCCGGCGCCGCCATCACCGCCCTCAACAAGGGCGCGGCGGAGGCCGGCACCATGCACAACACCGGCGAGGGCGGCCTCTCCCCGTACCACCGCCAGGGCGGCGACCTCGTCCTCCAGCTCGGCACCGCCTACTTCGGCTGCCGCAACGAGGACGGCAGCTTCAACCTCGACAAGCTCAAGGACGTCGTCGCCGGCGCCCCGGTCAAGGCGATAGAGATCAAGCTCTCCCAGGGCGCCAAGCCCGGGCTGGGCGGCATGCTGCCGGGCGCGAAGGTCACCCCGGAGATCGCCGCGATCCGCGGCATCCCGGTCGGCCAGGACTGCGCCTCGCCGTCCCGGCACTCCGCGTTCAGCGACGTCGACTCGATGCTGGACTTCGTCGAGCTGATCGCCGCCGAGACCGGCCTGCCGGTCGGGGTCAAGAGCGCGGTCGGCGAGATGGGCTTCTGGCAGGAGCTCGCCGCGCTGATGGAGCGCGGGGACCGCGGCGTCGACTTCGTGACCGTCGACGGCGGCGAGGGCGGCACCGGCGCCGCGCCCCGGATGTTCGCCGACTCGGTGTCGCTGCCGTTCCGGATGGGCTTCTCCCGGGTCTACGGCACCTTCGCCGAGCTCGGGCTGACCGACGACCTCACCTTCATCGGCTCCGGCAAGCTCGGCCTGCCCGAGAACGCCGCGGTCGCCTTCGCCCTCGGCGCCGACATGATCAACGTGGCCCGTGAGGCCATGCTGTCCATCGGCTGCATCCAGGCGCAGAAGTGCCACACCGACAAGTGCCCCACCGGCATCGCCACCCAGAACCCCTGGCTGGCCCGCGGCCTGGACCCGGCCTCCAAGTCCACCCGCGCCGCCGTCTACCTGCGCACCCTGCGCAAGGAACTGCTCAAGGTCTCCTCGGCCGTCGGCGTGGCCCACCCGGGCCTGATCACCGCGGACGACATCGAGATCATGAACGGCGACTACGAGGCCCGCACCCTCGCCGGCGTCTACGGCTACAAGGACGGCTGGGGCGAGCTCGGCCCCCGCCTCGCCGCCGAGATCACCGCCCTGGTCACCGCGAAGCCGACCGCCTGACCGACCCGGACCGGGACACCACCCGCCCCCGCACGACGGCCTCCCACCCCCACCGGGGCGGGAGGCCGTCGCCGTCCCCGGGGCCCGGTTCAGGCGGGCGCGGCGGCGCGCAGCCGCTCGGCGGCGGCCTCCGGGCTGACGTCGGTGACGAAGGCGTCCAGACCGGACTCCACGCCCGCCAGGTACTTGAGCTTGCCGGGCGCCCGCCGGACGGTGAACAGCTCCAGGTGGAGGGCGAGTTCGGCGCCGCCCTGGTCGGGCGCCTGGTGCCAGGCCGCGATGTACGGGGTGCGGTTGGGCGCCTCGCCGGGCCCGGCGGGGAACAGGGCGTCGAAGCGGCGCAGCAGGTCGAGGTAGAGGCCGGGGAACTCGGCACGCTCGGCCTCGTCGAGCGCGGTCAGGTCGGGGACCCTGCGGTTCGGGTAGAGGTGGACCTCGTACGGCCAGCGGGCGGCGAACGGGACGAAGGCGGTCCAGTGCTCGCCGCGGAGCACCAGCCGCTCGGGGGAGCTGCGTTCGACGGCGAGCAGGTCCTCGAAGAGGTTGCGGCCGGTGCTGGCCCGGTGCGCCTCGGCCCGGGCGATCATCCGGGAGGTGCGGGAGGGGATGAACGGGAAGGCGTAGATCTGCCCGTGCGGGTGGGCGAGCGTGACCCCGATCTCCTCGCCGCGGTTCTCGAAGCAGTACACCTGCCGGACGCCGGGCAGGGCGGACAGCTCCGCCGTGCGGTCGGTCCAGGCGTCCAGCACGAGGCGGGCCCGGGGTTCGTCGAGGTCGGCGAAGGAGGCGTCGTGGTCGGAGGTGAAGCAGACCACCTCGCAGCGGCCGTTGCCGGGCCGCAGGGTGTGCAGGGGCTCGTCCCGGGCCGCGACGTGGTCGGCGGAGCCGGTGGCGAGCGAGGGGAAGCGGTTCTCGAACACCGCGACCTCGTAGTCCGGCGCCGGGATCTCGCTGAGCCGGCCGTCGCGCGAGGGGCACAGCGGGCACTCGCCGGCCGGCGGGTGGTAGGTGCGCTGCTGGCGGTGGGCGGCCACCGTGACCCACTCGCCGAGCACCGGGTCGAGCCGGGCCTCGGAGAGGCTCGCGGTCGGTTCGAGCGGCCGCTCGTCCGGGACCTCCCGGGGCGCGCCCGGCCCCTGGTCGAAGTAGACCAGTTCGCGGCCGTCGGCCAACTTGGTGGCGGTTCTGTGCACCGCTGTACTCCTTACGCGTGGGGCGTCGGCCCGGCAGTTTCGAGCTTCAACAGATTCAAACAGAGACGATCGCTTGTCAACAAGCATCTTCGCTGGTAGCGGCCGTCACGGGCTCGTGACTCGGCCCGGATGAACATGGACATCGCAGATGTTGACCGTGAGGACGGTCATGTTTGATTATGTCGGAATTCACTCCCGCCCGTCGACGAACACCCGTCGACGAACACCCGTCGGCGGGAACCCACCCGCGCACCAGGCATGGAGCAGCAGATGATCGACGAGGCCACCGACTTCGAGGCCGTCCACGGCGGACGCCCGAGCGGCGTCTGGGCCGCCCCCGGCCGGGTGAACCTGATCGGTGAGCACACCGACTACAACCACGGCTTCGTCCTGCCCATCGCCCTCCCGCACACCACCCGGGTGAGCGCCCGCCGCCGCGAGGACGGCCGGCTGCGCCTGTTCAGCGCCCAGGGCGGGGGCACCATCACCGAGCTCGCGCTCGACGGCCTGGCGCCCGGCGTGGTCGCCAGCTGGGCCGGCTACCCGGCCGGCGTGTTCTGGGCCCTCGCCGAGGCCGGGCACGAGATCGGCGGGGCCGACCTGTTCTTCGACAGCGACGTGCCCAGCGGGGCCGGCCTCTCCTCCTCCGCCGCCCTGGAGTGCGCGACGGCCGCCGCCCTGAACGACCTGTACGAGCTCGGCCTGAGCGCGCCGGAGCTCGCCGTGCTCTCCCAGCGGGCCGAGAACGCCTTCGTCGGCGTGCCCTGCGGCGTGATGGACCAGATGGCCTCCTCCTGCTGCACGGACGGCACCGCGCTGTTCCTGGACACCCGGACGCTGGAGCAGCGGCACGTCCCGTTCGACCTGGCGGCGGCGGGCCTGCGACTGCTGGTGATCGACACCCGGGTCAAGCACGACCTCGGCGACGGCGCCTACGCCACCCTGCGGGCCGGCTGCGAGCGCGCCGCCGAGCTGCTCGGCCTGCCCGCGCTGCGCGACCTCGCGACCGCCGACCTCGACCCGGCCCTGGACCGGCTGCCCGCCGAACTCCGGCCGCTGGTACGGCACGTGGTGACGGAGAACGGGCGCGTGCTGGAGACCGTCGAGCACCTGGTCCGCGGTGACCTCGCGGCGCTGGGACCGATCCTGACGGCCGGACACGCCTCGCTGCGCGACGACTTCCGGGTCTCCTGCGCCGAGACGGACCTCGCGGTCGAAGCCGCCGTCGCCGCCGGGGCCTTGGGCGCCCGGATGACCGGCGGCGGCTTCGGCGGGTCCGTCATCGCCCTGGTCGAGGCCCCCCGGGTGGAGGAGGTCTCGGCTGCGGTGACGGCGGCCTTCCGCACCGCGGGCCACGCCGCGCCGGTCCCGTTCACCGCCGTCCCCTCGGCGGGCGCCCGCAAGGTGGGCTGACCACGTGGGGGCTCACCTCCCGGTGGGCCCCCACGGACGGAACCGGCGTCAGCCGGCGGTCGGGACGACGAGGAGGTCGCCGACCGTCTCGGCCAGCACCCCGCGGGCCGCCGCGGGCAGGGCGTCGTCGGTGATGAAGCAGTCGACCTCCGCCAGGGTCGCGAAGCTGCTCAGGCCGACGACGCCCCACTTGGTGTGGTCGGCGACCACGACGGTGCGCCGGGCGGAGGCGATCAGCGCCCGGTTGGTCTGCGCCTCGGCCAGGTTGGGCGTGGTGAGGCCGGCCTGCTCGCTCACCCCGTGCACGCCCAGGATCAGCAGGTCCACGTGCAGCGAACGGATGGTCTGGTCGGCCAGCGCCCCCACCAGGGCCGCCGAGCGGGTCGGCGACCCGCCGGTCAGCAGCAGGGTCGGCGCGCTCTCCCTCCCGTCGCTGCCCGCCGCCCACAGCAGGTCGGCGATCCGCAGCGAGTTGGTCACCACGGTCAGCTCCGGGACCTCCAGCAGCCGGGCGGCGACCGCGTAGGTCGTGGTCCCGGCCGAGAGGGCCACCACGCTGCCCGGCTCCACCAGTTGCACCGCGGCGTCCGCGAGCGCGGCCTTGGTGCCCTCCTCCAGCGCGGACTTGGCGTCGAAGCCGGGCTCGAAGGTGCTGGCCGCCCCGGTCGCCACCGCACCGCCGTGGACCTTCTCCACCGCGCCCTGGCGCACCAGTGCGTCGAGGTCCCGGCGGATGGTCATGTCGGACACGCCGAACTGCTCGACCAGCTCGGCGACCCGGATCGCGCCGGTCCGGCGGATCGCCTCCAGGATCAGCGCCTGGCGCTGGGCGGCGAGCAACGTCTGGTCAGCCACGGAGGACCTTTCGATCGAACGAGCGGGTACGGCCGGGGGCGGCCCCGTCGGCGACCGGCGACGGCGGCCGGAGCCCGCGTGATCCATTATCCCCGCACCCCGGCGGCCGACGTGAGGAGGTGGCGGCCGGGAGCGCACCCGCGTGGGGGTCGGGTGCGCTCCCGACCCGACCCGCGGAGCCGGACGGGATCGTCCGTCCGGTTCCGCGGGAGTTCGGGGGCAGGGCGTGGGGACGGCCGTCAGGCGGGCAGGCCGACCGCGCGCTCGCGGTTGCGCCGCTGCTGGATCACGACCGCGGCGACCAGCAGCGCGCCCTGGGCGACGTTCTGCCAGAAGCTGTTGATGCCCTGCACGGTGAGGCCGTTCTGCAGCGCGCCGAGCAGCGCGACGGCCAGCAGCGTGCCCCCGATGCTGCCCTTGCCGCCCTTGAGGGCGCAGCCGCCCAACGCGGCCGCGGTGATCGACTGGAGCTCCAGGCCCTCGCTGCCGGAGACGGGCTGGCCGCTGCCGGTGCGCGCGGTGAGCAGCACCCCGGCGAGGGCGGCCACCGTGCCGGAGAGGGCGTAGGCGGCGATCAGGTACTTGTTGAGGTTGATGCCGGCCAGCCGGGCCGCGGTGTCGTTGCCGCCGATGGCGTAGATGTTGCGGCCGATGTCGGTGTACGTCAGCAGGACGTGCACGGCCACGGCGGTGAGGATCAGCAGCCAGACCATGGTGGGCAGTCCGGCGATCTTGCCCCGGCTGAGGAAGACGAAGACCGGGTCGTTGAGCACGTAGCCCTGGGCGCGGCCGTCCGAGACGAGCTGGGCGACGCCCTTGTAGGCGGCCAGTCCGGCGAGGGTGGCGATGGTCGGGTTGACCCGGCCGTAGATGATGACGACGCCGTTGAACAGGCCGATGCCGGCGCCGATGGCGAGCGAGGCGCCGATGCCGAGGTAGGGGTTGGCGCCGCTGGAGGTGAAGACCATGGCGCTGGTGACGGAGGCCAGGCCCGCCTGGGAGCCGACCGAGATGTCGAGGCCGCCGCAGATGATCACGACGGTCTGGACGACGGCCAGCAGTCCGGAGATGGTGGCGGCCTCGGCGATGACCTGGATGTTGTCCCAGCCGACGAAGTTGGAGTTGAGGGTGCCGAAGAGGGCGACGACGGCGACCAGGGCGCCGATCAGGCTGAGGTTCTGACCGCCGATCGCGGCGAGCAGGGCGCGCGGGCCGCCGGACCGCACGGGCAGGGCTCCGGTGTCCGGCACCGGGGCGGTCGGGGGCGTGGCGGTGGTCATCGGGTCTCTCCGGTCTGGGCGGGGGTGGTGGCGGCGGGGGCGTCGGCCTCGGCACGGCGGTCGGCAGGGGCATCGGCCTCGGCCTCGGCACGGCGGTCGGCGGGGGCATCGGCCTCGGCCTCGGCACGGCGGTCGGCGGGGGCATCGGCCTCGGCCTCGGTACGGCGGTCGGCGGCGCCGAGGTCGTCGGCCATGGCGAGGGCGAGGACGGCCTCCTCCGTCGCCTCCTCACGGCTGAGCTCGCCGGTGGTGCGGCCGTTCTGCATCACCACGATCCGGTCGGCGAGGCCGAGCACCTCGGGCAGTTCGGAGGAGATGACCAGGACGGCGGTGCCCTCGCGGGCGAGGTCGGCGATGATCTGGTAGATCTCGGCCTTGGCGCCGATGTCGACGCCGCGGGTGGGCTCGTCGAGGATCAGCAGCTCGGGCCGGCGGGCGAGCCAGCGGGCCAGGACGACCTTCTGCTGGTTGCCGCCGGACAGGGTGCGCACCTCCGCCTCGACGGAGGGGGCGCGGACCCGCAGCCGGTCGGCGTACTCCTGGGCGAGGGCCTTCTCCTGGCGGCGCTTGACGAACCGCCACCGGCTGAGTCGGCGCAGGCTGACCAGCGAGGTGTTGTCGCGGATCGTGCGCTGCAGGAACAGCGCCTGGGCCTTGCGCTCCTCGGGCGCCAGCCCGATGCCCGCGGCGATGGCGTCGCGGGGGTTGCGCAGCCGCAGCACCTCGCCGTTGAGGGCCACCGTGCCGGAGCGGATCGGGGCGTCGCCGGCCAGGGCGAGGGCGAGTTCGGAGCGTCCGGCGCCGATCAGTCCGGCCAGCGCGACCACCTCGCCGGCCCGGACCTTGAGGCTGACGTCGCGCACGTCGTCGGTGGTGACGCCGTCGACGTCCAGCACGACGCGGTCGGTGGCCGCCTGCTGGCGGACGAACAGCGAGGACAGGTCGCGGCCGACCATCAGCCGGACCAGCTCGCCCTCGTCGGTGGCGGCGGCCTCGACCACCCCGGCGACCCGGCCGTCGCGCAGCACCGCGATGCGGTCGGCGAGTTGGAAGATCTCCTTCATCCGGTGGGAGACGTAGACGACCGCGATGCCCTCGTCGCGCAGCCGGCCGATCAGCGCGAACAGGGCCTCGACCTCGTGCTCGGAGAGCGAGGAGGTGGGCTCGTCGAAGGCGATCGCGCGCGGTGTGACGGCTCCGGTCAGGGCCCGCATGATCTCGACCAACTGGCGCTGGGCGGCGGTGAGTTCGGAGCCGAGCAGGTCGGGGTCGAGGACCTTGTCGAAGCCCAGGCGGGCCAGGTCCGCGGTGATCCGGCGGCGCAGCTCGGCGCGGTCCAGGCGGCGCAGTCCGGTGCGGGGCAGCGCGCCCGCGTAGACGTTCTCGGCGACCGGCACGTGCGGGATGATCTCGGGTTCCTGCGGGATGATCCGGATCCCGGCGCGGCGGGCGTCCTGCGGGGAGTGCAGGTCGAGGGGTTGGCCGTCCAGCAGGACGCGCCCCTCGGTGGGGCGGTGGTCGCCGGTGAGGATGCGCAGCAGGGTGGACTTGCCGGCGCCGTTCTCCCCCATCAGCGCGGTGACCTGGCCGGGCGGGAAGGAGAGCGTGACGTCGGTCAGCGCCTGGACGGCGCCGAAGCGCTTGGACACCCCTTCGGCGCTCAGGCCGGCGGAGGTGCCCGGTGGCGGGAGGGGCGAGGGTTCGGGTGGGGTCATCGGGGCCTCGTTGGCAGTGCGGTACGGGCGGAGGTGCGGACGGGCGGCGGAACCGGCGGCAGCGGAGTCGGCGGCGGCGGAACCGGCGGCGGCGCGGCGGCGTGCATCACTCGCCCGCCGCACCGCCTGCTCGACATCACGCCGAACGCGGCGTCAGCTGCAGGACACGCCCGCGGACTGCCAGCTGGCGGCGTCGACCATCTTGGTCGGGGCGAAGGCCTCCTTGGGGAAGTCCTTGCCGTTCTTGAGCTTGTCGTACATGGTCTGCACCGACAGGGCGCCGACGTCCTTGCCGTTGATGAACAGGGCGGCCTTCATCCCGGAGGGCTTGCCGGCGGACCAGTCCTTGCAGGCCAGGTAGGCACCCAGGCCGACGCCGTCGATGTCGTCCGGGCTGATCCCGGCGTTCTGCAGGGCGGTGACGGCGCCCTGGACGTTCTCGTCGTTGCAGCCCCAGGTCACCCAGTGCTTGACGCCCTGGTTGGCGGTGATGGTGGCGGCCACCTTGTCCTGCGCACCGGTCGGGGTGTTGTCGGTGGCGACGTCGATGGTCTGCACGCCGGGCACGGCCTGCTCGAAGGCCTCCTTGGCGGCCTTGACCCGGTCGCCGCAGACGGTGACGTCCTGCTTCCAGGCGGAGATGACCCGGGTGTCGGCGGCGTTCCAGCCGGCCTTCTTGAACTCCTCGGCGGCGCGCTGGCCGACCTGCTGACCCATCTGCTGGCCGGAGAAGCCGATCCGGGGCACCAGGTCGCCCGCGGCGCACTGCGCCGGGGAGGGGCCGCTGGCGCAGACCTGGTCGTCGGAGGTGAGCAGCGCGGCCTTGGCGTCCCGGGCCGTCTGCACCACCTGCGGCCCGACCGCCGGGTCGGGCACCACGATGATCAGGCCGTTGCTCTTCTGGGCGATCGCGGCCTGCACCTCGCCGACCGTCTTGTTGGCGTCGCTGCCGAGGTTCACGACCTTCAGGTCGGCGCCCAGCTCGGCGGCCTTGGCCTTGGCCCCGGCCGCCTCGTCCACGAAGTACTGCTGGTCGCCCTGCTTCTGCAGGTACGTGATCGAGACCTTCCCGGACACCGGGGCCACCGGCGCGTCGGCCCCGGAGGAGGAGGTCTGTCCGGTGGAACAGGCCGTCAGACCGAGGGTGGTGACCAGGCTCAGCGCGGCGAGCGGGGCCAGGCGGCCACGGAGGGTGAGGTGCATGGTGGAGGCTCCTGAGGGTGTGGGACCGATCGACCATAAGCAACACAGTCGATCAGAAAGCATCGCAATCAAACGCGATGAGGCAACAGGAAACGCCCAGTTCACACCTGAGTCAAGCTCGCGTTTACCTCCGGGGCAGGATCGACACCGTCTCGTTATGCCACCCGCCCCACGCGGACGCAAAGAGGCCCGACCAGACGGGCGACTCCGCGCCCGCGCGCGCGAAAGGGGCCCGCAGCCCGACAATCACACTGGTCAGCGGCCTTCGAAGCGACCCGGACGTACCTACCAGCCGGTAGGTAGGCACCCGGAACAGCTTCCGCCAATGACGGGGCGGCGTCAAGGGGTCGGCGGCGCAGCAACCTTGCCTCCGGCGCGCGGTCGATCGTGTGCGCCGGGTCGCGACGTGCGGTCGACTGCGTTGAATCTTCAGCCATGCTGTTGATTAGTGTTGGAAGCCGGGTCTACGCTCCTCTCCGACGTTCCGCCATGCACCCGACACGGCACTCCGCACGGCATTCGACACGGCACTCGGCGCCCCGGTCAGCCGGCCCGTCCCCCACCCCCACCCCCCTGAGGACGTCCATGCGCAGCAGACACCTGCCCACGAAACTCCGCACCGCCCTCGGCGCCGCAGCCCTGCTGCTCGGCGCGCTCGGCGGCCTGACCACCCCGTCCACCGCCGGCGCCGCCACCGCCGCCGTCCACACCGCCGTCACCGTCGACGGCGCCAAGCCCGGCCTCACCTTCGACGGGGTCGGCGCGATCTCCGGCGGCGGCGGCAACTCCCGCCTGCTGGTCGACTATCCGGAGCCCCAGCGCAGCCAGTTGCTGGACTACCTGTTCAAGCCCGGCTACGGCGCCTCCCTGCAGGTGCTGAAACTGGAGATCGGCGGCGACACCAACTCCACCGACGGCGCCGAGCCCAGCATCGAGCACACCAAGGGCACCGTCGACTGCAACCAGGGCTACGAGTGGTGGCTCGCCGAACAGGCGATGGCCCGCAACCCGAAGATCACGTTCTACGGCCTGACCTGGGGCGCCCCCGGCTGGATCGGCAACACCGGCAGCGGCGGCAGCTTCTGGTCCCAGGACACCGTCGACTACCTGATGGACTGGATGGGCTGCGCGGCCCAGCACCACCTCAACGTCTCCTACCTCGGCGGCTGGAACGAACGCAGCTTCAACGCCGGCTGGTACGAGAACCTCAAGAGCGCGCTGGTCTCCCACGGTTACGGCGCCACCAAGGTCGTCGCCGCCGACGACACCTGGGCCGTGGCCGACGCCATGGCCACCGACCCGGCGTTCAAGAACGCCGTCGACGTCGTCGGCGTGCACTACCCCTGCGGGTACATGAGCAACTTCAGCAGCTGCCCCAGCACCCCCGCCGCCCAGGCGCTCGGCAAGCCGCTCTGGGCCAGCGAGAACGGCTCCGAGGACGCCAACGACGGAGCGGGCGCGGTCGCGCGCGGGATCAACCGCGACTACCTCGACGGCCGGATGACCTCCTTCATCAACTGGCCGGTCATCGCCGCGCTCTACCCCAACCTGTACTTCTCCACCGACGGCATGTCGATCGCGAACCAGCCGTGGTCCGGCCACTACTCGATCGGCAAGACCACCTGGGTCACCGCGCACACCGCCCAGTTCACCCAGCCCGGCTGGCACTACATCGACTCCGCGAGCGGCTACCTCGGCGGCGCCCGCACCAACGGCAGCTACGTCACGCTCAAGTCGCCGAACAACCGCGACTACAGCACCGTCATCGAGACCATGGACGCCGGCGCCGCCCAGACCGCGAGCTTCACCGTCACCGGCGGGCTGTCCACCGGGCAGGTCCACGTCTGGTCCACCGACCTGAGCTCCGGCAACCCCGCCGACTGGTTCGTCCACGCCCAGGACGTCACCCCGCAGGGCGGCGCGTACACCCTCACCCTCCAGCCCGGCCACGTCTACACCGTGACCACCACCACCGGCCAAGGCAAGGGCACCGCCACCCCGCCGCCCACCGCACCGATGGGCCTGCCCTACGCGGACGACTTCGAGACGGCCGCCACCACCACCTCGCCGAAGTACTTCACCGACATGAACGGCGCCTTCCGGACCGTCCCCTGCGGCGGCGGCCGAAACGGCAGCTGCCTGCGCCAGATGGCCCCGACCGAGCCGATCCGCTGGACCAACGAGCCCTACGACGCCCCGTACACGATCATGGGCGACGGCAGCTGGTCCAACTACACCGTCAGCGCCGACACCCTCTTCGAACAGTCGGGCAGCGTCGAACTCCTGGGCCGGGTCAACCAGCAGGGCCGCAACAACAACGGCCTGAACGCCTACCACCTGCGCTTCAGCGACACCGGCGCCTGGTCCATCGACAAGAGCGACACCAGCTGGAACTTCACCACCCTGGCGAGCGGCACCGTCACGGCGCCGGGCACCGGCAGCTGGCACACCGTCACCCTGTCGATGCAGGGCACCACCCTCACCGCCGGCATCGACGGCGCCACCGTGGGCAGCGCGACCGACGCCTCCTTCACCAACGGCCAGGCCGGCCTCGGCGTGACCGGCTACCGGACCGACCAGTTCGACGACTTCGCCCTCACCCCCGGCACCCCGACCACCCACACCGGCCCGATCACCTCCGCCCTGACCGGCAAGTGCGTCGACGACAACGGCGACTCCACCGCCAACGGCACCGCCGTCCAGCTCTGGGACTGCAACGGCGGCGCAGCCCAGGTGTGGACCTGGTCCAACGGCACCCTCACCCACGACGGCAAGTGCCTCGACGTCACCGGCGGCGCCTCCGCCAACGGCACCCCGGTCGAACTGTGGGACTGCAACGCCGGCCCCAACCAGCAGTGGACACCCCAGCCCGACGGCACCCTCAAGAGCACCCAGTCCGGCCGCTGCCTCGACGACCCGGGCCTCGCCACCACCAACGGCACCCGCCTGGAGATCTGGGACTGCAACGCCGGCGCCAACCAGCGCTGGACCCTCCCGTAAGTCACACCACCACCGTCAACACCCCGCACCGTCGGGCGGCCGGCCGAACCGGCCGCCCGACGGTGCCCGCGGGTCAGCGGCGGGAGCGCCGGTCGCGCCGGGCCGCGATCAGGCTGCTGCCGAGCACCAGGAACACCAGCGTGACCAGCAGCGCCGGCACCGGGTTCCCACTGCCCGTGGGCGGCAGCGGGGGCTTGGTCGTCGGGCTCGGGCTCGGACTCGGGGTCGGGCTCGGGCTCGGGCTCGGCGTGTTCCGGACGGTGGTGCTGGTCGAGCAGTTGCCGGTGCCGTTGCCGTTGCCTTTGCCGTCCGAGCAGTTGGAGCCGTCGGCGGTCAGCCGGTTGACCAGCGTCCGCCCGCCCGCGTCCGCCTTCACCGTGACGGTGTACGTGAGCGTCTCCGTCGCACCGGGCCGGATGTCCAGCGTCCACGTCAGCCGCGGCGCGGCGTAGTCCGTCCGCCCGCTGCTGGCACGGGCGTCGGAACCGTACACCGCCCCGTCCAGCACCCCGGAGAGGTCGTCGGTGACGACGGCGCCGAGGTACGTGCCGCTGGCCCGGTTGGTGGCCGTCACGGTGTACGTGACGGTGTCACCGACCTTCGGGTTCTCCGGGCTGGCCTGCTTGGTGAGCAGCAGGTCGTGCAACACGGTGATCGGCTCGGTCGGCGTCGCCACCGCGGTGTGCGCCGTCGCCGACGGATCCGGACCACCCGTCACCACCGCCGTGTTGACCGGGACGGCCGTGGCGTTCGGGTCCAGCGTGCCGCTCAGCGTCCAGGCCACCGTGGCGCCGACCGGGATCTCCACGGCCGGACAGGTCGCCGTCCCGTCCGCGACCGGGCACGACGTCCCGTCCGCGTCAGCCGTCATCGACGCGTCGTTCACCCCTGCGGGCACCCGGTCGGTGACGACCACATTGCGTGCCAGCGAGGGCCCGTCGTTGGTCACGGTCACCCGCCACCGGATCTGCTGCCCGGCGACCACCGGGGAGGTCAGCAGCACCTTGGCCACGCTCAGCCGGGCCTGCGCCGACGGCGAGGAACTCGGCGAGGCGACCGCCGTATGCGTCGGCGTACCCGGATCCGGCCCACCCGTCACGACGGCCGTATTGACCGGAGTCACGGTCGCACCGGCATCGAGCGTGCCGACCAGCGTCCAGGTCCGGGTCTCACCGACCTGGATCCCCACCGCTGGGCAAGTCGCCCTGCCATCGCTGATCGGGCAGACTCCACCGTCCTCCGCGCTCATCGAGGCACCGCTCACGCCCGCGGGCACCTGGTCCGTCACCACGACGCCACGCGCCACGGAGGGACCGTGGTTGGTCACGGTCACCCGCCACTCGATCGGCCCCCCGGCCACGACCGGGTCGGTCACCAGGACCTTGGCCACGCTCAACCGGGCCCGCGCCGACGGCGAGGAACTCGGCGAGGCGACCGCCGTATGCGTCGGCGTACCCGGATCCGGCCCACCCGTCACGACGGCCGTATTGACCGGAGTCACGG